>NZ_JAGBKN010000001.1:0-310505 GCF_017498075.1 Psychrobacter halodurans
ACGGTGTCAAATAGCTGACTAATATCTCAATATTATCTGCGCTATTTTCCTTGTTTGACGGCGATTTATCTCATTTTTATCGCCATTTTTAAAATGAGGACACACCCTAGTAACCGCCTAAATGCCTACAAGTAAGACAACGGTAAGAGCGCACACAATAACTACCTAGACACCAAAGCGCCGAATGGGTTAGATTCATACTGATTGTGTAGTGGTGACTGGCAAAGCGTCAGTGCCATTTATCATTACAATACTCAACATCTAAATTGAGGAATACATTATGATTACTATGAATAAAACCGCCGCTTTTGGTGCCACATTGGCCGCCGCACTTGCTTTGAGCGCCTGCCAAAGCACCCCGTCATCACCGGTCATTCAACGCGCCAACGCTACCTACGAGACCACGGGTATCGCCGATACAAAAGTCAAAGCGCAACAAAACGCCATCGATAGCGCTCAAAAAACGTGCCGCAGCAAGCAAGTAATTATCATTGAGGACACAGTCAACTACAATGGTATCTTAGATGAGCGCACAGGCCGCATGGTTGGACAAGCTGGCGCGGTGCTCGGTAGTATCTTTGGTACCGGTTCACCAGATTTATCGCGTGATGACGACTATGAATACACCATCAGCTTTCGCTGCCAATAATTCGCTGCCAATAACGTGATGGTGCGCAAACACCGCCGCTAGCCACTCGCCAGCCCTTCTGTTTGTCACAGCATTTATGCAGCAGACCGGTTGGCTTCTCTTTTTGTGACTGCGCTTTTGAGGTAAACTATCATCAGCTCAAAACCTCAAGCGATACACGCGGCGCTATTCCGCGGATTGTCAACTTGTCTTGCTCTCTGATTGATAGGGTTGGTTGTTTTTTTGCCGCGCTTTTTGCCGCATTGCTTTTTACAACATGGTCTCTTTGGTTTTGATAGCAACCATTTCATACCTTTCTGTCTCACTTTAATACCTTTATGTCTTAGTCGGCTTTGGTCTCCTATTATGCGCAAACCCAATCTCTCAAATATCAAACAAGCCAAAGTCCTAGCCCCTGCCAAAGACTTGGCGACGTTAGAAGCTGAGCTTGCTGAGCAAGAAAACAGCCTAGAAGTCAGTTTAGAAGACACGGTGCTGCGCTTAAGTGACTACTTGTCGGCGGTAGAGATGGTGGTAAAAGAAACCTTTAACCATCGCGTGTGGGTGAAGGCTGAGATTCGCAACTTATCGAGCAAAGGCGGACATTATTATTTTGAGTTGGCCGAAAAAGATGACGACGGTAAGGTCGTGGCCAGCTGCCGCGGCAACCTCTGGCGCTTTAAGGCCGCCCGCGTTTTGGCGAAGTTTGAGCGCGCCACGGGCATGCCGCTTGAGCGCGATCTGACCGTACTGCTCAAAGTATCGGCAGGTTTTCATGCGCAGTATGGCTTTTCGCTCACGATCGAGGATATCGATCCAAGCTACACGTTAGGCGATTTGGCGCGGCAGTATGCTGAGATGGTCGACCGCTTAACGGGCGAAGGACTCCTGCACCTCAATCAGCAGCTACCGACACCGTTTGATATCGAGCATGTGCTGGTCATCGCCCCCGAAAAAGCCGCAGGATTGGGCGACTTTCAAGCCGATGCAGACCGCTTAGCCAGTACCGGTGCCTGTCAGTTTCATTATCATCATGCCACCTTTCAGGGCAATCATGCGCCAAGTGAGATTCGCCAAGCCATCGTCAGTGCGCAGCAGCAATTCCAAGATACCTATCAGCGTTTGCCAGATTTATTAGTAATTATCCGCGGCGGCGGCGCGGTGGGCGATTTGGCTTACTTAAATGACTATGAGCTGGCAGCATTGGTGGCTGAGCAGCCTATTCCCGTGTGGGTCGGCATCGGCCATGAGCGAGATAAAGTCATTCTAGATGAGGTGGCGCATACCAGCTTTGATACGCCATCAAAAGTCATCGCAGCGATTATCAGCCATCTGGCTCAGCTCATTACCCAAACGCTGCAATACCAAGCACAAATCAAACAAGCCGCCACACAGCAGCTCACGATGGCTGAGCAAAAAACGTCACGACAATTGAGCCATATCCAATCGCAAACCATCGGCCAGCTGACCGCACTGCGAAAAGACAGTGATTATGCGTGGCGTAGCATTCAGCAAAGCGCCCAGCGCCAAGTTAAGCAGGCCGCCAGACTCACCAGCAATCTGCGTGCACAGACTCAATCCTTGGCTTATCAGCAATTAGCAGCCGCTTCTACTTATAGTCAAAACTACCAAAAAACAATGATACAAACCGCCCAGCTGCGCGTCATACAAGCGCAGCGTAACAGCGAGCATCTGCGCGACATTGTCCTTTTGCACCGTCCTTCTCGTGTGCTCAAGCAAGGCTATACCATGCTCACTGATGCCAAAGACAAACAAACTCTGACCAGCAGCACGCAGCTTTATCCTGAGCAAACCATTCATATCGTCTTAAAGGATGGCAAAGCACAGGCACAGATTGTTGAGGTTAAAGACAATCACAAGAGAACAGAATCTGCTAATACGCTAACCGAATCAGACAACAACGTTTAAGAACTAATTACTTAAACCCTGTTATCTACCAAAACCATTACCAGAGATTAGGAATACCTTATGACCACCCCGACTCGCCGACGCAAAAAAGCCGCCCCAAAAACCTTTAAGGCGGCTTACGATATTTTAAAGACCAATGCCGAGCAGCTACAGCAGCAAGATGAACCAGACATCGACAACCTTATGACCACGGTCGAAGAGTCAATCGCCGCGTATCGCGTCTGCGAAACCCGCATCAATGCCGTACAGCAAGCGCTAGATGCGGCGTTTGCTGAAGAAGATCGCACAGAGAGTAGTGATCAAAATAGCAACCGCTAATGGCGCTTTATTATGGCGTATCCACCTCAAACACTTGGCGAAGATAGGCAAGATAAGTATCGTTGTTAATCATGGTCTTGCCTGGGCTGTCAGACAATTTTGCCACAGGCTGACCGTTACACTCGACCAGCTTTAACACGATATTGATTGGGGTGATGCCCATGTCATTGGTCAAGTTGGTGCCGATACCAAAGCTGGTTTTGATACGGTCTTTAAAATACTGATGCAGCTCCCACGCTTTGTCCAAATCCAAACCATCACTAAAAGTCAAAATCTTAGTCTTAGGGTTTATCTTGAGCTTTTTATAATGCGCGATGGCCTTGTCACCCCACACATAGGGGTCGCCACTGTCGTGACGCAAGCCATCAAACAGCTTGGCAAAATACAAGTCAAAATCACGCAAAAACGCATCCATACCGACGACATCTGTCAGCGCGATTCCTAAGTCGCCGCGATACTCATGGACCCACGCTTCCAGCGCGGCTTTTTGTGAATCGCGCAAACGCACATCCAATGCCTGAAATGCCTGCATAAACTCGTGCGCCATCGTACCGATCGGCGTCATTCCCAGTTTTTTTGCTAGATAAACGTTTGAGGTGCCGCCAACTATCTTTGGGGCAGCCTTGTGTAGGGTCTCCACCACATGCGCTTGCCAAGATTTGCTAAAGCGGCGACGCGTACCAAAATCAGCCACGATAAAAGGCGGTGTATCGGGGTTATAGCTGCTTTGCTCGGCTGCATAATGATGCAATAGCTCAACTTTGGCGTCTAGCCGGCGCTGGCCTTCTGCCAAGACTTGAGAATCTGATAAGGCACTAAAATACAACTCATTGACAATGGCCAAAACAAACACTTCAAAAAACATCGCCTGTATCATCGGTCCTTCGATATCGATGCACAGTCTGTCTTTCTCATCGGTGCTGACGGTGATAAAACGGCGCTTGAGCTTAAACAGCTCAAGATAATCGACGAAGTCTGAACGAATAAAGCGCAAACCGCGCAGATACTCTAATTCATCTTCCAAAAACCGTAACTCGCACAGACTATCTAGTTGCTGCTCTAGAGCGTCTTTGATATCGGCTAAGGGATAGACAGTATCCTTATTATTGCGGCAACGAAAACGATAAACCCCATGCGTCTGTGGAAACTGATGCAGCATGGCTTGGAGCATGGTGAATTTGTACAAATCGTTATCAAGTAACGAGGTAATAATAGGTGCATAGGTAACGGTCATACTATGGCCTTAAAAACACAGAAATAAAAAATAACGTCACCTAATACTCAAAGCGACACAGTATACAATATGATAAACAACCAGATATGGCGCACAAACAGCACGTTTGCAGCGCGCATTCATCAGTCGTCAAGTATAACGAAATTTGCTGCTTTTTTCAGAGTTCATGCTTTCTTGGTGCTTTTATTAAGGCGTGTCCTCAATTTAATTGATAGTCAGCTAAGAGTCAGCTAAATGGGTCAAAAATAGCAAAACAGTGTATAACATTGTACAACGCTGTCGATACCACTACGATGTAATCAGTTTGACCAAAGGCGCATAGCCTGACTGCGGCATCACATCGACGGGGATAAACTGCAGCGCGCCACCATTGATACAATAACGTAGGCCGCCACGATCCTTTGGCCCATCGGGGAACACATGACCCAAGTGTGAGTCCGCGACCCGCGAGCGCACCTCGGTACGCACCATATTAAACGCTCGGTCTTCGTGCTGGGTAATCACCTACATATCAATGGGCTTGGTAAAGCTTGGCCAACCGCAGCCTGACTGGTACTTATCAGTGGATAAAAACAAAGGCTCGCCCGAGACCACATCGACATAAATCCCAGGGGCAAACAAGTCATCATACTCATGACTAAACGCCCGCTCTGTCCCTGCTTGTTGAGTGATATTGTACTGAGCTTTGGTGAGCGTCTGCTTTAGCGCACCTTTATCAAACCCAGCATAACGCTTGGGCTCTAGCGCTTCTGCGACGGTGCTGACAGCCGCAAGCTTGGGTGGCGCCGTACTCTCAAGCTTATCATCGGCAAGGCTGAGATCGACATGACAGTAGCCATTGGGGTTTTTTGCCAGATAGTCTTGATGATACATCTCCGCCACATAAAAGTTGTCTAACGGCTCATTTTCGACCACAACTTTTTGCTTATATTGGCTCTGTACTCGCTTTAGCGCCGCGTCGATGACCGCTTTATCGTCTTGATCGGTATAATACACCCCAGTACGATACTGCACACCGCGATCATTGCCTTGTTTGTTTAGGCTGGTCGGGTCAATGACGCGAAAATAATGCTGCAAAACCGTATCAAGATCTATCTTATCAGCATCATAAGTGACTTTTACTGCTTCAACATGCCCTGAGTCGCGAATGACCTGCTCATAACTGGGGTTGGCAGTATCCCCATTGGCATAGCCTGATAGCGCATCGACCACGCCATCGACACGCTCCATATAGGCTTCAACACCCCAAAAGCAGCCGCCTGCCAGATAGATAGAGCGGGTATTGATGGCGTTGCCTTTGTCATTATAATACACCCCATCTTTTTGCTTGATGGTTTCAATCTTACTATTGCTGGCTGCCGCTTGGGCGTTTGCAGGCTTGCTACTGCCAGCCTTTAGCTCGGCAAAGTCGTTTTCGGCATTGTCCGCCAGCGCATACGCTTGTTCGGGCGATATATTGCCTTTGACTAAGTGTACCAAGTTGCCGTTTTTATCCAGTATCGCCCAGCTTGGATAGACCTGCACGCCCAGCTGCTTGATGATAGCGCCAGAAGGGTCAGTCAATACCGGTAGTTTGGGATACGCTGACTGCACGCCTGCATACCATGAGGCAAACTCACCCTCAGCTTTCTCATTGAGATGACCAGGACTTGCCATAGTGACTACGTTTAAACCAGAGAACTTAGGATCGAGGCGCCACGCTTCGGTCTCAGCCAGCGTGCCCAAACACAGCGGGCACCAGCTCGCCCAAAACTTAACCAAGGTCGGCTTATCAGGGTCGATCACTGCCGCGCCTGTCTCGCCCAGACCTGTGGTCAATTGCGGCAATGCTTGCATCTGCCCAAGCATGTCAGATGGCAGCATATCTCGTGAGCTGGTCACGCCGCTGTTTTGCTGACTGGCACTCCTGCCAGCACTACTACTGGCACTATTATCAGCATTACTCATTTGTCCGCAAGCCATCAGCAGCCCAGCACTGAGCACCATCATCACGCCATAGCGGCTGGCGTTTTTTAGGTAACGTGATGGTTTTGAGCGAGAGGGCTGTTTTACTAAATGCTGTGATGAGGGGTTGGCGGCAACGTTACTTATAGAGTGGCTGATATTTGACTGATCTTTGTACCAATCTAAGTGGCGCGGTTGATCGTTTTTATCGGTAGGCTGGTCTGACATAATGGGTCCTTTAACTAACACTGCTATGAGTGGCAGATATTTTTATGGTACGACCATCTCTGCCTAAATACAATTCAGACAATATTAAAAACAGCGGTTTCATATTGAGTTTTTGTTAACCACTGTATCGCCAATCAAACCCTACACTCTATCGTGCAAAATGCCTTTGCTGTCAATAAAAAAGCCACTAGCAGCATCACGACTTAGTGTGCATAAACTGTGCCACATAATCATCAGCAGGGTCGTGACGTAGCTGCTGCGGGGTGCCCGTCTGTACCAAACGACCACCGTTTAAGATGCTGATGCGTTGGCCGACCTTGATGGCCTCATCGATATCATGGGTAATAAAAACGATGGTCTTGTTCAGCCGATTTTGCAGCTCCAGCAGCTGGTCTTGTAGCTGAGCACGAATCAGCGGATCAAGGGCAGAAAACGCCTCATCCATCAGCAAGATTGGGTTGTCTGTCGCCAGTGCCCGTGCCAGCCCAACCCGCTGCTGCATACCGCCTGATAGCTCGTCAGGGTAGCTGTGCTCTAGATTGGGCAGTCCAACTTCATTGAGCCAATGCCGTGCAATCTCATGGCGCGCTTTAGTACTCATCTTTCGTACCCGTAGGCCATAGGCGACGTTTTGTATGACGGTCATGTGCGGTACTAGGCCGAAGTGCTGAAACACCATACTGACGGTATGCTGACGATACTGCTGCAGCGCTTTATCATTGAGCGTCAATATATCGATAGCAGACGATCCTGTTTGCGCTGTAGTCTGCGTCTCCTCTGCCACTGCCGTGGCAGGCGCGCGCCTAGGGTTTGTTGCATGCAGGCTGGTATCGACCCATATTTTGCCACAGCTTGGGTCTATTAGACGATTGATATGCCGTATCAAAGTCGACTTGCCTGAGCCTGAGAGCCCCATGATACAGTGCAGCTCCCCTGCTTTGATGGCGAGGTTGATGTCATAAAGCCCGACCGAATACCCTGTCTGCTCTTTGACCTCGGTACTGTCCATCCCTTGCGCCAATAGCGATAAAGCTACCTGCGCCTGCGCCGTGCTGGCATTATAAATCTTACTGATATTTTCAAGCTGAATATGGTTCATCATGGTTCTCGCTATGGGGTTTTTATGCGGTTTAGCACAGCTTAGCTCGATGCAGCCGCTACTTATCAACCTATCGGACGCTTGCCAGCGTCGATGGTTTGTTGGCGGGCGCGCTTGCCTTGACCAAATGCCTGAGTGATACGATCAATGATAATGGCGACGATGACGATCGCGGTGCCTGCTTGTAGCCCTTGACCGATATTTAGCGTTTGAATAGACTGCAGTACATCCTCGCCAAGACCTGGCGCCCCAATCATAGAAGCCAGCACCACCATGGACAGTGACATCATCACTGCTTGATTGATCCCCGCCATGATACTTGGTAATGCTTGTGGTAGCTTAATCCAAATCAGCAGCTGACGATGCGTACTGCCAAACGAGCGCCCTGCCTCGATCATCTCATGATCGACTTGGGTAATACCCAGCGTCGTCAGGCGAATCAGCGGCGGCAAGGCATAAATAACGGTAGCAAACAGCGCTGGCACCTTACCAATTCCAAATAGCATCAGCACCGGAATCAAATATACAAAGCTTGGCATGGTCTGCATCACATCCAAAATGGGCGTGACTATCTTACGCAGTATCTTACTGCCCGACATCGCAATCCCAATTGGAATGCCAATCACCACTGTCACCAGCACCGAGACGATTAGCAGGGCAAAAGTATCAATCAGCGCGCCCCACAGCCCAAAAGCACCGATCAAAAACAGCCCTGCGCCGCATGCCAAGGCAAACCACACCTTACGAACCGCAAACCATCCCAACACCGTGACGAGTAAGATAAGCAGCCATGGCGGCATTATAGTCAATAGCCGCTCAATCGGTAATAATAAATAAGTAAGCGCCAAAGTACTGATGGTACGAAACACCTCACCGTAGTTTTTTACCACGCTTGCCAAGGTGTTATTGAGCGGGGTCTCAAGCGACCATGATGGGAAACTCGATGCAAGGCCAAATGCGTGATTATTGATGCCATCATCATGAGCGATAGTGCTATCGTTGGCTGCCGCACCTGTGAGGCTAATGCCTAACTGCGCTGCTAGATTGGTGGCCGCTTCGTCAGTCACCCACGTGCGCCAGACGTCTGGATGCTCGCGCAAAAACACCAACGCTTGCTCTTCGCCGCTACGTTTGTTTTCACTCATCTCTAAGATAGCGCCATTGAGCGCATCGGCACTAAACTGTACGTTGTTAAAAACATCAACCAGCGCTGGGTGGGACGCTATAAACGGGGTAGAGACAGCAATCCCCAAAGGAGAAACGGGGAAGCCTGAGACGCAGTCAGCGCTGCCATCTGCGCGCAGCAAATCCTGCCAACAAGCATCATCGTGCGCGGGAAACTCAAGCGCGGCAAAGTCGTATTTCGCCATCAGCCCTGTCGGCTGCCAGTAATAAAACAATAAGGGTTTGTGCTGCTCAAATGCAGACGATATCTCGGCATCGAGTGCCGCGCCCGTACCGGGGTGCGCGTTGTTAAACACACCATCCAATCCTGTATTTTTCAGTAGCCGCGTGTTAAACACTTCACAGGTCCAGCCAGAAGGGCAATTCATAAAACGAGCACTGCCTGGATCTTCTGGGTCTTCAAACAAATGGGCATACTTGGGCAAATCTTGGTAGCTGCGCAGTCCCGGATTTTCTTCTAGCACGTATTTGGGCACATACCAGCCTTGGGTTGCGCCGCCTTTGAGCGTATCACCGATGACAGCAACTTTATCTTGCGCAATGGCCTGCTCCATGATCGGTGAGCGCCCAACCCACTGCTCACCGATGACTTGAATATCGTCTTGCGCCAGTGCGGTTTCGAGCGCAGGGCCAGCACCTGGCACCTCCTCGACCGCACACTCATAGCCATCTTCGACGATATACTTGAGTACCCCAGAGATAAACTGACCACTCTCCCATGTCAGCGCGCCAAATTTGACAGGTGATTGGCAGGCCGCCGAGGCCGTCACGGGCAGGAGTAATGTACTCATACAGAGTAAACTTAACGCAATCCATTGGCGCATGCTCAGTCCTATTGATGATGGGTGCCGCTCGCCTATACCTACACATAAGTATGAACGAATCTCTTGCGTCAGTAGCACGCATGAGCGATTGGCTTAAATGACAGGTTACCGTTGTTTAGAGGTACTACAAAGTGTAGCGACTTCTCACAGAGATGACAAATGCTTATTGTTCACTACCGACGCGCGGCATACCGCTATTTGACCAAAAAAAAGCACCTACCTAGGTAGATGCGTAAAACATGTCGCCATAAGGCCACATTGAACATGGCCACATTGAACATGACTATATCGGATACAGTTACTTACAAGGCGACTGTGTTTGAGTGCTACTTTAAAAATAGAGCCATGGCTTTTTTAAACAGTCCACCATAAGGCGGTAGTAGTAAATTCATGCCGTTGAGCTTGGCCTGTACAAACACAGGCTTCATGTGACTAAGACGCTCAAACCCTGCCTTACCATGATAAGCACCGGTCCCCGAATCACCAACGCCGCCAAAGGGTAAGTCGTGCTGCGCCACGTGCATGATGACCTCGTTGACACACAGACCACCTGAAACCGTGCGATTACGCACTTGCTCTATATCGCCTTGATGATCGCCAAATACATACAAAGCCAGCGGACGCGGGCGCGAATTGACCAAGTGAATGGCATCATCTAGCGTTTCGTAGTGTATCAAAGGCAAAATCGGCGCAAAAATCTCATTGTCCATGACCTCACTGTCTAATGCAGGTTCCCGAACGATCACAGGCGGCATCAGGCGTGTTTCGCTGTTGGCATCAGCTGAGGTCAGCGCATGCACCTGCTCGCTTGGTAGCGCGTCCAAATAGCTTTTTACGCGCGTAAACTGAGCGCCATTGATGATGCGCGAGTAGTCAGGATTGTGCTCAATATCAGGATAGTGCTTATCCATCCAGTCTTTTGCCGCCTGGATAAATGACTCATGATAACGACGGGGAATCAGCACATAATCAGGGGCGATACAGGTTTGACCGGCATTTAGTGTCTTGCCCATCATCACGCGATTGACCGCCGACTCCAAATTGGCATCATCCAAGACGATCACCGGCGACTTACCACCCAGCTCTAACGTCACTGGCGTCAGATTGGGGGCGGCGGCGGCCATGACTTTTTTGCCGACCGCTGTCGAACCAGTATACAGCAAATGATCAAACGGCAGCTCACTAAAAGCCACCGCGATATCGACCTCTCCCAGCACTACACATATCATGTCGGAGGAAAAATAACGAGCCACAGCATCGGCGAACGTCTGCGCAAACTTTGGTGCCGCCTCACTCATTTTGATCATGATTCTATTGCCAGCGGCGAGCGCATCTATCATCGGACCTACGGCCAAAAACAGTGGATAGTTCCAAGGCACCATGATGCCGACCACCCCTAACGGCTGCGGCTGGATTTCGTTGTGGGCTGGCATATACAGTGCCGAGATAGGCGCACGCTGGGGCTTCATCCATTTTTTGCCGTGTTTTTTGGCATGACTAATCCCTGTAAAACTCGGGAACAACTCAGCAAACTGCGTCTCAGACTCACTGCGATGGCCAAAGTCAGCGCTGATGGCACTGGCAAAGCTGGATTGATTGTCGCTGAGCATCATCTCAAGGTTATCCAGCTGCGTCTCACGCGTGGCCCAGTCGTTTATCGGCTGCGTACGGCTCAGCGCTTGTAGATGCTCAAATTGCGCACGCATCTCTTCGGCGGTGTGCGCAATACTAGAGGCTTGATGCGGCATATGCTCATTGATATTTTGTGTATTGTCTGTCATGTCTCTTCCTTGTTATATGCGTTGGGACTGATATACTTTTTTGGGCGAGCGGTGCTGTATTTTTAGCGCACATCCTACCTGTCTTCGTCTTTAGCAGACCCAACCAAAATCCGTCATAAAAACAGTCATAAAGTTGCATCCCTTACGCTTTTAAGACACTCTGACGGGCTACCTTAATGTAGCGCATCGACTGAGCAATGAATAGCATTTTAAACTGACTAGTGCGTTTTTTAATAGAGCAAAAGTCATCGCTTACGCCGCGGCCAAACTTTCTAATTTCCAAATTTTTATTTGGGCGGTATCTGATAAGCAGATAAGTTTGGGCGACACTGCCAAAAACTGCTACACTTTAGGCAACTGACCTACTTGGGCGTGCCCTCATTTAAAAATAGCAATAAAAATGAGATGAATTGCCGCCAAACATTGTAATCAAATACCGAAAATAGCGCAGATAATATCGAGATATTCTTTAGCTATTTGATACTGTTTGGTCAGATTTAGCCATTTTAACTCATTTGATGGCTATCGATTGAAGAGGACACGCCCTTGCCTTCATATCTTTTACCAATTCTCTATATCTACCATACGTTGTGACTGCCATGCAAAACGCCATACAACCCCTGAGTGACACGCTGATCAGTAAGTCTTTGTCCGCGGCCGATTATGTCCCTACCTTGGATGCGATGCTCGCGCGCACGCTGACACGTATTGAGTTAAAAAAAACCAAACAGCAGCGCACGCCTGATGAGCTGTGGATCGTCGATCACAATGATGTCTATACCTTAGGACAAGCGGGTAAAGAAGAGCACATTTTGCAGCGTACAGACACCCCAGTTATCAAAACCGATCGTGGTGGTCAGGTGACTTGGCACGGTCATGGGCAATTGGTGCTGTATTGGTTATTTGATTTAGAGAGCTTGGGCTGGAGTGTGCGCAATTTAGTCTCACACGCTGAGCAAGCCATCGAAGATGTGATCAATGACTGCTTACAAAACCACACAGCTGATGATACGCGCATTCGTGCCCAAGCGCGCCGTGATGCGCCAGGCGTCTATCTCTATGCCGATACCAGCGCAGAGCATGACGACAGCTCTACCGATAAAGGCATTGTATCGACTGAGATCCAGCCGTCGTCCATCATGTTAGGTAAAATGGCGTCATTAGGCTTTAAGATTAAGCATGGTTTTAGTTACCACGGTATCGCTATTAATTTAACTTGTGATTTATCCGCGTTTAATGCCATCAACCCATGTGGCTATGCTGGCATGCAAATGCTTAGGCTGGCTGATTTTAGCAACATGGTATCCTCCCCAAAGACACAAAGCGCAGATCAAACCCGCGAACCCTTGAGCTATGAGAGCGTCACACAAAAACTCATCGACAATATCGCTCAGCGCCATGCAGGACAGATAGCACTGCGCGCGTTGGCTCCCAAACCAAGTCGCTAAAGCTTGTGGCCTTTGAGTCTTTTTTTGCATAATATCTTGCACGCTTAGACTTAAGCATTTTGAGAAAAATTGTCGCAAACTTGCTATAATCGCTGGCGGTACAGACAGCTGTCACACTTATATGACAGCTCAGCTCAACCTTTGAGCTTTTCTTATTGTATTTAGACATTTAAAACAAAAGCAAATCGGAGTATTTTATGGCAGATTTTAATAAAATTTTGGACGCAGGCGACGTAGACGGCGGCATCATCAACGTGGTAGTAGAAATCCCTACCGGTAGCAGCCATAAAATCGAATGGAACCGCGAATTGGCTGTGTTTGAGCTGGATCGTATTGACCCACAAATCTTTGCCAAGCCTTGCAACTACGGCTTTATCCCGCAAACGCTAGACGAAGATGGCGATGAGTTGGATGCGCTGATCATCACAGAACAGCCCCTACCGACTGGTATTTTCTTAAAAGCCAAAGTCATCGGCGTGATGAAGTTTGTAGATGATGGCGAAGTCGATGACAAAATCGTCGTCGTACCAGCGGACGATCGTGATACCGGTAATGCGTACAACAGCTTAGAAGACCTACCTAAACAACTGATCAACCAGCTACAGTTCCACTTCAGCCATTATAAAGACCTGAAAAAAGCGGGCACCACTGTGGTTGAATCATGGGGCGACGTGGCTGAGGCCAAAGAAGTCATCAAAGAGTCTATCCAGCGCTGGAAAGACCTATAAGCCACCACTTGAGACCCAGATAATCTCACTGCAATATACCGCTGTCATAACAATGATGGCGGTATTTTTTGTTTATCCACTGCTCAACTGCCGTTCACCGCTTGAATGGTGCTTGGTTAAAATGGTTATAATAACCTGTGCTCACATGCTATATGCTCATCGACAATAAGGAATACCATGTTTAACCCCGACCCAAGCTCAAAGCCAGTCAATCCAAAGCTGCCAAAAGATGTGATCATGATGGTTGAAAAAAACAACCTCGTCATGGCCATCAAAACATTGGCGCAAGATGAAAATATCAGTATGGATGAAGCCAAGGTGCGAATAGACGCTTATGAAACCGCGTTGAAAGTAAAGCAGCAACAAAAACTCAATACCATCGCAAACAAACAAGGCATCTCTAATCACGCCATTAGCTTTGATCGAAAGCAAGAAACAAAAGAAGAGCTAGAATCTGGCAAACTGATCAAGACACGCGTCAAAACCACCAAGCAGACTCAAGATTTTAAAGACTTACAACAAGGGGTTGATAGCCAGCTAAATAACTTGGGGTACAAAAAACCGTTAATGCCATATTGGACAAAACGTTTATTGCTGATTGTGGTGATTATGGCGGGATTGTTTTGGATATTATGGCGGGTGTTTGGTTAGAGCGATATGGCGGGTTTTATTAGGGCATGCCCTTTACCAGCTGCGCTTAACAAAATACGTAATGGTATAAACGCTAACAAACTCTTATCTTCAGCCCCGTGAAAACAAAAAAACCGTCTGTTGTTTTTGCTTGTTATAGTGAGTTCAGTATAAAAACGATACCGTGAGAACCGGATGAATTTTACGCAGCATCGAGCAGCGCACACCAGAAAAATTTATACCAGTTCCACGTTGACATATTAAGCCATATCAATAGCTCATGCTCAAAGGATCAAGCCTCAGTAGAAAGCCTTTCTGCACTCCCTACTAAGCGTTTATACTAGTGATGCTCACCAGGCAGTATTTTTGCAAAAATACGCTGCGCTAAATTCGGCTTACTATCGGTAGTCTGGGCAGCCGTCGAACTTGGGAATATACGATAGCCAATAGACTGCACCCCCACGTTAAATGCAGGTACCAACGAGTAGCTTGCAGACGCAAACTTACCCATGTTGCTGGCGATACTGTTTGGTTTATGGACGATAGCTTTAGCGATCATCATCGCCGCCTCATCAGGCATCAATGCTGGCATATAACGATACAGCTTGGTCGGTGCAATCATCGGCGTGCGCACCAGTGGCATAAAAATGTTGGTGACTTTGATATTATCGCCTTTGACCTCTGCTGCCAGACAGCGACTAAACGCATCAAGCGCTGCTTTTGAGGCGACATAAGCGGCAAAACGCGGACTGTTTGCCAGTACGCCAATGGAGGAGATATTAACAATTTGACCCTTCTTTCTGCCAATCATCGTCGGAAGTAGTCCCAAAATAATCTTTACCGCACCAAAGTAATTGACATCCATCGTGCGCTCAAAGTCATGAAAACGGTTGACTGATTCATGCACTGAACGGCGAATCGAGCGCCCCGCATTATTGACCAACACATCGACATGACCAAAATCAGCAAGAATCCGTTTACTGACGTCTTCGATATCATCCATATCGGTCAAATCACATGGATAATAACTGGCCCTGCCACCGAGTGTTTCGATATTGTCCGCGACAATTTTTAGCTTGTCTTTGGTACGTGCCAACAAAATCACATGAGCGCCGCACTCACTGAGTAAAAAAGCGGTACGCTCGCCGATACCACTTGAGGCACCCGTGATTACGATATGCTTATCTTTAACCGCTTTGGCGATTGCTTTTTTTGAAGGGTTGGCCATAAAAAGTCCTTTTTGTTTGTTTTATGTTCTTTTGTAGGATAGCAAAAAATATGGCCTGAGGTGAATGAGTCGTCAGTACAAACATCGCGATTGATGATTATTTACCCGCCCTAGTGACTACTGATGCGTACACAAAAAATCCTCGACCACACGAAACTGTCCTGCGGTACTCTCTTCACCATACATCGCTTGGCGAAAGGCATTAGAATTTGGGATGCCCGTGGTATACCACGCAATATGCTTACGCGCAATACGGCAGCCTGAGTATTCGCCATAAAAATCATACAGCTCTTGTAGATGCGCGAGCACAATCTCTTTAATCTCGCGAACACTTGGTGCTGATAGCCGCTCACCTGTCCGCAAAAAATGACCAATATCACGAAACAGCCACGGCTGACCTTGAGCGGCGCGCCCTATCATCACCGCATCGCAGCCTGTCATCTCGTAGACATATTGGGCTTTTTCAGGGCTATCGATATCGCCATTGGCAATGACAGGGATACCGATACTGTCTTTGACTTCGCGTATCAGCTCATAACGCGCCGTACCTGTATACATATCCTCACGCGTCCGCCCATGAATCGCAATCGCTGCGATACCAGCTTGCTCAGCGCGGCGTGCCACTCGCAAGATATTTTCGCGGCCATTTTCATAACCCAGTCGCGTCTTTAGGGTGACGGGAGCATCGACTGCACCTACTGCCGCATCGAGCAGACGTGCCACCAAATCTTCGTCTTGCAGCAAGGCTGAGCCTGCCAGCTTACGGCAAACTTTTTTAGCAGGACAGCCCATATTGATATCAATAATCTGCGCGCCATTGTCAATCTGATAACGCGCCGCTTCAGCCAATTTATCAGGCTCAGCCCCTGCTATTTGTGCCGAGATGGGCGCAATTTCATTATCAAAATTGGCACGGTACAAAGACTTTTTGCTGGCATAAAGCGCGGTATCGGCGATGATCATCTCACTGACAGCATGCCCTGCGCCAAAAGATTTGCACAGTCTACGAAAAGGGTTGTCCGTCACGCCGGCCATGGGCGCGACCATCAGACGGTTTTCGATACTCAGACCACCGATATCAAGCGGCTGTAATAAGGGATGCTGAGCGGCAACTGGTGCTGAAGAATCAGCCATCACAGGATTAGCAGAAGTATTTATAGACATAAAAAACGGCTTGATTTGCATAGAAAACAAGCCGTTATTCTAAGGGTTCGTACGCATATTGCAAGCCATTCACGTCAATCCTTTGCCGCTATGACTTCCAATACGACTTTCAAATAGGCGATGCGCCGCTTACTTATCAAACACACTGCCCTGCTCTAGGGTGATATCATCGTCATGTTCCTGCATACGCCAAGGCAAAATATCGGGCGAAACATTGACGAAATGCAGATATTTTTCAAACTGATCGATGATATCGTTGATCACCGACTCTGGCTGATAACCATACAAGTCATAGGTTTGGCCACCGCGGCGCAAATAAACCTCGGCACGGTGATGGTGCTCTTGTGGCAGATTACCCGCCATATCTTCAGTATAATAGTCAGGAACTTCATGCTCTGATAGGCGCACCTCGTACCAAAACTCGACATTATCACCGCGTCTTAGCTCTAATACCGCTCGATTGTTTACCTCATCATAGTTGACCTCAGGCAGCCAGCCTGTCTCGGCAAATTTTTCTGCAACCTCCTGCATCGATGACATCACCGTGCCCTTGATATAGCCGAGCACCTTTTCGCGCGTTGGCTGATTGGTAATATAATCAATACGATCACGCCATGCGTCTAATTTGAGCAGATGCGGCGGTAAATGGTTGTCAGTGGCCAGGCTTTGATTACGATGCCCCTCGATACGTAGCGCACGCCACATACCAAACGTCGAGATTAAGATAATCACTGCAAAAGGCAAGGCACTGACGATAGCCGCTGTCTGCAGGGCGCTTAGGCCACCTGCGATCAGCAGCACCGCCGCTACAGCTCCTTCTGTAACTACCCAAAATGAGCGCTGCCACCACGGCGTATCACTACGACCACCAGCGGCGAGCGAGTCGATGACCAATGACCCTGAGTCTGATGACGTCACAAAAAAAGTAATAATCAGTAGGACGGTCAATGACGAGACAATTTGAGTAAAGGGTAAGTTTTCTAGCAGCTTAAATAAGGCAATGGCTTGGTTGTTTTGTACCTCACCGATCAGCGCCTCATAACCATCGACCATGATCATATGCAGCGCGGTATCCCCAAATACCGAAAACCAAAAGAAGGTAAACAGCGTTGGCACAAGCATCACGCCCAGTACGAACTCACGAATGGTACGGCCGCGACTGATTTTGGCGATAAATAGTCCGACAAAAGGCGCCCACGCGATCGTCCATGCAAAGATAAATAGCGTCCAGCTACCGATCCAATCGCTCGACTGATAAGCTTGTAGGCTAAAGGTACGCTCAACGATATTGCCCAAATAACTGCCTGTATTTTCCATAAAGGCATTTAGGATAAATATCGACGGCCCGACCACAAACACAAAGATCATCAAAGCCGTGGCCAGCACCATGTTTAAGATAGACAGGCGTTTGACGCCCTTATCCATCCCAGCCAGCACAGACACCAGTGCTGCGGTGGTCACCAGCGCAATGATGATGACTTGTACGGTGGTGCTCACTGGAATCATATCGGGCAATAAGTAATTCAAGCCTGCATTAATCTGAGCCACAGACAGACCCAAACTGGTGGCGATACCAAACATGGTACCCAAAATCGCAAACACATCCACCGTATGTCCGATAGGCCCATGGATTTTGTCACCGATTAAGGGATAGAGGGTTGAGCGCACCGACAGCGGTAAGCCGTGCCGAAAGGAAAAATACGCCAAGGACAGCCCCACGACGCCGTATATCGCCCAAATATGAAACCCCCAATGAAAATAGGCAATCTGCATCGCCTCTTTGGCCGCCTCAATCGTCTGCGGCTCTGAGAGTGGTGGACTGGCAAAATGTAAGACCGGCTCGGCGACACCATAAAAGAGCAAGGCAATGCCGTAACCTGCCGAAAACAGCATAGCAAACCATTCAAGAAACTGATATTCAGCTTCTGCATGGTCAGGGCCTAATTTGATACTGCCATAAGGCGAAAACGCCAACACGATGACAAACATCAAAAATATGGCAACTGCCAGCATATAAAACCAGCCGAACGTCTCAGTGGTAAATGCCAGCACGGTACTAAATAGCTCACCGGCCGCCTCTGGATTGATAGCAGTACCAATCACCAATAGCAGCATGATAGCCGCCGCTGGGACGAAAACTGGCAACAAAATAGTGGAGCGAGGTAATTTACTCATAGAAGTGATATCCTCAAAAAGTGACAAAACCGATCAACCGTGCTTATTAAAATATTTTTTGCATAAAATGTCTGATAAATACTTGATACTGCATTTTTGACTTCTTACTTCTGACATTGTCTGCTTATGGGCACTGGTTTGATGAATGGGTTCTAAAGACAGAACTGCTTAACCAACAGTCAGCCATTATGATATTTATCACACTCTTTTAAAAAACCCCAGACAATCTCTGTCCTTGTAACACTACTTTAACGATTGTTACATGACTATTACCAAGCAACAAAAAAGGCAGCTTGTTAGCCGCCTTTAATGTATAAGATATATTTGTTTGTCTACAATGGCAATATTATCCTGCAATAACTGCGGCAAGCTGTTGCGCCAGATCTGCCAGCTCGCCTTGATCCGCTTGGGTGACGGCATGACGGCCTAGCTCATGAATACTCGATGGAATCAGATGGACATGATAATGAAACACTGTCTGCCCAGCTTGCGAACCATTTAGCTGCATTTGGATGATGCCTTCGCGCTCGAACACTTGGCGCTGCGCTTGCATGACTTTTTTGGCAGTCATCAGTACCGCTGCCGCATATTCTGGCTCCAGATCAGCCAATTCGATTGCTTTTTGTTTGGGGATGACCAGTACGTGGCCTTTTGCTTGTGGCATGATATCCATAAAGGCAAGGGTTTTATCGTCTTCAAAAACCTTATGATATGGAATCTCACCCTTTAGCATTTTTGCAAAGATGTTATTGTCGTCATACTGAACGTGATTGTTTTGATTCATTGTTATTCCTTTATTCATTGGCCAGTGTGGTGAGTGAATGACTCGGAAGCTTTGCTCACAACAAGTGTTATATAGTGGACGAAACAGCGCCTGAGTACAAGCCAATTGCTGACTTGTCAATCAAAACGCCCATACCAATATGCGCCGACTCGCTCAGCAATTTATTGGCGACTCATAGGCTTTAAATGTTATATTAACCCTCTACTTTAATGATGCTATATTTATGGATTCGCCTACCTTGCCGACGCCTTTATCAAACGACAACCTAAACGACCATTTAGCCGCCAGCTCTGCTGCAGAAACGCGTACTGAGCACCCAGCGCAGAGCCTGCCGCCTAATAGCGTGATTTTGGCCGAGGCGCTGACCGATAGCAGCATTCATTGGCAAATACACAACTGCAAAGTCAGCAAAAAAACAGTGACGCAGGAGTTGCCGCTGCCTTTTTTATATCATTACGACAGCTTAGACGATACCATCAAGCAAGCCAACCCGCTCACACCTGCCCTACTGGCTCAGTTTAATAGGCCGATGAGTGCCAGTGAAGCCGCGCAGCTCATTGGGATTGAGGCCGCGCTCATCAGCAGTCCTTGGCACATCAAGGTCATCGGCTCACTGGTGGTGTTTAGCGAGGCCCTGCAGTTAGCTGTGCGTCTGCACTGGACCAATACGGGCAAAGACACCGAGCAGATCTATACCAAAGAAGCGGTGGATGCGCTGAGCACCGCCTTAAAAGACTGGCAGTTCTTTGGCCGCGTCGATGTACTCTACAAAAACGACAAACAAACGCTTGTCTCTGTTTTAGAGGATACTGACTCACAAACCGCGACAAACGAGCGGATATTACCCATCGCCGCCAGCGCTGAGTATCAGCTGTTGCCAGCGCCTCACGCTCTAGAGGTTATCGCCCGACTAGAAGCGGATAAAACCGATCTGCCTTGGTTTGACAAAGCCATCTTAGAGCGCCTAGCATAAATTGTCGTGTTGGGCCGCCTTATGGTTTCTTGTGGTTTATCGTTGATGCGCTTGCAGGACGGCACATTGCTATTAAAATAAGATTTTATCGATACGATGAATACCACATGATCATGGCATATTTTTGTCATTCATATCTAATGGTATGGTCATGACCTAGTATTATTCATTGGTCGTTATTTAGTATAAAAAGCACACTATCATCACAGCTGAGGCTGCACTTTTTTATAAACCTCGCCTATTTGTAAGGAAAATCACATGGATTATCGCTCAAAAACCTCTACCGGTGGTCGCAACATGGCAGGTGCTCGCGCACTGTGGCGTGCAACTGGCATGACTGATGGCGACTTTGGCAAGCCAATCATTGCCATTGCCAACTCATTTACTCAGTTTGTACCCGGTCACGTACACCTAAAGGATTTGGGTCAGATGGTTGCACGTGAGATCGAAAAAGCAGGCGGTGTGGCAAAGGAGTTTAATACCATTGCGGTCGACGATGGTATCGCCATGGGCCATAGCGGCATGCTGTACTCATTACCCAGCCGCGATCTGATCGCTGACTCAGTTGAATACATGGTCAATGCCCACTGCGCCGATGCCTTGGTATGTATCTCTAACTGTGACAAGATCACCCCAGGTATGTTGATGGCCGCGATGCGTCTTAATATTCCTGTAGTATTCGTCTCTGGTGGGCCTATGGAGGCTGGTAAAGTCATAGCCAGTACGGTGGCTCATAGTCATAACAATGATGGCGGCAGCGATGTCCATACCACTGATAGTAAAGGCAACGCCATTCGCAAGCTCGACTTGGTCGATGCCATGATGGATGCCGCTGATGACACCATCAGTGACGAAGACGTTTTGGCTATCGAAAGCTCTGCCTGCCCGACTTGCGGCTCGTGCTCTGGTATGTTTACTGCCAACTCCATGAACTGCTTAACCGAAGCACTGGGGCTATCATTGCCCGGCAATGGCTCACTGCTTGCAACCCATGCGCTACGCCGCGAGTTGTTTTTAGAAGCGGGCCGCACGATTGTCTCATTGGCCAAACGCCGCTATGAGCAAGACGATGAGTCTGTCTTGCCGCGCTCTATCGCCACCAAAGCTGCGTTTGAAAACGCCATGAGCCTCGATATCGCCATGGGCGGCTCGACCAACACCATCTTGCATTTACTGGCGGCCGCCAACGAAGCAGAAGTGGATTTTAAAATGGCGGACATCGATCGCCTAAGCCGCGGTGTGCCTTGCCTATCTAAAGTCGCGCCTGCCTCACAAAAGTACCATATGGAAGACGTCCACCGTGCAGGCGGCGTGATGGCATTACTCGCCGAGCTTGATCGAGCAGGCCTATTGACCACCGACATACCGACCATCCATAGTGCCACGATGAAAGAAGCCATCGACAAATGGGACATTATGAATCCTGATAACACCGAAGCACGGGCGCTATATGTTGCAGCACCGGGCGGTGTACGTACCACTCAAGCGTTTTCGCAGGCGAAAGAGTGGCCAAACCTCGATGTCAATCGCGAGTCAGGCTGTATCCGTAGTGTCAAACACGCTTACTCAACAGATGGCGGCCTTGCCGTGCTTTATGGCAATATCGCTGAGCGTGGCTGTGTGGTCAAAACCGCAGGCGTTGATGAAAGTATTTTAACCTTTACAGGTCGCGCGCGTATTTTTGAGTCGCAAGACGCAGCCGTCGCCGCCGTATTGGCAGATGAGATCGTCGCAGGTGATGTGGTCATCATTCGCTATGAAGGACCAAAAGGTGGCCCTGGTATGCAAGAGATGCTATACCCTACTACGTATCTTAAGTCTAAAGGCTTGGGCAAAGAGTGTGCGCTGCTGACTGACGGCCGCTTCTCTGGTGGTACCTCTGGCCTCTCTATTGGTCACGCCAGCCCAGAAGCGGCGGAAGGCGGCGCGATTGGTTTGGTTATGGAAGGCGACACCATTCATATCGATATCCCAAACCGCACTATCAACATGCAAGTCAGTGATGCCGAGCTGGCGGCGCGCCGCGAAGAGATGGAAGCACGTGGCCGTGATGCGTGGAAGCCTGTCAGCCGTGAGCGTTATGTGACACCAGCCTTACGCGCTTATGCTGCCATGACCACCAGTGCAGATACGGGGGCGATACGCGACGTGAGTCAAGTTGAACGCTAACGACATCCCGACCCTCTAAAACATCAAGCTGTTGAGAAAAGCCTGCATCGCGCAGGCTTTTTTTTCACCAAAAAACAACGCAGCACGCGTTTTGATAACGATTTTTTGCGGTAATAATATATTTTTGGCGTCATGATAAGACTGACTCAGAGCAGCGGCGCTGACAACTTCGGACAAACTACCGGTCAGATAACTTAGGTGAGCTGGTTATCGACTAGGTCGTCATACATTAAATATTTTTAAATAGTTATCGATAAGAATTTTTATAACATATTTTTATAACATAGTCGCGTGCACCCCTTTATGATTGAAAACTATAACGTCTTCTTATTGGTCTGCGGTATCGCCTTTTTGTTTGGGGCGCTGTTTCCTATCGTGTTTAAACGCACCCCGATCTCATTGCCGATGCTGCAGGTAAGCTTTGGATTGCTCATGGGTTATTGGTGGACGACATTATCGTTTTTGGATCCGATTGACAATGGCCTTATCATCGAAAAACTCACAGAAATCGTGGTCTTGGTATCACTGGTTGGCGCGGGGATCAAGATTGATACCGAGCTTTCTTGGCGGCTGTGGCGACCGACGATCAGGCTGCTGCTCATCACCATGCCGATTGGTATTTTTGCCATGGCAGCGTTGGGCTACTATGCTTTTGGTTTGAGTATGGGGGCGGCGATTTTGTTGGGTGCGGTGTTGGCACCGACCGATCCTGTCTTGGCGTCTAGCATTCAGGTCGGCCCACCAAACACTGGCGGTGAGGACACACCGCGCTTTACCTTGACTTCAGAAGCAGGGTTGAATGACGGATTGGCGTTTCCGTTTGTTTATTTGGCCATCAAGGTGGCAGAAGCGTTGAGCGCAGGTCAGCGTTTCGATGGCGAGATGCTCTGGTCATGGTTTACTCATGATGTTTTGTGGAAGATAGGCGCAGGATTGATGGTGGGTATCGTCGTTGGCAAAGCCATGGCCAAGCTTGTGTTTTCTAAATACAGTCAAGAAACGCCCATCTCGCAAGGCTATGTGGTGATCGCTCTGACGCTGGTCGCTTATGGACTGGCCGAGTATGTAGAGAGCTATGGTTTTATCGCGGTGTTTGTCGCAGCCTTTGCCTTTCGCCGCTCAGAGCACCAGCATGATTACCATCAAAAACTCCATGATTTCGCTGAGCAGTCAGAAGGCTTACTCATGTCGCTGGTACTGGTGGTGTTTGGGATGCTGCTTGGTCAAGGCTTACAGTCAGGCATCGAGCTGACATGGCGAGTCTACATCGTCAGCTTTGTGTTTTTACTTCTGATACGTCCTATCGGCGGGTTTATCGCCCTATCGGGGCTAGGCCTACCTCATTCCGAAAAATACGCAATCTCAGCCTTGGGCATTCGCGGTATCGGCACCTTGTATTATTTATCCTATGCGCTCAACCACGGCTACTTTGCAGACGATGATGCGCTCAAGTTATGGGTGGTCTGCTCTATTGTGATTTTGATATCTATCTTTATGCATGGCTTGAGTGCGCCAAAGCTGCTCAAAATAACACCCAGCAAGCCGCCTTCGACATAAGCATTATCGAACATGTTAGCAATTTATACACTATCTACGTGCTGCTAAGGCGCTATCAACGCGAGTACTGCTTCGGTCAAAGCAAACTGACGAACGTCATTGAGCATCGTAGTATCGAAGTTATGAATAAAAGCAAACGACAATTTCCGCGATGGATCACACCACGCCACTGAGCCGTTGTAGCCCATGTGACCAAAACCCGCCGCAGTATCAGCACAGACACTAAACAGACGATGATAACCCAAGCGCCAATGCATAGGCGCTGGCATGACTGCGTCTAACCCTGTGACTTGGGGCGTGGATAACTGCTCAAAAGTAGCGCGATCGATTAGCGTCTGACCTTGCCATACCCCGCCATTGGCAAGCATGGCATATATCGTCGCCAGCGCCTCAGCCGATGCAACCCCATTAGCAGCAGGGATAACGGCTTGTAGCGTTTGTCGTTGATAGTAATCAATAGGCTGCTTGCCGGCTGGGATAAGCGCTGATTTGTAGTTTTTTAGATTGAGGTGGCTGGTATCAAAATACAGACGACTGATACCTGCAGTGGTTAACGCCGGCTGGCGGTGATATCCTTTATCCGTCCCAGAAGCAGCTACAGAGCGCTGCATCTGTAAGGCTTGCTGCTGCCAACACGCCACACTTGGTAGATGATTATAGACAAATAAGGTATTTGCCGAGTCTGGTTTTAATGTGGGTTTTTGTCGTTTTTGCCGCAGCTTAGGGGTTGCCATCTCGTCTGTATCAAAGTCTTTGGCCAGCGTGGCGACAAGGTCGACTTTATCATCTGGCACCCCAAAATAGCAGCTATCAGCAATCCCTAATGGCGTCGTCAAATAATGGCTTAGCGCTTGCGCAAGTGGCATCTTGGTGACGACTTCTACCAAGCCGCCCAGCACCCAGCCGTAGATTAGCGCACTATAAGCGGAGTCGTAAGCGTCGGCTTGGTCAGGTTGAGTCATGGTCATGTCGGCAACTTTTTTGCGCATATACGACCAGTCTAGTACCGCCTCGCTATCTGCCTCAATACTGGTAATTGCAAAGAGATCAGCTTGGTGCGACATCACCTGCCGCAGCGTAACATGCGCTTTGCCATTAGCCGCAAATGCCGGCCAATACTGGGCAATGGGGACGTCATAAGCGAGTAGCTGTTTGGAGACCAATACATGAACCAGAGCCGCGAGCACCCCTTTACCGGTCGAAAAGTTAATCGCTAGGGTTTGCGGTTGCCATGCCATCTCTGGACGCGCCAAGCCCACACTAGCACGAGCGATACACTCGCCCGCCTGATAGACTACTAGCGCCCCGCCAGCTGGCGCATCATCAAGCTGTAATTTTGTCAGCAATTGCTGTTGGCGCTGCTGCAGGGTAGTATTTATTTGAGCGTCATCGCGTTCGTTGGTTTTGTTCATTGTCTCAGTCATGGCAGCCTTACTCTATTATCATAAAAAGGCCACCGTTTGGTCGCCTTTTGTTCTATTAGCCGATTACTTTAGGGTATATCTTCTTAGCGCGGGACCAACAAACGATTATACACCTCATCTTCTAGCTTGCTCAGACCGTGACTACGTCCCCGTGCCATGGCCGTATCCATTTTGCGGCCGCGTAGCCAGCCGGCGCGCAGTGCCGTCACCGCGCCCACTCTATTACCAGAGCCACAGTGTAGGGCTACCTTTTTGCCGTGATACTGGCGCAGGATATTATCAAATGCCAATACTTTTAGCTGCTTTAAATCAGCAGCGCCGCTGACAGGCAGCTGCTCATAATACATGCCTGCGCGCTTGACGGCGGCAGCTTCATCGAAGCTCAGCTCGTCATCAGGCTGCAAGTTGATGACCAGCTCGACGCCAGCCTTTGCCAATGCCTCAACTTTTTGTTCATCCAGAGCGCCGCATACGATGGTATTGGCGTCAGGACGAAAATAAGGCTCAAAGATGGTCGAAAGCTCGATGCCATTGTCCACATTGTCCGCATCAGCTGTGGCGCTGTCGCCTGCTGCAGCGTCATTGGCAGCAGCGGTGTTAGTCGCTGCGACATCATTGATTTGATCTGGATTTGGGGTTGTTACTGTAGTATGTGAGGTCATAATAATAAAAAGATTCGTTAGTCTGTCTACGTAGGATATATATAAAGACAAACGCGCTTTAATCCTTAAACGCGCTTGATCCGTTCGCCATAACTTTCGATAGCAGTTACGCGAGAGCCCCAGCTGTATTTACTTAGCGGTCTTGAGCGTTACCAAACCCGCTAGATGGGGCTTGTCGTTTTTGGCGCTAAATAGACCAAACTCACAACCATCATCTGTGTTTTGTAGCTGTGATACCGGCTCGGCAATCAGCTCTACTTCAGCAGGCAAAAAGATAGGGAGTTTAAAGGACACATCGACAGTACAGGCATCAGGCAACTCATCCATCAGCGCGAGACATTTGGCTTTCGACCACATACCATGAGCAATCGCTTTTGGAAAACCAAAGGCCCGTGCCGATAGCGGATGCAAGTGAATGAGGTTAAAATCCCCTGAGACAAACGCATAACGACGGCCAATATCTTCTGGTACTTCAAAAACACTGTGGGTCCCATTGTCATCGATAGTCGGTTTTACGGTAACTGGGCGCGGTTTGCTTTTTTTATCTTTACTGCTGCTGGGTTTTTTGCCACGTGATAGGTAGGTTGATGTACCTTCCCACACCACCTCGTCTTTTGATTTGACGGTCGTGACAAAATCAAACTGTTGACCTTGGGCATGGTCACGCAGATTATCAAAAGTCACAGACATCGCCACTGTTTCACGCTCGCCGATAGGACGATACTGCGTCACACTGTTGTCTACGTGTACGAGACCGAGCATCGCAAAGGGAAACGGCTCTTTGACCATCATGTTCATTTGCAGCGTCTGCGACAACACAGAAAAATAAGTAATAGGCACTTTGCCATTATCTGCAAAACCACAAATCTTACGATAATCGTCTAAATTCTCTTGATCAATATGGAGGTCATCGACGTAGTAAGTCGCTTGTGGTAACTGATCTTTACTGACTTTGCCACTGTTACCGATAGGCAATAAGCTTTTGACGATATTGGCATAAGTTGTATGCGCTTTTGGCAACGCATCATAGTGTTTGTCTGACATAAATAAATCCTAAGTGGGGCTGGAGCAAACCTTTTGGGGCATTGTTATCATGAATTCTACGTTTTTATCATAAAAAAGCCACCCTTGGGCAGCTTTATTACAATTTATCAGCAATTTTTTCGTAAGCATATGTTAGGCAATCAAGAAAAACCTCACATTACGATGTGAGCACCGCTTTATTCTTTAGCGATACTTACCTTACTTACTTTTGCCACAGTTTAGCTATGCACGGACAATTGCTTGTATTAAGCACCCAGTAAGCTTTGACCACAAACGCGAACGATGTTGCCATTTAGGCCACCCGATGCAGGAGAGGCAAACCAAGCGATGGTCTCGGCCACGTCTACTGGCAGACCGCCTTGGCTCATGGAGTTCATGCGGCGACCTGCTTCACGAATAGCAAAAGGGATGGCCTCTGTCATTTGCGTTTCGATAAAGCCTGGTGCCACAGCGTTAATGGTCATACCCTTGGCATTATCTTCTAACTGTTTGGCGGTGGCATTGACCAGTCCGATGACGCCCGCTTTAGAAGTGGCATAGTTGGTTTGTCCCATGTTGCCTGCGATGCCTGAGATAGATGACACACATACGATACGTGCGTTGTCTTTTAATACATCATTTTCTAATAGATAGCGATTGAGTCGTGCGATGCTAGCTAGGTTGATATCGATGACCATATCCCACTTTTTTTCATCCATTTTTGCCAACGTCTTATCGCGCGTGACTCCAGCATTATGAATGATTGAATCAAGCCCACCGCGCTTTTGTGCCGCCTCTGCGATTTGCTTGCCTGCATCCTCGCTGGTGATATCGACTGTCAGCACAGAGCCGCTGATTTCACTTGCGACTTTTTGTAGATCTGCCTGCTGCTGAGGTACATCTAAGCAGATAACGTGAGCGCCTTCGCGAGCCAATACGCGCGCGATTGCTTCACCGATACCACGGCTGGCACCTGTCACCAGCATGGTTTTGCCACCTAAAGGCTGTGTCCAATCGACATCTACTGTGTCACCTTTACTGACACGTACCACTTGTCCTGATACATACGCTGAGCGCGCTGAGGTAAAGAAACGCAGCGTTGAATCAAGATTTTGCTCAGCACCTTCTTCGACGTAGACCAACTGGGCGGTGATACCGCGCTTAAACTCTTTACCAACAGACTTCACAAAACCCTCAAGCGCACGCTGCGCCAAGGCAGCTTCAATGTCTGTGAGGTTTTCTGGCGTACGGCCAATAATGATGACACGGCCTGATTTTTCGACACGGCGCGCCACTGTATGAAAAAATGCATATACTGCTTTTAGCTGGTCGGCATTACTGATATTACTGGCATCAAATAGCAATACTTTAAACTTATCATCGCCGCCAGTATTGGCTTTTGCGTCTACACCAGCATCAGCCAGCGCATCTTTGATATCGTCGCTACTATTGACGTACACATCTGCATGGACCTCTGATAAGATGCGGGCCACTGCAGCGCTTACGCTTTTGTCGTCGCCATCAGCGCGACCAACCAACACACTGCCACGTACCAAAGGCTCACCGCTCTCAAAACGATCTAACGTCACTGGCAGTGGTAGACCTAAATTTTTGGCCACTTTTTTGCCAATAGACGACTGAACAAAATCACCATAACGGTCTGACATAATATAATCCCTATAATAAATGGTTAAAATAATTAAAAATGCAATGCGCCTATTATATAGACTCACCGGACGCATCATTATTGATATTTAGTAAATGCATTAAAATCTGGCTTAACTATACACTTCCGCTATAAACAAGTCCAAAAACTGACAAAGTCTACAACAATCTGTAAACAAGCCAGTATACAAGATGGCAACTTTTTTTCGCGTCACCGTGCCTGATACTGTGTTAAAATCAGACCCATAAGTTATGGCAAATGCAATTATCGATAACAATATATTATCAAATGCATTATTATGCAATGATAATAATCGAGACGCCTGAGTTTACAAAAATAGTCTGAGTTTTCAAGCCGCTCTTTTGCTTCTAAAAATCCTGACCAAGCGGCGACAAGTAAGCGTCACATCGTTTGCCAAAGACATACATTATGCTGGTAAAAACGTCTTATCATAGATGACCATAGTAAGTAATAAATAATGGCCAGCAGCCACCCTTTTTCTTTTGTACCCATACTCTTTAAGGATAATATTATGAGTAATAAAAACAATCACCCTGATAGTCCAGTCGTTGAAAGCACTGTCGTAAAATCTACCGATAGCAGCAAAAAAGACACTACAACCAAAGGTGCTGACAGCAAAAAAACCACTGAGGGCGCTGCCGCAGCCGTCGGCAAAACAGCAGCTGCTACCCAATCAAAAAAGGCCAAACCAGCCTCAAACCTAAACCGCGTCGCAATCTTGGGCGGCAACCGTATCCCCTTTGCCCGCTCAAACGGCACTTACGCTGACGTCAGCAATACGGACATGCTAACCGCTGCATTAGATGGTTTGGTCGAGCGTTATAACCTACAAGACGAAATCATCGGAGAAGTCGTCTCTGGTGCGGTCATGAAGCTGAGCCGCGACATCAACTTAACGCGCGAGGCGACGCTAAACACAGCTCTAAACCCTCATACGCCAACGTACGATATCTCACAAGCCTGTGGTACTGGCTTACAAGCGACCTTTGCCTCTGCCAACAAAATCGCCCTTGGTTTGATTGACTCAGCCATCACAGGCGGTGTCGATACCACCTCTGATGCGCCTATCGCTATCGGTGATGGTCTGCGCAAAGTCCTTATCAAACTCGGTGCGGCAAAAGACAACAAGCAGCGCCTAAAAGCACTAATGGGGCTAAACCCTAAAGATTTGATCGACACCCCGCAAAACGGTGAGCCGCGTACCGGCCTATCAATGGGTGAGCACCAAGCCATCACCGCGCTTGAGTGGAATATCAGCCGCGAAGCCCAAGACGAGCTGGCGTTTAACAGCCACAAAAACCTAGCACGTGCTTATGACGAAGGCTTCTTTGACGACCTTATCACGCCATATAAAGGCTTAACTCGTGACAACAACTTGCGCCCAGACACCACGCTCGAAAAGTTGGGCAAGCTAAAGCCAGTATTTGGTAAAAAGAACGCCAACCCAACCATGACAGCGGCCAACTCTACCCCACTCACTGATGGCGCCTCTTGCGTCCTACTCGGTACGGATGAGTGGGCAAAAGAACACGGCCTCAAGCCATTGGCGTACATCACGCACCAAGAAACAGCGGCTGTTGATTTCATCGGCAAGTCAGGTACTACTGAAGGCTTGCTAATGGCACCTGCCTATGCGGTACCGCGTATGCTTGAGCGTGCTGGACTAACGCTGCAAGACTTCGACTTTTATGAAATCCACGAAGCGTTTGCGTCACAAGTACTCTCAACGCTTGCAGCATGGGAAGATGAGACATTCTGTCAAGAACGTCTGGGTCTTGATGCACCACTTGGCTCCATCGATCGCAGCAAGCTAAACGTAAACGGTTCATCATTGGCAGCAGGCCATCCATTTGCAGCGACAGGCGGCCGTATCCTAGCCACTGCAGCTAAGCTACTGGATCAAAAAGGCTCAGGCCGCGCTCTGATCTCTATCTGTGCAGCAGGTGGCCAAGGCGTCACGTGTATCCTAGAAAAATAATACCGCCATTGTCTGTTTAACAGACAGATAGCTTCGGTTGTCTAAAACACCCATTAATCACGCGATTAATGGGTGTTTTTTTGTGTATACAATCAGCCAATAAAACCGATGACCGTTGTCTTATCAAAGGCCACTTCACACAATAATCAAACACACCTACCGCCTAGTCCCCCTGCCAGATGTGCTAAAGTAAAGACCACAACAAACAAAATCATAATAATATTTGGCAGGAGCTTTTTATGAGTAAAATTCCTTCGGCGATTGACCCAAGACTCTTAACCACACAAGAGCGTCAAAAGCTTAGCCCACCCGAGCAAAACAGCTTTATCAGTCGGATGGACAAGGAAGTGTTTGATGATGAGCTACGCCGTAAAATGCACGAAGACCTTATCGACACCTATGATGAAGAGCTAGAAAACGAAATAGATGATTATGTGCGTGATTTTCGTTTTGATGGGCGGGAGATGAGCGAACAAGAAAGGCTGGATCGCCGACTGTACTTTCAGGAGCTGGTGCGCCTGCAGCGCGAGCTTATCAAGCTACAAGACTGGGTGGTCGATCGCGGCGAGCGTATCGTTGTGATATTTGAAGGACGCGACTCGGCGGGCAAAGGCGGCGCGATCAAGCGCATCACCCAGCGCCTAAACCCACGGGTATGCCGCGTCGCTGCTCTGCCCGCACCGACAGAGCGTGAGCAGTCGCAGTGGTACTTTCAGCGTTATGTCGCTCACTTACCAGCGGCTGGCGAGATCGTCTTGTTTGATCGCAGCTGGTACAACCGCGTCGGGGTTGAGCGCGTCATGGGGTTTTGTACCGATGCTCAGTATGAGGAGTTTTTTCAGTCGGTGCCTGAGTTTGAACGCATGCTCGTGCGCTCGGGTATTCGCTTGGTCAAATACTGGTTTTCGATCACCGATGACGAGCAGCACTCACGCTTTATGAGCCGTATTCATGACCCACTCAAGCAGTGGAAGCTCTCCCCAATGGATTTGGAGTCGCGGCGACGCTGGGAGGACTACACCAAAGCCAAAGAAACCATGTTTGAGCGCACTCATATTCCTGAAGCGCCGTGGTGGGTGGTAGAAGGCAATAACAAAAAACGCGCGCGCCTCAATTGTATCGCCCATTTGCTCGAGCAAATCCCTTATAAAGAAGTACCGCGTGATGAAGTCGAGCTACCAGAGCGCAAACGCGATGATGAATACTACCGCGAGCCTATCCCAGATGATATGTACGTGCCACCGCGTTATTGACAGCTTACGGCTATTTCACCCTACTCAGTCTCAAACAAAAAGGCCGCGGTATCTTAAATGAGATACCGCGGCCTTTTTTATACGCCTAGCATAGCGTGCCAGTCATCACCATAATGCGTCAGCTACATGGTATAAGTAGATTGCAAGCTGTCGATTTTGCCAGCCAATAAACGTTCTACTTCGTTTTTGATTCTTTGCCCTGCGATATCGGTGCCGATTTGTACCGCAAAACCGGCTGGCCGGCCACTTTGGGTTTTAGAGTTGATCCATACCACCTTACCATTCATCGGTAAACGCTCGCTGGAGTTTGGCAACGTGATGGCAATAAACACTTCATCGCCCAACTGCTGTGGACGATCAGACGGTACAAATAACGCTCCATTGGTCACAAAAGATAAGTAGCTGGCATATAGCGTTTCGATGTCTTCAATATGGCAGGTTAAGACCCCGCCGCGTCCTGGCATGGCCATAGTCAGCTTCCTTTAGTCATTGGGTTAAATGTTTATGAGTGAGCGCTCGTTTTAAATGTTGGTTTATAAACGCGCCAATTCTTGCATCAGCTTATCATAGGCAAATTTTTCTTGCACATTTTGTTGTAGCGCAACTTTGCTTTGCTGTAAGCGATGAAAAAATGCTTCTATAGCACTGTCGTCAGGGGTACTGCCATCAGCCTGATCGCTCGTAAGCGCTGTCCAATTGATATCCTGCTGTAGCACTGCTAGACCTAAACAGACGCGGCGTATGTCGAGCAGCATCAGCTCAGAGAGCTGAATAAACTCTATAATACTAAGCTGTGATTGCCAATAGTCACTAGCCGCCACGCTACTACGTTTGCCACTTCGCAGCGCCAGCCAAGTCGTCAGCCATAAGGCACGCTTGCTATACCATGGGGCGTTGGCCAAGGCGATCGCAGCGAGCGGCGCGCCATTAGCCAGTTGTATAAGCTGGCGAAGCGCGGCTGGACTCACGGCTTCACGGTTGACCGTCGCCCCAAGTGCCTGCGTTACATAATCCATGGCGACTGCAGGCTCAATCATCTGTAACGCCAATTGCTGGACGCGGCTTTTGATCGTGGGTAACAGTTGGGCTGGACTGTCGCTAATCAAAAACAAATGTACCTGCGCTTGCGGCTCCTCCAAGGTCTTGAGCAGCGCGTTGGCAGCAGCGACCGTCATTTGCTCTGCATGGTCTAACACACAGATGCGCAGGCCTTGGCCACCTTGATAAATAAAGGGCTGTAGCGCGCGGATGTCATCTACTTTTATTTTTAAGGCGCTATTGCTTGTGGTCTTGGTGTTTTTTTTACCGGCTTTTTCTTTAGTTTCTATATTGTCGATACTGACTGGCATACTGATAAGTGGCAACGTCTGCAAGCTTGGATGTGTACCAGATCTGAGCCACTGACAGCTTTCACACGTGGCGCACGCTCCTTGCGGATGGGTTGCACGCTCGCGGCATAACAGCCACGCCACCAGACGCCAAACAAAAGCACGTTTTCCCATGCCTTGCATGCCTGCGGCCAGTAGAGCATGCGGCAAAGTCTGCTGCCGAGTGACGCGGTCAGTGAGCTGCGACCATAGTGCTTGCTGCCATGGCAATAATGGCGCAAAGTAAATATCATCTGCAGTCTTTGATGCACCTATATTTTCCATTGTATGACCTATGGCTCCAGCTTTATAAAATGACTTGAAAGCTTAATGGTAGTTTTGCTTAGGCTATTTTAGTTAGTCATGCTGCTCGGGCTCTGAAAGTCGGTGAACGCCATTGCATTGAGGCGATCCAAGTCCTCTTGGGTATCGACCCCAGCCGGCAGATGACACGCTGCAGTCGCGATGGCAATATGACCACCGTTTTCTAGTACGCGTAATTGCTCCAAACTCTCTAAGGTCTCAAGCGGGGTCTGTGGCCAATGTACAAACTGCTGTAGTAAGCTCACGCGGTACGCATAAAGCCCCAAATGCCGATAAGCGTTTTGGGGTGGTTGTTTGTTTGGCTCGTCTGCCAATACCACGTCACGGTCACAAGGAATGGGCGCGCGGCTAAAATATAGCGCGCGCTGCAGTGCATTAGTATATTGACTGACGACCTTGACCACTGAGGGACGCAAAAAAGTCTCATAATCATCGATCGGCTCACACAAGGTGGCCATGACGCTGGCTTTATCCGCGACCAATAGATTCTTTACTTGCTCTAATAATAAAGGCGGCACCAGCGGCTCATCGCCTTGCATGTTGATGACGATATCCTGATCGGCCCAGCCTTTGATGGCTGCAACTTCCGCTAAGCGATCTGTACCCGAAGCATGCTCGCGGCTGGTCATCACCACCTCAAACCCTGCGTCCACACAAACCTGAGCAATGCGCTCATCATCAGTTGCGATACACAGGTCATCGGCAAAATGTGCCGATTGCGCCTTTTCAGCGACCCACAAAATCATCGGTTTGCCATGAATAGCTAACAACGGCTTGCCAGGTAGTCGAGTACTCTTAAAGCGGGCAGGAATCACAATGTGAGTTTTGACAGCAGCCATAGACGCAGTAGCAGGGTCAATGACAGACTCAATGTTAGACATGGTTACTTCCTTAGCAGGTTTGATGTGACGTACCGTCTTATATGTTTTTGATAATGGCTATCTTTGATAATGACTGTTTTTAGAGCCGCTTTATTTTTTTGTTTATTTTAGGGCTTGATGAGATTTGATATCGATATCCAGTCTCTGTAATTGCTCTGTCAATAAGTGGTAGCAATCATCAGAGAGCACTGCGGTGACTGGTAATACCCAGAGCCTACTCACCAGTGCTTGGTAATCATCATCTAGCGCATTATTAGCCATGGCCTTTGAGAGTAATGCTTTGATTTTTACAGCGTCTTTTGTGGTAACGACAATAGGATGCTGACGATACTGTAGCAGCTCCGCCAAAGTAAAATCATAATGATCTGGATAAGGATGAGCGATGACCTCAAAGCCTAAATCTGTGAGCGTCTCAAAAAAACGCTGCGGATAGCCGATGCCGCTGACTGCATGTACTTGACTGCCTGTCTTTGGCGCTGCCGGATGATCTTGCTGCTCACTCGTCTGTATATCGGCCTTCGCAGCGTTTGGTTTTTGGGTATTCGCCAATGAAGGTGCCCATAAAGGCTGCATGCTGTCCGCTTGCATATACATAAGCAGGCGCTGATTCGGCTGCTTTTGCTTGCTTGCGTGCTCGGCGGCTGGACTTGTCTGTTGCTTGCTATGATACACAACAGTGGCACCCTTAAGCCGAGACAATGGCTCACGTAAAAACCCTGTCGGTAGTAGCTGCTTATTACCAAAACCGCGAGCGGTGTCCACGACGATCCACTCTATATCACGCTGCAGTGCATAATGCTGCAAGCCATCATCGGCAATGATCAGTTGCAAGTCTGGGTGAGCGGCCAATAACGTTGTGATCGCTTGCTGCCGATTGGGACTGACTGCCATCGGTACGCCTGTCATATTGACGATCAAACACGGCTCATCGCCGACCACGCTAGGGGTGCTGCTGGCATCGACCAGCGCTGGCATCTGGCTATTATCACCGCCATAGCCGCGACTAATCACCCCCACCTTGATACGATGTACCGCTTGTAGATGGCTCACCAACTCAATAATCAGCGGCGTCTTGCCGCTACCGCCCACACTGATATTACCGATGACCATGACAGGTATGGGCGCCCGATAGCTGGCAAACACCCCCCATCGATAAGCCTGACGACGCAGCGTGATGATGAGACCATATAGCCAACTAATAGGCAACAGCAGCCATAGCCAAGCGGCTTTGCGTTGCCATGCACGCGTCACTGTCGTCTCAATACTCAAGGCTGGTTGCTCACTTATTCGTTGATTTGAAGCTTTACACGCACTGACGGCTACTCAAAATCGCGGGCATACATCTGGGCATAATGACCTTGCTTTTGCATCAGCTCATCATGGGTGCCCAGCTCTACAAGCTGACCACCATCTAAGACTGCGATACGATCGGCGGACTCAATAGTCGTCAATCGATGAGCAATGACCAATGTCGTCCGGTCTTTCATAACATTATCAAGTGCTTGCTGGATATAGTACTCTGACTCATTGTCCAGCGCGCTGGTTGCCTCATCTAGTATAAGGATCGGTGCATCTTTTAGCAGTGCCCGAGCGATAGACAAACGCTGACGCTGACCACCTGACAGCTGCAGACCTTCCGCACCGATTTCGCTTTGATAGCCATTTGGCAGCTTCATAATAAAATCATGAGCAAACGCATCTTTGGCTGCTTTTTCTACCTCTGCTTGGCTCTTATTGGCCAAACTGCCATAAGCGATGTTATTAAAAACAGTGGTATTAAATAGCACTACCTGCTGATTGACCATCGCAATCTGCGCGCGCAGACTCTCAAGCTTGATATCCTCAATCGGCCGTCCATCCAAGGTAATCTGCCCCGAGGAGGTCGACAAAGTACGCGTCAACAAGTTGACCAATGAAGACTTACCAGCACCGCTGCGCCCTACCAAGGCTACCGTCTCCCCTGCTCGCACATCCAGCGTAAAGTCGCGCAGCGCTACTGTCGAATCGGGATACACCAAACTGATATTGTCCAGAGATATCTCCCCAGACAACGCTGGGCTGACCGTGCCGGTGTCTTTTTCTTCTGGCTCATCAAGTAGCGCAAAGATGGACTCACCCGCGGCAATGCCTTTTTGCAGTTTTTGATTGACATCGGTCAGGGATCGAACCGGCTTACTGAGCAGTCCTGCCGCGGCGATATACGAGATAAACTCACCGGCAGAGATATTGTCGATTACCGATGGTCTAAGGGCCAGCCAAACCACCACCGACATCGCCATGGCCATCAGCAGCTGTACCGCTGGGGTGTTGATACTGTTGGTTACGACGACCTTCATACCTTGGCGCAGGTTCTTTTTGGAGGTTTTATCAAAGCGCTCGGCTTCGTAAGCTTGGCCGCCGTAGTTTTTGACCACCTGATAGCCACCGATGACTTCATTGGTGATATGGCTGACATCCCCCATGGTTTCTTGGATACCTTTTGACAACTTGAGATAACGCTTGGATGCGATGCGAATCAGCCATAATATGGGCGGCAACACCACAAACAAAATCAAGGTCAAACGCCAATTACTATAAAGCAAAAAGCCAATCAGACCAATCACAGTCAAACCATCTCGCAACACCGTTTTCATCGAGTCGGTACTGGCAGCGGTGACTTGCTCGACGTCAAATATCAGCTTTGAGGAGATAGTGCCTGCCGGATTGGCCAAATAAAACGCACTTGGCAAACGCAGCAGCTTATTAAACACCTCCACACGCAGCTCATACACCAAGTTGCGTGACACCAATGCGGAGTAATAGTTACCCAAAAAGCTACCCACACCGCGAACAAAGAACAGACCAATAATAAGCAGTGGAAACAAATCTTGCTTACTCTGGTCATTTTGATTGATGGCATCAGTGATGTATTGCAGCAGTTTGGCAATCCAAATCTCGGTTGCCGCATTGATCGCAAACCCCACAACCGTCAGCAGTAATGCCCACCAGTACGGCTTAAGATAGCGTAGCAGCCGCAGCAATGTCTGGTATTTTGGCGTACCTGAGGGCGCAGCCGACTGTTTTTTCGCAGACGGTTTTTTAGCGTCAGATGAATAAGCTTGGCTCATAAAAGCCTCAATTTGGGTGTCATAACATGAATGGACTGTATCTATACTGCACCTTCACAGAACTGCAGCTTCACTGAACTACAGCTTTACAGATAAGTGCGGCATCGAGCACGCCATATATTATTGCGGTAACGACTGGCCAAGCGGCACAACCGTACTGATATTTAGGTTCAAAAACCCCATTTTGCCAGCGACATCCATCACGCGCACGACTGATTGGTGCGTGGCATTGGCATCTGCCGCGATGACAAAGAGCATTTCACGATTGCTGCCGGCTTCTTGCTGAAGCATACTGGTCAGCTCCGCTTCATTACTGCTCGCAAGTGTGATGCCATTGACAAGATAATTGCCATCTTCTTGCACTGCCACTTCGATGGTATTGTTCTGCTCTGTCAGCGCCACCCCTTCTGCCTCAGGGAGAATGATATTTAAACGGCTAAAATGATTGAACGAGGTGGCCAGCAACAAAAACACGATTAAGAATAATAAACAATCAATCATCGGTGTCAGATTGATTTCAAGGGGCTCGACCGTCGGTTTTCTAAAGCGCATACCATTCTCTTTAATTGACTCAATACCACACTTGGTAGAATACTGATAACGTAGAATATTGATAACCACTGACGCAGGTTATGAGGTCATGGCTGCTTCAGCATTGACCTCTAACCCATGCATAGCAGGCGCTGAGTCTGCCGCGCCCTCTACTGCAGCAGAAGGAAACTGACGCATATCCGCCAGATTACTATCTGCTAGCAGGTGATAGTCGTATAGCTCTTGAATCATCAAGCCCGCTTGGGTCTCAAACTGTGCATTGATATCAATGATACGGCGCTGAAAATAGCGATAGGCCACCAGTGCAGGGATGGCCACAATCATCCCTGCAGCTGTGGTTATCAGCGCTTGTGATACCCCAGCAGCTAGCATCGTCGGGTCCTGCATCGCGCCATCAGTAATTGCCAAAAACGATGAAATAATACCCAGTACAGTACCCAATAGCCCGAGCAGTGGGGCAATCGCGCCGATGGTGCCGAGCATATTGATGTTTTTTTCTAACTGATGGATTTGCACACTGGCACGGTTTTGCATGTGCATGGTCATCGAGTCTAGCCCATACTGGCGATAGAGCAGCCCTGTCGCTAGGATATCGCCTAATGGGGTTTTTTCTTTAACGTTCATCAGCTGAGTGCGGCCGATATCACCGTTTTCACGCAAGCGTGTGATTAGCTGTTCACGCAGTCTGCTTGGAACGATTTTGTTAAACTGTAAGGTATGACTACGCTCGATAATGATGACCAATGCCAAAATTGAGCACAACACAATCGGCGTCATCAACCAACCACCTGCCTTTACCAACTCCCACATATTGCTTCTCTTTTATGTTTTTTTAAATAGTTGTTATAAAGATGGCGCTTGTTAAGCCTGCGCTTCTATCTGTTTGATCAAAGCGGCCAGCTGGTCTTGACTATGAAAAAATATCTCGACACTGCCCTGTCCGTCTTTTTTGTGCTTAAGCTTTACTTCAGCGCCGAGCATATCTGTCAGGCGCTGGGTCAAACGCTCGACGTCACGTGATTGCACTTGCTCAGCGCAGCTGACTTTTGGCGCAGGCTGGAGGATGGATTTTACCAGCTTCTCAGCTTCGCGTACCGTCATGCCGCCATCGATGATCTTTTGGGCGATGATCGGCTGCTGCTCAGAAGAGAGCGCCAACAGGGTACGCGCATGCCCCATATCAAGCGCATTGTTGGCCAAATGATCTTTGACCGTGTCATGCAGCTGGTTGAGACGCAGCAAGTTTGACACAGTGGTACGCGCCTTACCGACCACCTCAGCGATCATCGCATGGCTCATACCAAACTCGGTATGAAAGCGCTGCAGTGCAGCGGCTTGTTCAATCACGGATAAGTCTTCACGCTGGATGTTTTCAATCAATGCTAGCGCAATCGCCAGCTCATCAGACAAAGCGCGTTCAATCGCTGGAATGACTGGCTTACCTGCCATCTTGGCCGCACGCCAGCGCCGCTCACCTGCGATGATTTCGTGCGTGACAAAATCCTCACTCTTATCTTCACTGGCCAGTAGTGGACGAATCACGATAGGCTGCATGACGCCATGCTGCTCGATAGACGATGCCAACTCTGCCAGCGCCGTTTCACTCATATCACGGCGCGGCTGGTATTTACCCGCTTGCAGGCGTTTGACATCGATCTGCACCAAGCTGATTTGATCTTCAAGCACACTGTTGTCTGTACCTGTGGCACGCGGTTTGGCCGCTGCCTTGTTTGTAGCCCGTGATTTTCGGCCACTGCTATCAGCAGCACGCGTTTGGGTTTTAGCAGCATTGGTACGCTCAGAGCGAGTCGCGACACTAGGCGCTTTTTCGTTCGTGTTTGATGGCGAGGTATCTGACGTGTCGACGGGCGCAGCATTGCCACGCGCAGCCATATCGTCTTGCAAGGCAGAGGCGGTAATTTGCTTTTCTTTTTTGATTGACCCTAATAAGGCATCTAAGCCTCGATTGGCCGCCAACCCTCTCTTTTTCGCCATGATTACCTATCCTCTAACACTAAAATAAAAGCCCATTTTTTACAAATGCGGCTTACTCATTACTTATAAATATGATAGTTACTGCTTATCTACTCTAACGCTGGCCACGCCGCGTTTTTAGGCGCTTTGCTTGATCACTTCAGCGGCCAGTTTTTGGTAAGCGCGCGACCCTTTTGACCACCTCTCATACGCAATCACCGGCAGACCATGAGCAGGTGCCTCTGCCAGACGAATGTTTCTGGGAATGTGGGTTTTGTACATGATATCGCCAAAATGCGCCTCAAGCTCGGCTGAGACATCGCGTGCGAGTGTGTTACGTGCATCATATAGGGTTCTTACGACGCCGCGTATATAGAGATTTGGATTGAGCTCCGTTAAACGCTCAATAGTCTGCGACAAGTCGGCCAGCCCTTCTAGCGCATAGTATTCGCATTGCATCGGAATAATCACGCCGTCAGTTGCCACCAAAGCATTGATCGTCAATAAATTCAAACTCGGCGCGCAATCGATAATCACATAATCATAAGCCGGTGTGTTGGCAGCGGCTTGCTGCTCTACCAGCGCCGCCATGGCATTTTTAAATAGCTCATGACTGTCTGTTTTGTTCATCAAAGTGATGTCCATACCCGCCAAATCTCGGTTGGCACCAATCACGTCAAACCCAGCAGGACTTGGGACAATCACATCAGCCAGTGAGACGCCATCGAGCAGCACATCAGCGATGGTCAAGGACAGCTCGTTTTTATCGACACCTGTACCACTGGTCGCATTGCCTTGTGGGTCTAGGTCAATCAGCAGGACACGCTTGCGTTTAGCAGCCAAGCTGGCGGTCAAATTTACCGCCGTCGTGGTTTTACCCACGCCGCCTTTTTGATTGGCAATTGCTATGATTTCCATACACTCACTCAATTTTATTAGGATCTATTACTATTATTCTATGTTTTACTGATGCTTGCAGACATCGCCTGCAATCTCAACACCCTGCAACCTTGAGGCTCATCAATATATGCTATTTGGATATCAAGGTAAACGATGTTTCACGACCGCACGGGCTCATAGCTTAGACATTTTTAGCAGACAATTCAATCAAATGACGACTATCATGTAAACGCGGCACTGTTAACTTTATGGTGTCGATACGCCAGTCATGCTCGAGCGCTTGCAGCTCTTCATCGCTTGGCGCTTTGCCCTTCATCGCACACAAGCGCCCCTCTGCGGCCAGTCTTGGCTGTGCCACGTGGACAAAATCAATCAGGCTGGCAAAGGCTCGCGAGGTCACCACCTCATAGCTGGCCTCATGCGCCTCGATACGAGAGGCAATAGGCTGCATATTATGTAGGCCAAGCTCACTACTGATTTGTTTGATAAAGCGAATTTTTTTCTGATTGCTGTCTAAGGCTGTGCAAGCGCGCTCAGGCTGGCAAATCGCGATAATAACGGCTGGCAGCCCTGCCCCTGTACCGATATCTAACAGTGACCCTGACGGCAAATGCGGTATAATAGCCAAACAATCAATCACATGCTTGATCAGCGCTTCTTTGGGATCAGTGATGGCGGTGAGATTATACGCCTTATTCCACAATAAAAGCTGATCTAAGTACAATAATAGCGTGCGCTGCTGCGTCTCACTCAAAGACAAACCCAGCTCATTGATCGCTTGCGCCAACGTATCGGCCAGTGCTGGCAGCTGTATGCCAAGTTTAACAAAGCCGGCCGGATCGATAGCGGCATGATTCACGCTGGTAGATGATGAGGTTTTTTTGGCAGAAGCTGACATAAGGCGCATTATCCAGTTTTGACATGTGAACCGTCTATTTTATCACGCACTCCGCGTATTGAATAGTTGCAGATTGCCCCAATGTGAGACATCTTATACTATCTGCGCAGTCTTTGAGGCGTTATTGTTCTTTAATCATAGCAAACCGCTGAGTATTTACTGCTATCATATGCAGCAAAGACCGCAGCTTTATGATGAAATATACTAAAAAACCAATCGCTCATTTTTAAAGGCCGCATCCTAGACACCGATAATCAAACCGCCTCATAGCAACACTTCCCAATCATCAAAAACGCGACCAAACAAGACACTAATGATATGGTAACACCCTCGACTCAGCTGACCGACCCAGCAATAGACACCACCAAAGAACAGACAAAACACGCAAAAAAGGTAACGCAGCTGCATCCACGTTTTTTAGAAGTGAAGCAGCACTGCCACCTAAGCGCTGCGCAATTGAAGCGCTATAGCGATCCTGCGGCACTGCCAAGCGACACCCGATCTGCCCCTGATTTGGACGTGGGCTTTGGCCAGCAGCGAGCGCTAAAAGCATTGCAAACCGCCCTAGACATCAAAGCCAGTGGCTATCATGTGTTTGCCGCGGGCGAAAACGGTTTGGGCAAACGTACGGTCATCAGCCGTTTATTGACTCGCATCGCTGCCGATGCGCCAACGCCTGATGACTGGGTCTATGTGCATAATTTCGCTGATCCTCGTACGCCGCAAGCATTATCCCTACCTGCTGGACAAGCAGAGATATTGCAGCAGCAGGTGAGCCAATTGTGGCAGCAAGCCAAAAAACGCCTCAGTCAGCGTTTTCGCAGTGATCAATACCAAAGCAAAATAGAAGCCATCAAAAACGCCACCCATCAAAAAGAAAGTCAGGCTTATGATGTGCTCAATGCCGAAGGCAAGCAATACGACTTGGCTTTGACGTTTCGCTCGTTTGATAACAAAGCGGTGTTTGTCCATTCAAGTCAGCTGCCAACGGAGAGTAGCAGCGCCGCCGATACCGCCGCTGAGCACACTCCTCCCGCTAGCCCTAAATCAGATAATCCGCAATCCGCGGCCAAGCCCAATGAGACGGCGCATCGTCGTGGCAAGCAAGACAAGGTGCCCTCTGGCGATGACGAGTACGAAGCCGAGCTCGACAACTTCGTACAAAAAAACCACATGCAAAAGCGCTTAAGTCAGCTCACCATCGCACTAGAGCAATTAGAAGACGAAGCCAATGACGCCATCGAAGCGCTGCATCGTGACATTGCACGCCGTGCCCTACAGCCATTATTTGCCCCTGTTTATCAGCAGTTTGCAGCTCAGCCACAAGTCGTCGATTACCTAAAAGCCGTATCTGCAGATATGGTCACGCATGCTGAGCGCATCGTCAATGGCGATGATGAAGAGTTTGTCACAGCAGCGCTGGCCACCACTCCCAGTCGTTATGCGGTCAATGTCATCGTCAGTCACGCGCCAGACAGTGGTGCACCTGTGGTCTTTGAGGATTTGCCGACGCATCTAAACCTATTGGGCCATGTCGAGCAAATCACCCAGTTGGGCACAGTCACCACTGACGTCAGTATGATTCGAGCGGGCGCTCTACACCGTGCCAATGGCGGTTATCTGTTGTTGGAGGCCAGTCATTTACTTGAGCATCCTTATGCTTGGCAAGGTCTCAAACGCGCGCTGCAATCACGCAAAATCAAACTCTCCAGCCTTGAGCAAATGCTGACTTTGACGGGTAGCTTATCACTTGCGCCATCACCCATTGACCTTGAGGTCAAGGTGATTTTGCTGGGCGAAGCTGACCTATATTACGAGCTTTTGGAGCTTGAGCCTGAGTTTGATGCCGTCTTTAAGGTGCGTGCCGATTTCCACGACGATGTGACGCGCAGCCCTGAGCACGAGTTGGCATTGGTGGCAAAAATGGCTGATATCATCGATCATGCTAGCCTCTATCCATTCGATCGCAATGCACAGGCGGCGCTGCTTGAGCATTTGAGCTTACAAGCCGAAGACCAAGACCGCTTAAGCTTACACAGCGACTTGTTGATCAAACTGCTGCACGAGTCTGATCGCCATGCGCGCTTAGATGGCCAGCATATCGTTGATGCCCATCACGTCATGCAAGCCATTGACGATATGGACGAGCGCTCAGGGTATCTGCGCGACTTATATTGGGATGAGCTAAAAAACGGCCAGCAGCTCATTCAAACCCAAGGTCATGCGGTCGGGCAAGTCAACGCCCTGACCGTGGTCAGCTATGCCGATAGCGAGTTTGGCATGCCAGCACGCCTCACCGCCGTCATTCAACCCAACATCGGCGCAGGTGAGATTCTCGATATCGAGCGCGATGTGGATTTGGGCGGTAGTCTACATGCTAAGGGCATGCTGATTATGACCAGCTATTTGCGGGCGCTGTTTAGTCAACACCATGCCCTTAACTTTAGTGCCTCACTTGCTTTTGAGCAAAGCTACGCGCAGATCGATGGCGACAGCGCCACGGTCAGCGAAGGCTGCGCGCTGCTCTCAGCCTTAGCGGATGTACCAATCGATCAGTCCTTAGCCATTACTGGCTCCATGAACCAATTAGGCGAGGTACAAGCTGTCGGTGGTATCAACGCTAAAATCGCTGGATTTTTTGATGCTTGCCGCGAGCAAGAACTGACAGGCCAGCAAGGCGTGGTCATCCCTATTGCCAACGTCCAGCAGCTGATGCTGCGCGACGACATCATCGCTGCGGTCAAAGCGGGTAAGTTTCATATCTATGGAGTGCAGAGCCTGAGTGAAGCGTTGACACTGATGACAGGACTGCCTGTCGACACCATGAATAAAAAAGGCCGCTATCGTAAAGACACGTTGTTTGGCAAAGTATTAAATCGCTTATTACTGTGGGACGAAAACCAAAACGTCGATGACGATATTGAGGACAAAGATGCCAAGCAAACCAGCCAAAAAAAGCGCAAGGCAAAAAAGAAAAAAGACAAGAAAAAAAGACGTCAACGTCAAGAGGATAAGGGCAAAAAAGGCAATGACGACCACTCAAGCGCGGATATCACGACAGCTGATGAGTCGCCTGACATCGCCCAGCCCTGATGGTGACAGGCATCAGAGCATGGGCTGACGACCTGCTACCGTCATTTATCATACGCTGCTCATCAGTGATAGACACAACATAGATGTCAAGATAGACGTCAAGCTGCTTTTCTGCCATGATAACCCGCGGCGGATTCGTTAAAATACCAGCATTAAAATATCCATATCGATTGCGACATTGATTTACGACTTCATAAAGGTTATCTCTGAATGACTGTACATCATACCCACACAGATGAGCGAATAGACGAGCAGCGCACGAGCACCAGTGCCCCTGCTGCAGAGACTCATCATAATAATCGTCATGGCGCGGCGACCACAGCGCGGCAGTGGCAAGTACTCTCACAGTTACAGCGCAATCGCTGGGTGGGAACGACGCACATTTACGAGCAGCTCAAACTTGCAGGGTTTGACATCAGTCTGCGCACCGTACAGCGCGACCTAAATGCCTTGTCCAAACGCTTTCCCATCGAAAAAAACAACGCCAACCCGCAAGGCTGGCGCTGGCGTGACGATGCCCCGCTACACAGCCTACCGCATATGAATCTATCACAAGCGGTGGCTTTTAATATGGTAGAGGCCAACCTCACCCAGCTATTACCGCCCGTGATTTTAGACGAGCTGTTTCCTTGGTTTGATTTAGCAAGACGACAGCTAAAAAACAGTAAAGTCACGCACTCTTGGATTGACCGAGTACGCATTGAGCCTGCCACCCAGCCCTTAATCGCCCCGCATATTGACCTCGAGAGCAAAGACAATCTGTATCACGCGCTCTTTTATCAATTGCAGGTCAAAGCCTGCTACACCCGTAGCAACAAAAATGAGGCCAGCGAATATACGCTAAACCCCATTGCCATCATTCAGCGCGGCGTGATTATCTATTTACTAGCGACCCGTACCGATGACCCAGAAGCCATCATTCGCACCTTTGCTCTGCATCGGTTTGATAGCGTCGAGATTTTAGAGAGTCCGGCACAAACGCCAGAGGATTTTCAGCTCGACACCTATTTGGAGGCAGGCAGTATGGGCTTTAGTCATCCGTTGTTTGGCGAGCTGCCTGAGCGTGGCAAAAACACGGCCATTGAGCTACAATTCACCAAACAAGCTGGCAAAAGTCTGACAGAAAGCAAGCTTAGCGACGATCAAACCGTCACCGTCAATGATGACGACACTCTAACCATCAAAGCCACGGTCAACCTAACCTCACAGCTGGTTTGGTGGTTGCGCGGCTTTGGTAGTGGCCTGCTCAATGCCCAGCCCGAGCTACTATATCGAGCCGTCTTGGATAACAGTACCAATAACGCCACTGATAATAAGCCTGATTAATTGGCATTATCTTGACTGAAGAGTTACAGATTCAAATACGATAACACCCTCGAACCATTGCAACTCGAACCATTGTAAAAGGAATACTATGTCGACCACGACCCCATCGCCACTACTTTCCGACAGCTTAAGAGGACTAGGCTTAGATGCGGGGACTTTGTTTTTTGCGCTAAACTACGAATTTACCAGAATTGAGCCAAAGGGACTGCTAAAACGTTTTAAAAAAAACCAAGGCGCGATAGATATCGACATCGCGTGCGCGTTATACGATGACAATTGCACCATCAGCGATATCGTCTGGTTTAAGCAGCTGCGAGACAAAGCGGAGTCGGTACGCCATCAAGGCGATAGCTTAAATGGCAAAGATCGCGGTGAGCAGGCCATGTATTTGGCACCGCTTGATCAAGAGCAGATCAGACTGTATTTAGACAAAATCCCTGCGCATATCACCCATATCGCCATGATGGCCAACTCTTATCACGGCCACCCTTTTTCTCGAGTCAAAAAAGGCGAGATACACCTAAGTGATGATGAAGGCAATCGCTGTTTTGAAGTCAATCTCAAACAGCTGCCACGCGACTGCCAAACACTTTGGGTCGCTCATTTACGCCGAGAAGTAGATGACTGGCATCTAACTTTGCAAAACTTACCACTGGCAGCAGAGGATTTGGCCACAGCCGCGCAGCAAGTCGCCTATGAACTGGCGCGCGCCCTTCCTATTCCCCAAGGCCTATAAAAAGCCTATAAAGAGAAATCAGCCACGGCGTTTGACTGCAGCCATTAAAACCATAAAAATGAGACCATAAAAATGAAATCGCAGGAATGAAGCTGTCGAAATAACGCCGTAAAACTACTCAACCACAAAAGGGATAAAAAAGACTAGCGCGTGTTGAGTAGTGCACTGTGTTATAACGGCTCGCCGCAATGCGGGCAGTAATTTTTTTGCCGCCTTTCTACCTCTCTTTCGCGGCGCTCAAGCTCTTGCTCACGTAGTACTTGCAAAACGATATTTTGCGCCTGCTCCTTGTCCAGCCCCAGCTCACGGCGAATCTTGTCAATCATCATCTGGTTTTGCACCAAATCAAAATCACTGTCAATCAGCTGCTCACGAAAATGCTGCTCTAACTCCTCGCGGCGCTGAGCCAGCTCATTGGCCAAACCAGTCGCTAAGATACCAGCTGGCAATGCCGCCAGACCCACACCCAATATGGTAATGATGGCACCCAATATCTTGCCTGCATTGGTGATCGGCGTGACATCACCATAGCCGACGGTCGTCAGCGTCACCACCGCCCACCACATCGCCTTCGGTATCGACTCAAACTCATCTGGCTGCGCGTGATTTTCGACCAAATAAATCCCGCTAGAGGCGGTGACAATCATGATAATCAAGATAAAGATAACCGCTTGAAACGAGCCTTTTTCTTTACTAATGACCACCAGCAAGATACGCATAGAGGCAAAGTAGCGGGTGAGTTTCAGAATCCGAAACAGACGCAAAATACGCAAGAAACGCAAGTCAATAGAGACAAAGAAGTTTAAAAAGGCAGGGGCAATTGCAATCAAATCGATCATCGCCGACGGGCTTTTGAGCCACTCCCAGCGCTGACGCCAAGTAGTATTATCTGGTTTGGCTTCGGCCACACTCCACAAACGCAGTAAATACTCAATAGAAAAAATAACGATAGAGAAGTTTTCAAACCAAATAAAATAGTCTTGATAAGGGTAATACCAGTTGTCTACAGACTCGGCAATCACAGCGGCGACATTGGTCATGATCAAAAAAATCAGGAAGTAGTCCACATAACGACTAAACCGCGTGTCATGCTCATCATTTTGCAAAATATCATAAACAAAAAGACGCAAGCGCCGTATAGATTGGAGTAGCATGCTGACCTTATGCGGTAAAATCCGCGCGTGGATAAATAAAATAAATCGCCATTGCCGCAAAAAACCACCGTGACCACCATAATGCCAAAGCTGACCTAAAAGGCGTCGATCGGCTGCTGCGTGTTATCTACAGCTAGCGTGTACCCTCAGATTATACAAAATTTTTATAGTAAATATAGACAGTTATCAGCAGCGTAAAGGCAATTGCCAAAACGGCCAATCGTAAAAACCGTTCATCGATCTTTAACTGCTGACTGACATTTTGGGCAGGCAACAAAAACAGATGGCACTCAGGACAACAACCATCTACTTCATTTAATAGCTGCATCGTCCGTGCGTTAGTACAACGCAGAGGAGAGTTACTACAATAACCAAGCATAGTATGGCGCGCCTCCGTTTATAAAATAAAACATTTGTCCTTTACCTATAACCCACTTCTAAAAGTTCACAATACCTCGATATCGATAACTTTACGCAAAAGTATTGGTTTAATACTGAGAATAACCATTTATTACCTTACAGAAATAGTGGTTTTGTATTATAATGGCGTTATAATGTTACAGATTAATCAATAATCATAATATTATGTATTGGTCACTACTGTCATCCCTCATTAGCTGACTGATAATCCTCTATTACGTTAAGGAATCAAACGATGAAACTACAATCCCTAGTTTTAGCCGCTGCTACTGCACTTACTATGACTTCTGCTTTTGCCGTTCCTGCTGGTACGTGGACAGTGGCCGCTGGTGCACACTATGTTGACCCTAAAAGCGACAACGGTACTTTAAACAATGGCTTATCAGTAGATGTTGATGGCGATGTGCGCCCAACCATCAGTGGCGAATACTTTGTTGCTGATAACGTTGGTGTTGAACTACTAGCAGCCATCCCATTCCATCATGACATCACGCTAACTGATGCAAATGGTAACGAAGTTGATGCCAAAACTCAGCATCTACCACCTACTCTATCTGTACAGTATCACTTCGACGGCTATAACTTGCCTATGAATGTGAAGCCTTTCGTTGGTGTTGGTGTGAACTATACAACTTTCTTTAAAGAAAGAGTCTACCTAGGTAACGGTAATGATTTAGAGCTAGACGATAGCGTTGGCGTTGCTGGCCATATCGGTCTTGACATCCCATATGCGCCTACTGAGTCTTTCCGTATTGACGCGCGCTACATGGACATCAAAACTGACGCTAGCCTAAACGGTAATGACTTAGGTGAAGTCGATATCAGCCCATGGGTATATGGCGTTGCGTTTGTAAAACAGTTCTAATAAATCTATCATAGCAAGTAAAGTATGCCAGATAAGAAGTCAGCCGATGTGCTGGCTTTTTTGTCTGTATGATTTGCTGCAATCTGTTTATTGTTATTTTTTTATAACCAACCCAACATCACGTTGGCGCACTTTACGTCATAAGCTCATAAAAAAAGACCATCCATGCGGACAGTCTCTTTGTAATACATAACCATTGATGCAATCTATCAGCCGCTATTAGCCAAACAGCACTCAAAAGCGCTGTCGGTCAGAGCTACAGCAAGATACGGCGCGGATCTGCTAACAAGGTAGCGATATAACGGGTAAATACTGCTGCATCAGCACCATTAATCACTCGGTGATCATAAGACAACGACAGCGGCAGCATCAAACGCGGCTCAAACGTCTGCTTGGTTTCGTTCCAGCGCGGCTGCATACTGGCCTCAGAGACCCCTAAGATACCCACTTGTGGCCAATTGACCAACGGCGTAAAGGCGGTACCCCCTAGGTTGCCTTGGCTCGATATGGTAAAGCTTGCACCTTGTAAGTCTTTAGTGCCAAGCTTTTTATCACGAGCTTTTGCTGCCAGCTCACCTATCTCGATGGCGATCTGCTTAAGACCTTTGTCTTGAACGTTTTTGATAACGGGTACGATAAGCCCATCATCCGTCGCCACAGCGATACCCATGTTGACGCTTTTGCGTACGATAATCTGAGTATTGTCATCGCTCAAATGACTGTTAAAGCGTGGATGCTGCGTTAAGGCATGAGCCGTCGCTTTTACCACAAAGGCTAGGATAGTAAAGCCAATACCTTCAGCTTTCATACCGCCTTTGAGCTCACCACGCAGTTTTTCAGTCTCGGTGATATCGGACAAATCAAACTGTGTGACTTGTGGCAGCAAGGTATTGTAGTTAAGCTGCGGTATAGAGACCTTTTGTAAGCGGCTTAAGTCCTGAGTCTCAGTCTCTCCCCAGATCTCGGTATTACTCATATCGGGTAAGTTTGGCAGGCTCGCCTGAGCGCCAGCGCTGTTTGTCGGTGCCGCTTTTTGTTTGCTTAAGCTTTCTTTGACATGAGCAAACACATCTTCTTTTAAGATACGATCATTGAGCGCTGAGCCACTCACTTGAGTAATATCCACACCCATTTGGCGTGCCAGCTTACGTACGGCAGGACCTGCATACACATCGACAAGCTTTTCATTCACTTGACTTTCTGTCAGCTTGCCACCGCTTTTGCTGGCAGCACTAGCGCCTGTCGCTTGAGTGCTTTGTTTTTGCGCAGCTGTCGGCTGTTGTTTAGCACTGGATTGCTGCTCACTGCTGCCAGCCTCGCCATCTGCTTTGGCTGACACAGCTTCTGTTCCAGACTCCTGTGTTTCAGACGTGCTATTGGTCTCATCCTCACCAATAATGACAATAAAATCTTGACCGTTGGCGACCATATCGCCTGCTTCGACCAGTATTTTTTCGACCTTGCCAGCGATAGGGGCTGGCACTTCCACCGAGGCTTTGTCCGACTCAATCAACAAAATCGATTGCTCGGCACTGACGGTATCACCGACACTGACCATGATCTCGGCCACTTGCGCTTCTTCAACACCTAAATCTGGCAATGCATGTGTACTGGCTGTACCCGCGCTCGGCGCAGGCTGTTTGGACTCTGACGAGCTAGCATCAGCAGCTTGAGACTCAGTTGTGGCCTCAGACTGTGCGCCAGCATCCTTTTCTTCCGCTTGATTGCGGGCGTCATCAGCACTTTTTTCGCTGGCTGGTGCTTCTGCTTGTGTATCGGCCGCAGCGCTTTCAAGCTCAATGAGCACCATGCCTTCACTGACTTGATCACCAACAGCAACGCTGATTTTGGTGACTTTACCAGCAGCAGAGCTTGGTACTTCCACTGATGCCTTGTCAGACTCTAATAAAATGATATTGTCGTCTTTTTCGATGACATCGCCAACTTCGACCATAATTTCGCTGACTTCGGCACTATCGACACCCAAATCGGGGGCTTTAATGTCCATGGTTTATCTCCTCGTCTTATCGTTATTATTCTTTGACATCATCGTTATTGAGCAGCGTCGCGTCAGCTTGATCTTCGGCGCGGCCTTCATTACTGATTTCATCATCCTCTTCACTGACAAACTCAGGCACAGGGCTTGGGTTGATGTTGTCAGGAGCTGGTGCATCTGGGAAATGATCGTAATAAGGCTGCTGCTGCCATGCTGGCGGCTGATCGGCCTCAATCTCAAAGCTTGAGATTGCATCTTTGACCAAGCGCATTTCTACTTCGCCTTCATCTGCCAAGCGCTTGAGCGTCGCCACCACGATATGAGCGGCATCTACATGGAAGAAGCTGCGTAGTTTTTCGCGGGTATCTGAGCGACCATAACCATCGGTACCCAATGTGGTATAAGGACGACTATCAGGTAACCAGCCACGTATCTGCTCTGAGTAGTTACGCATATAGTCTGTTGCCGCGACCACCACCCCTTTATGCGGTGCCAATTGCTCTGTGACCCATGGCACTTTTTCTTCATCCATTGGGTGCAAGCGATTGTAGTCATCACATGCCATACCGTCACGCGTCAGCTCATTAAAGCTGGTGACGCTCCAAACGTTGGCAGTGATATTAAACTCTTCTTTTAAAATCTTCGCCGCTTTTTGTACTTCGCGTAGGATAACTCCAGAACCAAGCAGCTGTACTTGGCTTGAGCCATTGTCTTCTAGCAAATACATCCCGCGCTTGATGCCTTCTTCCGCACCCTCTGGCATGGCTGGCTGCTCGTAGTTTTCGTTCATGAGGGTCAAGTAATAATACACGCGCTCACCCTCACCATACATCCGGCGTAGGCCATCATGCATGATGACCGCCAGCTCATAACCATAGCATGGGTCATAGCTCACGCAGTTCGGCACAGTGTTAAACAAAATCTGCGAATGGCCATCTTGATGCTGCAAGCCCTCGCCATTGAGTGTCGTACGGCCTGCTGTCGCACCAAGTAAGAAACCTTGTGCCTGACAGTCGCCTGCCGCCCATGCCAAGTCGCCCACACGCTGAAAGCCAAACATAGAATAGTAAATATACAGCGGTATCATTGGCAAAGCGTTGACCGAATAACTGGTCGCCAGCGCAATCCAAGTACTCATCGCCCCTGCTTCGTTGATGCCTTCTTCCAACATGTGACCGTCGATGGCTTCTTTATAGCCCATCAGCGCTTCACTGTCTTCTGGTGTATATTTCTGTCCTGACGCCGAGTAAATACCTAACTGACGGAACATGCCCTCTAGGCCAAAGGTACGCGCCTCATCAGGAACGATCGGCACGACGCGATCTTGAATGTCTTTGTTTTTTAGCATCGCTGATAACAGACGGACAAACACCATGGTCGTCGACTGCTCTTTGCCATTACTGCCTTTTAAGATACGATCAAAAATCGATAAATCAGGGATATTTAAAGGAATATGACCACTACGACGGTTTGGCAAATGACCGCCCAACGCTTCACGGCGACCTTTTAGATACTTCATCTCAAGCGAGTCTTCTTTTGGACGATAAAACGGCAGCGTCTCAAGCTCTTCATCATTGAATGGCAAATCAAAACGATCGCGGAAATACTTCAATGACTCATGATCTAGCTTTTTGATTTGGTGCGATTTATTCACCGCTTGCGCTTGCGTCGAGAGCCCATAACCTTTGACTGTTTTGACCAAGACAACTGTTGGTTGACCTTTGGTCTTCATGGCTTCACTAAAGGCAGCATAGACCTTCATTGGGTCGTGGCCACCACGGTTTAGACGCGAGATGTCATGGTCAGACAGCTCATTGGCCATCTCTTCAAGCTCTGGGTATTTACCAAAAAACTCTTTACGAGTAAACTCAGGAGTACGTGCCTCATATAGCTGGTACTCACCATCGACCACTTCTTCCATACGGTGCTTGAGCACACCTGTCACGTCTTTATCAAGCAGTGTATCCCAATTACCACCCCAGATGACTTTAATCACGCGCCAGCCTGCACCGCGAAATACCGACTCTAGCTCTTGAATAATCTTGCCATTACCACGCACAGGGCCATCGAGGCGCTGCAAGTTACAGTTGATGACCCAAATTAGGTTGTCTAGTTTTTCGCGGCCAGCAAGCGAGATGGCACCCAAGCTCTCCGGCTCGTCTGTCTCGCCATCACCTAAGAAAGTCCAGATTTTACGGCCTTCTTTTTCGAGCAAGCCACGGTTTTCCATATAGCGATGAACGTGCGCATGATAAATCGACATGATCGGGCCAAGTCCCATAGAGACCGTTGGGAACTGCCAATAGTCCGGCATCAGATAGGGATGCGGATAACTTGATAAGCCTTTACCACCGACCTCACGGCGAAAATTATCCAACTGGTCTTCACTCAAGCGGCCTTCTAAATAAGAACGGGCATAGATACCTGGCGCGGAGTGACCCTGATAATAAACCATGTCACCACCGAAATGGTCACTTGCGGCTCGGAAAAAGTGGTTAAAGCCTGTCTCATATAACGTGGCACTAGAGGCAAATGTCGCCAAATGACCACCTAGATCGTCATCGTTTTTGTTGGCACGCATCACCATCGCCAGTGCGTTGTAGCGAATCAGCGCACGAATCTTACGCTCAATGGTCAAGTCGCCAGGATACATCGGCTCGTCCTCGACTGCGATGGTGTTGATATAAGCAGTATCAAGGCGGTTGAATGGCAGACCTTCTTGCACCGCCATATTGTATAAGGCTTTTAGTAAAAACTGCGCGCGATCTTTGTCTGCATGTTTGATCACAGACTCAAAGGCTTCAAGCCATTCTTGGGTTTCGGTGCTGTCAGCATCCTTATAATAGTTCATCGTTATGAATCCTTTTCTATCGGTCATCCCTACTCGGTGGCAGGGTATTATTAAATCAAAGTATTACTTCATACTGGCGTGTGGACATGGTTTACTCAAGGACTTCCTTGTTAAATTTATCGGAGTGGTTCTGGCGTACTTTAAGAGATGTATCGACTGCTATATTTGATCATCAAATGATAATAACTCTCCATTATAGGCGCTTATGGGAAAGTTGTTTATAGCGATAAAAAAATGGCGATATGAGATGTATTTTTTAAATAAATAATGATTAGTGATTGGGTGAATGGTTTGTTTATTATTTGAAGCTAGGCAGGCAATAACAACACTGAAATAAAAATACATACAGCTCTAAGGCACAATCCATGAGGCGAGAAGCTGTTATTCATGTAAAAACCATCTAAAGCGTTACTTTGACTACGTTCTATCATAATAAATATGCCGCTTATCGACTCCTTACAACAAGCTTTCATACTTTATAGTAAGGTATCAAATTACATAACCTATACATGTGCTTATTAAGTCAGCAGTGTATGGATTTCGCCCATGGTTTAGATGTCGATATGAATAGATAGGGATACTATTATGTATATGGCTAAGCACTATACAGAATCTCAGCATGTAGATTCATACCAAAGATACAAACTATTATTCTTGGCTTTTGTAGGAGCTATAGGTTTACTTTCTATCAATCACTCCTCCTATGCGATTGTGCCTAACCCAGGAGCCAACTGCCAAGGTGTGACTGGTGCTTCTCAAAGCAGCCTGACAAACGCAGACTACACTAACCTAGTCTCAGCAGTGAATACTGATAATTATGTCAACATCGCAGGCAATGCATCAGGCAGTATTCCCTTACAGATTAAGATGAATACTACAGAGTCGAGCTCGAACACCATATTGGGTAACTTTGGTGTTATTGAGGCTCAAGGAGTCAGAGCCATCAATGTCAGAAGAACGTTCCCTAACACCACGGCCTTTACAGATATCCGTCTAGATTTTCGTAATAGCATTACCATGCAACCAATCTACTTGACCAACGTTGCGTTAAGTGCGTTTGATATTGATTATGCAAATAGTAGCGGTAATAGCTTTGATGACTTTATACAAATTACTGGAGTAAATGAAGCGGGTGCTACCATTACTGGTACCTTTCAACCTATCACTAACTCCAACATTATTTTCAGCCAAAACTTGCAAGGTTTATTAACCAGAACAACCAATGATCCTAACTGTCCAGCTAAGAATCTAGGTACTCAATGCCAAGGCTCTGTTCAGTTTTCTGAACCTGTAAAATCTGTAAATGTCCGTTACTCGAATACAGGATATTTGGCTACAGCCACTAACCAAGAAATTGACTTTCGAGTAGATAACTACTGTTATGTTCCTCAATATATATTTTCTGGTACAGTCTTCGACGATAACGGAGGTATTCCTGAAAATAAAGCGGACAAAGACAATGCTGACATAACCTCTGCAAGCAGTGTTTATGCCAATAGACCCAACTATTTTAATGGTCGATATGACCCGAATGCTTCTGAAACAGGTATTGCAGGTAGTACTGTACAGTTGGTCAATTGCTCTAATACAGACGCTATCTACCCTACTCAGTCGGTGATTAGAAATAATGCACCTCTCGGAGAGTATCAGATCAGTATTCCTAAAACGACTTTGGCTAACAACCCCAACCTTTGCTTGCTAGAAAAAAGAACTGGCACCTCCTACCCTATTCGCACGACCTCATCCATAAAAACGATTAATGTAGCGGCCAATACCTATCACTACCCAAATAATGACTTTGGTAGAGTGATTGCCGAAAATGCCGCGTTGGTCTTGCGAAAGTCCCAATATGTAAACAACTGCCCAGCGACACTCAACTATACCAATATCAACGACTCCACAAGTCCAAAAACCGGTTTTAGTACAAACTTGATAGCTGGCATCGCACCGGGTAGATGTATCGCTTATAAAATCACGGCCACCAATCGCGCTAATGTCAATATTGACAATTTTGTGATGCAAGATGAGCTTCAGAAAAAAGGGGTGGCCAATGCCACAGTGACATCGACATTGGCAAACCCCGCGCTCACATCGGCAGACTACGACAGCAGCAGTCCCGCCGTTGGCCAAAACGGTACGGTAAAGACCAAGCCTTTTGTACTACCGCCACGCTCTAAACGTGACTTTTATTTCAATACCAGATATGGCACGACGCAGTAGCGCGCTTAAATCTATGACCATTTTATTTTGAACTGACTGTATCTCTCATGGTTCGTTTTGAGAAGATAGCCACTTCAAACCGCCATTTATCAATTTTCCCATGACATGCCATAGTCTTTTTGTAACTATGCAGTTAAGCCGATAGGGTGCGTTATACCGCCTGTTTTTAACGCCGTTATCTATGCTTGCTGTTGTTATGACGCGACCCATATGACGTTTATTACGATTGCCTGAATCATTAACTCTCGTTTCGGAATTATTTATGAAACCCAGTCTCTTTAGATATGGCTTAATGACGGTTGGCGTTACCGCTGCATTAGGTATCTCAGCCAGTGCAATGGCCAATACCTCTACTGGTACCACGACGACTGATGTATTGATAAAAAACATAGCGACAGCGAATTATGATATTTCTGGTGTCAAACAGCCAGAAGTGCGATCTAACGAAGTTGTCGTCAAGGTCTCTGAGCAATTGTCTTTTTCATTAACGGCAAACAATGAAGATGGCACACCAAATGACACGATCAATGAAAACCTAGATGCCACGCCCAATGGCTTTGCAGTATTCCAGCATACGTTGACCAGCACCGGTAACCGTAATGACACTTATACGCTCAATTAGTCCCCCAAGGGACAGCAACCATGAAGTTTTCCGTTAAGATAAGGACCAACCGTTAGTTATATTTTTGTAACCTATGCCTATCAGCATCGTATCAGCAACTGACGCCTCTATTAAAGAATAATAGAGGCGTTTTATTTCTCAATATCCTGTCGATTAGATCGATAAAACCCTCTTTTCTCTTAAATCACACGCCTTAAAACCATATAAAAAATCAATAATATCAAGCATATATAAGAAAAAATCAAAAATATTTATTAACTTCCTATATGGTTATTTTTGGATTTATACCATCCACCTCCCTTCAGCTACCACTTATCATGTTTCTGGTGACTAATTGTTATCCACTTGTAATAATGCCTGTATGGAATACACCTCGGCGCTGTCGATGTTATTTGCGCTTTTAGGACATATGGCATATATATTGCACATTCTAAATACCTGTTTGTCATCGAGCAAATACCAAATCTACAGCAACGATATTCGTAAGGACATCATATGACATTTTATACCGCTATCCGCACAACTGTATTGGCGACCATCGTATCCGCTGGCTTGTTAAACATGGCACACGCTAACGAATCTCTAAAAATGGAGCTAACTGCCAATAAAGTAGTCAAAAATGCAGAAGGTAAAATCAGCTATTTACCGGTCAGTACAGCGCCTGCAGGCACTATTGTTCAATACAAAGCAACCTACACCAACACCATCAATCAAAACATCAACGATCTGGCCGTGACCTTACCTATTCCAGCAAACATGACGTTTACTGGCGAGGTCTTCCCTACTAGCGCGCAAGCCAGTATTGATGGCAAAAACTATGCAGATATGCCACTCATGCGTAAGGTCGATGGCAAGCTGGTCAAAATCCCTTTATCTGAATACCGTAGCCTTCGTTGGAATATCAAATTATTGCCAGCAAAGAAATCTGCCTCCGTGGCACTGAATACCATTGTTGACTGATGTTTTGTTGACACCTTACACCCCCTTAGGAGAGTTACCGCATGAGAGCGAAATTATTTAAACATTCCGTGTTAACCGTTGGTGTCATCGCTGCGATGGGCACAGCAATCAGTAGCAATGCTGCCAATGTCACTTATGATCAAAACAATGCATTTAAAGTCAGAAACATCGCAACAGCGACATATAAAGTCGTGGGTAACGATACAACGCAGACTGCCGAATCGAACGAAGTCACCGTCAATGTCACAGAAACTGGGGCCTTTAGCTTAATTCCTACTTCAGTGGATAACGATCCTAATGACGATCTGAATAAAGATCAAAACATTGCGCCAAAAGCCGGCGCGACTGTAAACTTCAATCATACGCTCAAAAACGATGGTAACGTCGCCGATACCTATCAGGTAAATATTGGTAATGCTTCAAACGATCAATTTGACTATGCCATTGCCAAAAGCATCATTACCTATCAAAAAGTAGATGCCAATAACAACAATATTGGTGGGGTTGAGACCGTCGCCAATGGAGGCAATATCGCGCTAGGTGCTGGTGAGTCTGCGAAGATTACTATCGCTGCCACCACTGATGCTGCTCGTACCGTTGGTAAAAACGGTATTTTGACCGTATCGGCAACCAGTGCTTATCTAAATGGTAAGGGACAAACTGCAACCGCCAGCAACACTGATAACGCTATCACCACGACCCCTATTTATGCCATCACCAAGTCTGCAGTGACCAATTTGGGCACTCGTAATATCGACTTGAATAATGCCAATGCTTATGTTGATTACACCATCAGTGTGACCAACGAAGGTAACGCTGACGGCACAGACGTCACTATTGAAGACGCGCTACCAAACGGCTTGATGCTTATCAAAAATGGCGAGGCCAATTACACTGCCCCTACCATCAAGCGTAATGGCACTGTCGTCAATATCACCCCTTCTGTCACCGACGATAAAATCACCTTTGCTGGTGTAGATATCGCTAAGACACAAACCATCACTGTCACCTTCCGTGCAAAAAAATCCACCAATGCTTCTGTGACCAGTGATTTTGTCAACTACGCGGTTGTCAAAGATGATGTCGATGGCGATGGTACGTTTGACTTGATCGATAACTCAGGTGACAAAACACTAAACGGCACGCCAGAAAACAACTACGAAGACTCAAACCTACCTGCAGATCGTGACGGCAAAGACAATAACGACAATGCCGCGGTAACGCCGACCAGTCAAAACCGTGAGCTGACAATTACTGCCTCTGCCGACAAAGAAGTGGCGCTACAAAGTCAAAACAATGTGTACAACTACACCATCACCAACAAAGGTAGTGATGTGACCGAAGCGGCCAACCCAGGTGAAGTATTGTTTACTGTACTGCCAACCGATGACAACCAAAAAATTAATATCGGCCAAGTATTCGTCGACGCAAACAACAATGGCAAATTGGACAATGGTGAAACGATACTGACTGCCAACCCAAACAACCAGTACGACCTAAACCAAGCGGCACCAAATGGTCTAGTATCTGCTAAAGGCAATACTCCTGCAGGTTCAGTTGTCATCGGTGTTGTGGTAAATACCAACGGTTCAGGTAGCAAAAAATCTCCAAACGTCACTGACATTGGTACCTCTGAAAAAATGACGATCACTGTACTACCGCAAACGGTGATCAATGGCACGCCAGCACCTGCCAATGTGAATACCACCTCAACCACTACCATGCAAGGCATTGATTTGGATAAATTCCAAGCAGTGGCAGCGTGTGGCACAGCGCCAACAGCGATTACTAACTGGGTTACCTCTGATATCAACGCCACTGCTGGTGCTTGTATTTTTTATAAACTAGAAGCCATCAACACCTTTACCAACACTCAGATTAACAATGTGGTGTTGTCAGATACGCTCAAAAGCACTACATATCAGAATGATTTTGCCTCTGATACCTCTGCCAACTCGCCAGTGGCAACGCCTAGCATCAACGGCAGCTTGATAACTGGTACGTTTAGTAAATTGGTCGGAAAAGAAGTGGGGAATGTGTATTTTTCTGCCAAGATTTCTCAGACAGGCACAAACTAAACCCTAATCCACCATCTTAAACATTATTGATATTTTAGGCGCTTTCTTCACCCACGGTCAGGAAAGCGCCCCTTACTCCTAAACATTTGGAGCGGTTTTATCATATTTTCTCACATAAGTAGGATTACTAATTATGCGCCAAGCCGTATTTTTGTCTCGTAACCCACGCTATCAGACCGGTGCGTTGACTACGCTGGCAGCGTCGATGCTACTTATGCAAGCAAATATCGCTCATGCCGAAAACGGCAAGGGTGTGATTGATATCGACAATATCGCCAGTGTCAATTATGTCGTGGCCGATGGCAGCCCTCAATCAGGCACCTCTAACAATGTAAAAGTCAAAACCTTTACCCTCCCTCAGTATGCGATCAGCCTCACTCAGCCGCCGATGCAGACCATCGAGCGCGGTGACACTATCGAGTGGGTCAATGTATTATCCAATAATGGCACTTATGATGAGATCGTCACCTTAAGCTACGACTATCCAAGCAGCTTGTCTAATTTTAAGGTTTATCAAGACCTGAATAAAAATGGCCGTATTGATGATAATGAGTCCGCGCTGCGCAATCCAAATCAAATAAAAATCGGACAAGGTGAGAGTATTCAGCTCATCATCCAAGCGCTGGCTGCAGCCGATGCCGCAGATGGTGACACCGCAGATATTAAGCTCGGTGCCGTCGTGGCAAACGATGAGTCAGTGATTGCCTCAGCCACAGATAGCTTGGTCATCGTCGAGCCTAACATTCGCTTTACCAACGCTGATTTTCTTGGTGATAAAGACACCTCTCAAGTGGGCAAACGCGTCTACGCCGAAGCAGGTTACGCTCAGTGTAATGCCCAGTATGATAAACCTGATCAAATCTGGGTGACAATAAAATCTCCTCAGACTGGCGATAGCTATGCGCTAAAGGGCATAGAGACGGGCGACAATACGGGTAAATACCACCTATCTGCCGCCACGCAAGACAACGCCAACGCTATTAATGATCAAGTCATCCAAACATTGCAGGGCGATGACTTAGTCATCAGCTTAGACGCTTGTATCGCACCTTCAGTCGGCTTAAACGAGCAGCCGTCCACTGCTGACTTAAACTTTTTGACAGAAAACATCAGCAGCCGCATTGCCATCATCGATGATGCTCCTAGCTTGACGGTACAAAAAGAAGCCGATGTCAAAGCTGCTGAGTTTGGCGACTACGTCAATTACACAATCAGCGTGACCAACGATGGTAAAGCAACCGCTTACGATGTAAAGCTAAAAGACGCACTGCCGCGCGGCTTTGATTATGTCAAAGGCAGCGTACGTGTCGACAAAGGCACCAGCAACGTTGAGATCCAACAAGCACAAACGACAGAGTTTAGAACAGATGGCAAATATCAGGTTCTAACCTTAGGCGATCTGACTGCTGGAGAAACCAAAAATATCACTTATCGCGTGCTCATTGGCTCATCAGCATTAGGCGGCGACGGTATCAACCGCGCCATTGCACAGGGTCGCGACTCTAAAGCTGGCGGCACGACCATTACCTCTAGAGAAGCGCAGTGGCCAATTGAGGTCAGCCGCGGGGTGATGAATACGGACGGCATCATCATCGGCAAGGTCTACCATGACATCAACCGCGATGGTATCCAGCAAAAAGAAGATGGTGAGCTGGGTGTCGCTGGTGTGCGCATCTATATGGAAAACGGTAACTTTATCGTCACTGACCCTGAAGGTAAATATAACTTTTATGGCGTGAGTGCCAAGACGCATGTGCTAAAGGTTGACCGCACAACCATACCTAGAGACACTGAGCTGGTTATTCAAAGTAACCGCAATGCTGGTGATGCTGGCAGCCGTTTCGTTGACCTAAAATATGGCGAACTGCATCGCGCTGACTTCGCTATCGTCGGTGGTATGAGCGATAGCACAGATCGTCTAAATGCAGAGCTGGCAGAGCGTAGCAAGAGTATAGGTACAAAAAACGATGCTTTAGAAAAAGCGATACAAAACGAGCTGACTTTAGAGCCTGATTACAACCGTGATAGTACAGACGATATCGAGGCCAGCGGCTGCAAATCTAATGATGTCTTAGATCAAGGTATTACATGCGATTCGGCGATCGTCAATGACATGACTACACCTAGTGCTGAGCGTATAGAAATGGCTGTCAACACCATCAAGCAGCCAAAAGCTGAACTGTTAGAAGAGTTCCTAAAAGAAGTGGCAAGCAATGAGGTTGCTTTTATTAACTTGAGCAGCGGTCAGCAGCTCGCTTCACATAAGCAATTGGTTCAAGTACAAGCGCCATTGGTCTCAAACTTTACCCTATATGCCAATGGCAAGCCCGTATCCGAACAGCAAATCGGTAAAACCGCTGAGCAAGAAAAACAAAAAGTCATCGCTTTTGACTATTATGCCGTCGACCTAAAGCGTGGACGCAATACTCTACGCGGTGTGGCTACTGACGTGACTGGCAAAGTTATCTCAGAGCAGACTATTGAAGTGCTCACTCCTGATAGCTTACAGGCGATTGATTATCGTACCCAAGATAGCTTAGTACCAGCCGATGGCGTCAGCGAATATCAAATCGTCATCAGTCTAAAAGACCGTGATGGCCGTCCTTATGTCGCCTCTACCCCGATGACCATCGACACCAGCATCGGTCGGATCAATTTGCCTGATAGCAATAAAGACCAGGCTGGCACCCAAGTCACCGTCAATGGTGGCGAGCTGCTCATCCCCGTCATCGCGCCAAGTGCGCCGGGCAAAGGTGAGCTGGTCATCGATACGGGTAGTAGCAAGCAAGTGGTTCCACTACAGTTCACTGCCAAGCTGCGCCCGCTGATCGCTGTGGGTATCGTAGAAGGCACCATCTCACTCAAAGACTTTGATGGCAGCAATATCACAGATGCACAAGGCGCATTTGAGCAAGAGCTGCATGAAATATCAGGCAATGATAATTACTCTGCCACTGGTCGTGCAGCAATGTTCCTAAAAGGCAAAGTACGCGGCGATTATCTGCTGACACTGGCCTATGATAGCGACAAAAAAGGCGAGCGCCTGTTCCGTGATATCGAGCCGGGCGAGTATTATCCTGTATATGGCGACTCATCGGCCAAAGGCTTTGATGCCCAATCGACCAGCAAGCTTTATGTACGTGTCGATAAAGGCCGCTCGTTTGCGATGTACGGTGATCTAAAAACCCAAATCGACAACGATGAAGGGATTGAGCTTGGTCAGTACAATCGCACCTTGACTGGTCTAAAAGCGCAATTTGAGGACGATAATACCCGTATTACCGCCTTTGCTGCCGAAACCAGCACCTCACAACGCGTCAATGAGACTCGTGGTCTTGGTATCTCAGGCCCTTATCCCCTTGGCGAAGACTTTGATGCGGTACTTGAAAACTCAGAGACGGTCGAAGTCATCACTCGTGATGCCAACAACTCAGGGCTTATTATCAGCCGTAAAACACTGACCCGCTTTGCCGATTATGAAATCGACCCGATTAGCCGCAGTTTATATCTAAAATCGCCAATTGCCAGTCTCGATATCGATGGCAACCCGATCTACCTACGGGTGACGGTCGAGGTCGATGAAGGTGGCGAAAAATACTGGGTAGGTGGTGTGGCCGCCAAGCAACAACTGACTAAAAAAGTCGCTATCGGTGGTAGCTATATCCATAGTGATGACCCACTTAATAAAGAAGAGCTGGCGAGTATTAACAGCGTTATTAAGTTTAACGACAAGCTAAAACTGGTCGCTGAATATGCTAGCAACAAAGCAGAAAACCCCAATTACGACCCCAGCAATCAGATCAACAGCAATGAGCTTACTGGCAATGACGTCGAAGGCGACGCTTTCAGAGTGGAGCTTGATTATGATGATAAGAAAAACACCCGCGCCAAAGCCTATTATCATGATGCCGATATAGGGTTTGTCACCGGTGCATCGCCGCTAACCGCTGGCCGTAATGAGTCTGGCGTAGAAGTCACCCATACCTTTAATGACAAAAGTACCGCCTTAAAACTAGAAGGTGTACGCACAGAAGACCACGCCACTGATGCCAGCCGTGAAGGCGTACAGGCCAGTGTCGAACAGCGCCTGAGCAAAAACATCGTGGGCGAAGTTGGTCTGCGCTACTATAAGCAAGATGCCACGGCAGCCTCACGCAATACGCAAGCGGCAACTGATGTGGTAAATATCACTGATGATACGGTATTTAACGATGACATCATCAATCAATCAGCGCTTAATGGCGTCAGTGATACAGATAAAGACATCGAGGGCACCACCGCCCGCGCGCGTATTACCGCGCGGCTGCCTAAACTTAATAACGCTTTGGTATTTGCCGAATATGAGCAAGATATTGACAATAGCGAGCGCAGCGCCACCTCTATCGGCGGTGAGACAGCGCTGGGTAACCTCGGTCGCTTGTATGCGCGTCACGACTTAATCAATAGCTTATCTGGCAGTTATGGCCTTGATGATACAGACGAGCGCCAGCGTACGGTCGTGGGCTTTGATGCTACCTACATGAAAGACGGCAAAGTTTATAGCGAATACCGCATGCGTGATGCCATCAGTGCGCGCGAAGCCGAAGCTGCTATCGGTCTCAAAAACAAATGGTACGTGCAAGAAGGCCTGACCCTAAGCACGTTGTTTGAGCGCGTCGAATCGCTAGAAGGCGAGACAGCCAATACAGCAACCGCAGCGGGCATTGGCGTCGAATACTTAGCCAAAGAAAACTACAAAGCCTCAGGACGCTTTGAGAAACGTTGGGGCGAGACCAGCGACACCTTATTAGGAAGTGCAGGCATCGCCTATCGTTATACTGATGACATTACCCTACTTGCCAAGGACATCTACTCACAGGTCGACTATGATGATGGCCATCGCACCATCAACCGTTTTCAGTTAGGCGCTGCCTATCGCGACTATGATAGCAATCAGCTAGACATGCTAGCAAAACTTGAGTACCGCTTAGACGACAATGCTACTGGCACTGACCAATATCAAAAAGATACAACGATATGGTCGTGGAGCGGCAACTACCATCCAACGCGCGCGCTCACCCTCTCTGGTCGCTATGCGGGCAAATATACCCAATATGACGCTGATGATATCGTCAGCGAAAATACCGCGCATGCTGCCTATGCACGCGGTTTATATGACATCAGCGAGCGCTGGGATATAGGCCTACAAGCCGGTACTTACTGGAATAAGCAAGCGGATGATATGTCATATATGCTTGGGGCAGAAGTCGGCTACAGCCCGATGACCAACCTATGGCTGTCACTTGGCTACAACTTTATGGGCTTTGAAGATGAAGATATCGCTTATGACGACAGTACGCAAGAAGGCGCTTACTTTAGATTACGCTTTAAGTTTGATGAGGATTTATTCAAACGCGAAGACCCACGCAAAAATAAGCGTTTGCCGAGCAACGCGACGCTATAATCTAACAAAACTGTCGTCGCTCTGAGCTGCGGCAATTTTTTCATTACTGTACTGATATTTTTCAGTTGGCTCATATATACTGATAAACGTTTGATATAGTGATTAGGGTATGTCCTGATATTGACAAACACTTAAAAATAAAACCGATTGCCTGAATAAAAGGGTTGTAATATGTCGAAGTCTGCCAGCACAGTAGCCACCTACAAACGCTCTTTTTATACGGCACTGTCCACAGTATTGCTACTCACGTCTGCTTCATCAGCATTGGCAGCAAGCGACCGTGTCAAAGCGAATACACTGATAAGTAATGACTACTGCCATAGCAATTTAGAAAATCATATCCCTTCTTATCAATACCAAAGCGCCGAGCAGCAGGCATTGAGCTGTATGCTCACACAGGTAAAACCCTATCAGCAAGCGGATAAGACAGCACACCAGCGCTACTGGGCCTACAAAGCGCAAGCATGGCTGAATTACGCCATTCATCAAGACAGTATCAATAGTCGCTCTACCGCTGGTGCCGACGCTGCCCAAGCGGCAGAGTCCATACTGCACTCATTAAAGAATGGCACAGAAAAAAATATCAGCCTGTATCAAGACATCCCTGCGATGTCTGCCTTGATGCGGCCAGACCTATGGGCAACTATAAGTGCCCTCAAAGACAGTGACGGCATCGCTGTTGCCCCGCGTGAGATGGCGTTTAGTGAAGTGGCTCTGATTTGGGCGGCCACCAATCAATGCGCGCGCGGCAGGCGAGAGTCAGGGATTCATTTTCGCATGGCCGATCGCTGGCTTGAGCAAGCACGCCAAGCCTACGTCAATTCTCACGACTCACAGACCAATGTTGCCCTGCAAGCGCGTATCGTTCGCTATTATGAGGCGTACGCCCCTCTTGACTCAGGAGAAGACACATGTCATGGGCAAGCGCTCTCTCCTATATAAGCCACCTACCCTGCTAACTAATCACCAAGCACCAAGCACCAAGCACCAAGCACCAAGCACCAAGCACCAAGCACCAAGCATAAGTACAGACATAAAAAAGCCGACTATGCAGTGAGCATGTCGGCTTTTTCTTTGCTATTTGACCAGTAGCATACTGTCAACTAACGGTTTTTACGCGGTAGTTTTTCTGGCAAATAACAGCGCAAATAAGCGATAAATGCCGTATTTGCTTCTTGAATATAGTCACTGGTGATGCTTTGATGACGACGATAAGACAAAGTAAAGATCGCATTGACGATGCTATAAGCAATCAATAACGTGTCTTGAATATCATCAAAGTTCGGCATCTCATAGCGCTCTGATAAGCGCTTATACACCAAGTCTATGATTTGATGATCGATATCTTCACCGAAACTGTCTCCTTCAAAATCAGGCGTATTGGTGTCATAGATCAGCTTGGCTTTGGTTTCATCATTATGAAAGATTGTCACGCACTTATCGATCAACGCGGTCAAATACCCCTGCCATCTGTCGTAATTGCCGATATCGACCGTCTCTACCATCTCTAATATCTCGATTGCATTCAAAAAACGCAACGCTAAAAATATCGCTTCGATATTAGGGAAGAAATGATAAGCAGATGCGCGCGGAATACCTGCCTCTTCGCACACCGCTGCAAGGGTAATATCGTTAATAGCATGGGTTTCGCTTAGCTTTTTGGCACCAGCCAATAGCTTTTGACGGCGTGCACGACCCTGCTGACTGGTAAACTTAAACTTATTTGGCACTAGCTTTTTGGCCAGCTCCGAATCTACCAATACGTCTTCAATCTTTTCGTCTTTATTTTCGCTCATTGTAAGTCTCTTAATGTTACGCCCTATTTTATAAATACGGTCTTTATTGAAAGTTTGGTCTTAAATAAAAAACAACGATGATTGACTAACAATAAGTCATTACTATCATCGCCACCCCTTTCAATAAGGAGGCATCATAAACGCTTGTATACTATCAAGCAAGGCAGTTTAGTGGGTTAAAAATAATATATGAGTCAACAACATAACAATGTCGATATAACTGTATGATACTGCTAATTATTTAGTTTGATTTTCGCTCTTATAATACCATGATCGATGACCCTATCTGCATAATCCCATTTTAAATGATCATTAAAATAGTCCACCCGCTCTACCTGACCGAGGGAAAACTTGCTATCAGGTAAGAACTCTTCTGACACAAATAATTGATCGATGACCTCTGGCATACCTTGGTAAATATGAGTATAAGCCACATCTTTCATCCAGCCATAACGCGCTTGAATACGGGCAGCATCAAATAGTGCGACATCGCGCATGCTTTTATCATAATTGACCTCGCCCGTCTCCGTCATCAGCTGCGTGGTGACGCTATTCGTCACATCATTCATGTCACCCAACAAAATCAGCGGCTCACGGGTATTCTGCAAACGCTCGATGATAGACATACGAATCGAAGCCGCTTCGGCCGCACGCATACAAAGACTTCGTAGCTTGGCACGGACCCTGATATTAGGGTCATCCATATCTTCTAGCAAGTTGCCGGCCTCATCACGCAGGAAAAAAGCACGTTTGCTTTTTAGATGCGCGGTGACGATGGTGATTGGCTGACCATAAGCATCAACTCGCACCATCAGTGGTGGCCGATTAAAGCGCTGGTAGAGGCCCACATCAGGGACATCAATCACCGCCTTCGGTGCCACCTCCTGTAACAAACTGACCTCTAACGGCTCAAAACGGCTGATCATGCCTACCGCTGGTGTCTTTTGGGCACCCTGCCCTTGGGTATGAGGGCTGGCCGCATCATTGCTTGCCAGCGGTGCGATGACGTGCTTTGCTTCAAAACCCAAAGACGCCGCCAGCGCTACTAAAGCGGCACTATCCCAAACTTCTTGTACAGCGATAATATCGGCATGAGCCTTCGCCAGTAGCTCACTGATACCGCGTAGCTTATGATTGTATTCAGTATCATTATAAGCAGGGGCATTGTCATAATAAATGCGATTGGGATTTGCAAAGTTCAATAAGTTAGCAGTCGCGATATAAAATTGATGATTATCAGCCTTATTATTCATATATTCCCTATTATTTTTATAATGTCTGATATATTCATTAACATCCATACATAATAAACTTTTTTCATAAAAAAAGCTTCCAAAGATGCCTTCGGAAGCCTCAAAATAACATAAATAATATAAATAAAAGCGATTGAAAGAAACTAATGTACAATTAAACTCTCTGCTGTAACGTCATAGTAAGTTCTTATAATACTGCTTAGTTTTTAGACTGTTACGCCTTTTTATTTATATTTTTTGATGAGTTTTTATAAGACTTTTAGTGTCTTATAAAGAAGCCAGTTAAGAAACACGGTTCCATGCATCGCGTGAGGCTCGGCGAGCATCATTCCACTCTAGGCGAGACTCGCCTTTTACTTCATGCCATGAGCGCTCTAAGTCAGCTTCGTGGTCTTCAAAACGCGCATCGGCTGGATAGCGCGCACGATTGGCGTAGCCTACTGCATATGCTGGGTGCAAATCACGATCAAAATCTAGGCCATCGCGATAGTAGTCTGCATTGGCATACTCAGCGCGCCAGTATGCTTCTTCACGTGTCGGATCGATCGCTTCTGCAGCTGCATGACCGGCGCCGCCACCGACGACCGCACCAATCGCGCCGCCAATTAGTGTCCCTAGCGGCCCTGCCATTGTACCAATAGCCGCGCCCGCTGCTGCACCGCCAACACCGCCAACACCTGTGCCAACAGGATGGGAGCCTGGCTCACCGGTAATGATGTCTGCGTTTAGGTCTTTTTTAGACTCTTTTGACATGTGTTTTACTTCACTGCGATCGATACCGTCATGGTTACTCATAATATTATCCTTAAATTATTTGTTATATTTTAACTATTCAGACCGCCAAGCTTGCGGACTTGTGAATACCATTAAAGTATAGGAATTTATGAATAAGCTTCGATAGACGCGTTATGTAAACTCTGTCCCACTTCAGATTGCCTTACGTTACAGCCTGTATCTTTCTCACGTTCGTGTACGGCCGTTTCAGGTTTTCAGTAATACTCCTTTATTGATTTTATCGTCTCCTTAATTTTCTATATCATTATTTATCGCGTTGTTTTATAGCGTCATTAAGGATCGTTTGATGGCTTGCTGCCATTTACTCAGATGCTGCTCACGCATATCTGCCGACATGCTCGGCTCAAATATACGCTCTACTTGCCAAGACGCTTGCATCGTGGTGTCATCATACAGCCCTGTTTTTAGACCCGCGAGCATTGCTGCACCTTTTGCGGTGATTTCTGTGTCCCTAGGACGTAGCACCGGCACATCCAGTAGATCTGCCTGAAACTGCATCAGCAAATCATTATTGGCCGCGCCGCCATCTACCCTGAGCTCTGTAAGCGGATGGGGGCTGTCTTTTTGCATTGCAATCAGCACATCATAGGTTTGATAAGCGACCGCTTCTAGCGCTGCACGAGCAATATGCGCCTTAGTAGTGCCGCGGCTCATCCCAGTGATACTAGCGCTGATATCAGAGCACCAATAAGGCGCGCCAAGTCCTGTAAAAGCTGGCAATAGTACCACTTCCTCACTACTGTCTACTTGCCGTGCCAAATCCTCCACTTCACCACTTGTCTTAATCATACCCAAATTATCTCGTAGCCACTGGATAATGGCACCTGCCATAAACACACTACCTTCCAAGGCATAGGTCACTTCTTTTTTTGGTGGCTGTAATAGGCGCATACCTGACTGAACGATTTGGTCAAATGATAAGTTATCTGGGCGCGTTGGGCTGGTTTTTCGCTGCCACGCGATGGTGGTCAGCAGTTTATGTTCGCTGATTTTTGGTTGTTTGCCTATGTTCATCAGCATAAAGCACCCAGTCCCGTAGGTGTTTTTGGCCATACCCGCGTCCAGACAGCCTTGGCCAAAGAGCGCCGCTTGCTGATCGCCCAATACCGACTGAATGGGTATTTGCTTGGCAAACAGGCCTTTTTTGGTCTTACCAAAATCTCCGTCAGACGGCAAAACGGTGGGTAGGATGCTCATGGGTATCGAAAAACGGGCACACAGCGCCTCTGACCATGCCAGTTTATGAATATCAAACAATAACGTCCGAGATGCATTGGTCACATCGATGACATGCTCGCCACCAGTCAGTTTGTATATCAACCAGCTATCGATGGTGCCCACCGCTATCTCACCTCTACTGGCGCGCACGCTCAGCTTAGGGTTGTTTTCGAGCAGCCAAGCGATTTTGCTGGCGCTAAAATATGGATCGAGGCGCAGGCCAGTCAGGCGCTGCACCTCTTCTGCCATGCTATGCTGCGCGCCGCTATTGAGACCCGTGTCGCTACCTGCAATCTTGCTCAATGCGCTTTTGCCCCGTACACCGCTGTCAGACTCGCCGCGACTTGCAGGCTCAGCGGCCAGAGTTTTGCAATAGCTGGCCGTACGCCTGTCTTGCCAAATAATCGCTGGCGCTAATGGCTTGCCGGTTTGTTTGTCCCACATCACAATAGATTCGCGCTGGTTGGTGATGGCAATGCTACTGACATCGGTGGCCAGCAGGCCTGCGAGGTTGATCACATCGTGCGCACAGCTAATCTGCGTCTGCCAAATTTGCTGGGCATCTTGCTCCACAAAACCTGCCTTAGGTGTCTGCAAGGTCGTCGGTTGCTGCGCCATCTTAATGGGGCGGGCGTGATCGTCGTAGAGTATCGCTCGGCTCGATGTCGTGCCTTGGTCCAAGGCCAATATATATCCTGCCATTACCTGCCCCTTTTTTACTGATATGCTAAATAATCGTCAGCTCAGTTTACAATATGTCCTGAGTCTGTCCTATTCTGAGTATAGTCGATGTACTCTAAAAAGAGCATAGCGCTACTGGGATGCTATTTTTAAACGTCGGTTGCGCAGCCTCTGGGAACGCAGCACGCAAGTAAAATTTATACCAGTAGCGCGTTTAAGTTTATATAACCGTTTCATTTTCAACTGACTATATGTCCTATATAACGCTAAGTCTTCTATTTTTGATGTTAGGTTTATGATACCGATTATAGCGCGGTATTTTGCCGGCACTGCTTGCCCTATGTATAGCCATCTTTTGCGCGGTTTGATGTCTATTTATTTACTGTAGCTGATTGTCTATCATAGCGCTATTTAATACACAATAGAAAAAGTCAAAATACTGAGCATTGACCCGTCACGATTGAGGCTCTACAGTGTGCTCATAATAGGGCACATCCTCACTTATTTGCTTTGGATGAATAGTCTATAATAAATGTACAATGCTATCTGCTGCCGGCTTGCGATATGCAGTCATACCCGTAGCAATCTGTATACCAGTGTACTTTTTTATTCAGGTCTGATGGTCTTGAATCATACCTTGCACTCTCATTAACGGCTTATGTGACTTATGAAATTTGCTTTATCGGCTCTCTCTATTGCTATGACGACGGTGACTCTAATGAGTGCATCGATAGTTACCCATGCAAACACAGACACTCATGTAAACCCCACGGCAGCGCCTAGCCACGCCAGCTCTCAAAATGAGATACAAACCATCACGCAAATCGTTGAGGCAGAGGATAGCGCGGCGCATATTCAGGCAACCGACGACATCCGCATCACACACAGTGCGATGAGTCATGACCATAAGCGTACGACAAAGCCCTTAAGTACGCTTATCGACCCCATCACGCATAAGACAGTGGACAACAGCTATGCGCTGGATGTGTCTAGTTTTTTGAGCCTTGAGCAAGCACAAGACATCTTATTGCAAGTCTCACCCAAGATCGCGGCCAATGATGCAGCCATCGCCGCCAGTGAATACCAAACCGACGCTCTCAAAACCTTAGACAACCCACTGGTGTTTGCGCGCGTCTCAGCCAGTGCCTACCACCTCGATGAGGATATCGATTTGTCTTCACTCAGAAGCGGCATTGTCAATGAGATCAATAACAGCGTCGATGGCATTGTCCCGCCGCCTGTCCCAGATTTGCCAAACTTCGGTGAGCTCGTCGGCGAACGCCTGCCGGATTCTTATGATTTTAAGCGATCAGGCGAGACGACCAGTGCTGGCCTAGGCGTGGCGTGGCCCATCTATACCGCCGGACGCACCGCAGCTCTAACGGGAGCCTCCCGCGCCCGTACCCAAGAAACACTCGCAGACAGCATACTGGATAAAAACGCACTATATAACACATTAATCGAGCGGTATTTTAAAGCGCAGCTTGCCATCATTGCCGCCTATTTACGCGATGATGCTTATGACACGTTAAAACAGACCGACCATATGGCCGAGCGCTTGTATGAAGAAGGCTTTATCTCTCATGTCGATAGACTAGAGGCACAGTCGGCGCTGGCAGATGCCAAAAGCGAAGCTGTCAAAGCCAACAACGATGCTCGCCTTGCGATGATTGCACTACAAAGACTGCTGCGCACTGACTACCGTATCAAGCCCACTACGCCACTGTTTGTCTCCAGCCGCCCGTTGCCTGATGTCAGCTACTTTCAGGACTTGGCGCTCAACAATCACCCAGGGCTACAAAAAGTTGCAGCCAAGCGCGCGCAGGCGCAGCAGCTACATGCCTTGTCCGATACAGGCTACAAGCCGACGATCATGCTTTATGGCTACGGGCAAGTTGAAAAAGACCCAAGCTGGGTCGCTGGTGTCTCTGCCAGCTGGAAACTGTGGGGCGGGCTCGACAAAACCGCATCACTGGCCTCTAGTAGCGCGCAGATTCGTCAAGCCGACTTGTCTGAGATCGAGGTCAGTGACAACTTACTCCTGCTGGTCGAAAAAAACTGGCATGATGTCAATAATGCCCAAGCACGCTATCAAGCCCTGCAGAGCAATGTAGATCTGGCCGCAGAGGTGCTGCGCTTACGCCGTTTGGGATTACAAGAAGGTGTCAATACCACGATAGAGGTGGTACAAGCACAAACACAAGCGCTCAAAGCCCGTACCGAGCAGGCACAAGCAGCACATGACTATGTACAAGCACTGGCCGCCCTGATGCAAAGCTGCGGCACACCGTTGGCATTCAATGCTTACCTCAATGCCGCTGACATTCAACTGCCGACTTTATATACTCAGCAATAAAAAAACAAATAACCATAAAAAATCACAACGACTTAAGTAAGCTACCGTCATTTACTTAACATGGCTGATAGAGACACCTAACCTTAACCTTTAGTATGAATGATTGTTTTATGAAAAATCTGACTGCTACCTCGACCCGCAATTGGCGACAGACGTTACTAGAGACGTGGCGTATTGCCAATACCTCAAACGTTTGGGCACACTGCGCAAGCGTCGGTTATTTTGGTTTTTTGTCGATTTTTCCAGTCATGGCTGTGTTTGTGCTGCTGTACGGCTTGGCGTTTTCGCCCGCCGAGATGCAAGAGCAGATATCACTGCTACGCCCCTTTATACCTAATACGGTATATGACGTCTTAGATTCGCGCCTAAGCGATCTGGTCTCTAACACCGCCTCTACCCTCACTTTTGGCCTGACTGTTTCAGCCTTACTTGCTTTATATGCAGGCTCCAAAGGGATTAAATCATTAATCATTCTTATCAATCTGGCCTTTCATATCAGCCAAGAGCGCGGTTTTATTCAAGGCACCATACGCGCCCTTGGTTTGACCTTGGCGGCAGTGGTGGTTTTGATTATAGCCATATCCTCTATCGCGATTATTCCTGTCGCCGCCGCTTATCTGCCCTTCCCGCAAGTCGCCAAGACAGTGGCGCTTTGGAGCAGATGGCCGATACTGGCAGGCATTATATTTTTATGCTTTTTGGGTTTATACCGATTAGCGCCCAATCGGGACGCGGTCGCGCTAAAAAAACTGGTGCCAGGTGCGCTGGTAGCGACCGTCCTTTGGATTGTGCTGTCGATATTGTTTTCACTGTATGTACAAAACTTTAATAATTATAGCGCTGAGTTTGGCGCGCTTTCGGCTGCTGTGGTCATTATGCTATGGCTGTATTATTCAGCGTTTATCGTCGCCTTTGGTGCTATTTTTAACGCTGAGACGATCGAAAACGCCAAGCCTTATGCGATTCGTGTGTATTAATATCCTCTTTGTTTTCAACTTTGTTGCTTTAGGACTCTCACCGTCATGACTGAATTTCCAAACGAATCAGACGACTCACGCAAACTCCCTGATTCTGATGAATCAGCGCGGCCTCATGATGCACAGACGCCAACGGAGTCTGTAAAAGAGACGCCTGATGACAGCCCAGCACCAGCCGTGGCCGATTATTATCGCGGCACGCCAAAGTCAGATAATGCAGCCATGCGAAAAAAAGCCCTACTGGCTGGCGTGGCACTCATCATCATTGCTGTCATTGCCTATGGCCTATACAAAAGCACCGCGCAAAGTGAGCCGCCGCTTGTGACGCTGCAAGGACAGATGCAAATGCAGCAAACGTCTATCGCCGCAAAGGTGCCAGGGCGCATCGCTCAAATCTTAGTTACCGAAGGTGATGACGTCACACCCGGCCAGCAGCTGATTGAAATGGACTCGCCTGAGATCAACGCCAAGATCGCTCAAGCACGGGCAGGCAAGCAAATGGCTCAAAGCCAGTTGGATAAAGCCGAAAACGGCGCGCGCCCGCAAGAGATTGCGCAGGCAAAAGCGGCATGGCAGGCCAACAAAGCCGCCTCTGATTTGGCACAAAACACCTATCAGCGTGTCAATCGCCTTTATAAAGAAGGCTTGATGGCACGGCAAAAACGCGATGAGGCTTATGCACAGTATCTGGCCACCCAAGATCAGACCGAAGCGGCGCGGCTGCAGTATGACTTGGCATTAGAAGGTGCGCGCAGTGAGGATAAATCAGCGGCCACCGCACAAGTGGCACAGGTTGATGCCCAGCTTGACGAGGCTTTGGTCGCAAAAGAAGAAGCCAATCTTAAAAGTCCGATTGCTGGTATCGTTGATAATGTCATCGTAAGCGCAGGCGAAGTCGTCGGTCAAGGGGTGCCAATCTTGACGCTGGTCAACACCGACGATCAGTGGGTGGTGCTCAATGTCACCGAGTCGCATCTCAATCAATTTGCCATCGGTCAAGTGTTTACAGGCACCATCCCAGCGCTATCTTCTGCCGGCAAGCCCTACAAAAAACAATTTACCGTTTATGCCACCTCGACCCTCTCCGACTTTGCCACATGGCGACCGACCAATAACGATGATGGTTTTGATGTGCGCACCTTTGAGGTCAAGGCTCGCCCGACTGTGCCCGATGCTCGTATCCGCTCCGGCATGAGCGTCATCGTACCTATCGACCCAACCACCATGAGCCAAGAGTAAGCCATGCGCCTAACTCAGCTAAGTAAGGCTTTTATACGTAGCGCCGCCTATGAGCGGCGGTTTTTGCGCAAAAACCCATGGGACTTGACCATGGTGGTATGGATTCCCTTGCTCACCGTCTTGCTGATTTGGTGGATATTTTCGCAGACTCAGATTACCAACCTGCCTATTGGAGTCATTGATCAAGACAATGGCCCAGTGGCCAATACCGCCGTGCGCTATCTTGATGCCAGCCCAACGCTGAGCGTCAGACAGATGTATTATTCAGCCGCAGAGGCAGAATCGGCTATTTTGCAGCGCGATATCTACGCTGTTGTCATCATCCCTGAAGACTTCTCGCGCAATATCTTATCGAGCAAATCCGCACCGCTTATTTTACAAGTAAATGCCCAGTATGGCACGCACTCAGGTATTATTCAGACTGGTGTGCAGGCGGTTGCAGGTACTCTGTCAGCAGGTGTTGAGATTCAGCGCTTGATCAAACAAGGCATGGCACCATCACAAGCGGCAATCGCCTATTCGCCAATCAGCATACAACGCATCAGTCTGTTTAATGCCGCCACCGACTATCAGCAGTTTTTGGCCTCTACCGTGATACCAGCGCTATTACACATACTGGCCATGGTCATCGGTGCCACGACCATCGGCCGTGAGCTACGAGATAGGCAGCTTGGCCGTTGGTATGGTTTTATCGCCTCTGCTCAGGCTTATGACAATATTAGTGGCAGTATTAGTGATAGTGTTAGTGCCAATATTAGTGCCAATATTAGTGCCAATGTGAATAATAATGTAGCTGATAACACTGTGCAAAAGATAGCCGCGCTCAGTCAACCTGCAACTAAACTGCCAAATAGTGCCGCTAAGGACAATACCAATCAAAAACCTGTATCTACGCTGCCGAGCGTGCACATGGGTGTTTTGCTTTTTGGGTTGTTGGGTAAGTACTTTTGGCCGATGCTGACTTATGGTCTCTGGTCTATCTTGGCGCTGTGGCTGGCCACGCCGCAAGAGTCCGTAGCGAGCAGCGCTGTTTTTGCCACATATCTTGGCCTGCTGCTTTTGATGATGCTATCGTTTTGGCTGGGCGCTATTTTTACTTTAGGCTCTTTTTCATTACGTATGGGTTTGTCTGCCACTGGTTTTATCTCCGCGCCTTCGTATGCCTTTGCTGGCGTGACCTTTCCTTATATTGCCATCAGTGACAGCGCCAAGCATTGGTCAGATGCCCTGCCACTTACCCATTATCTTAAGCTGCATATCGCGCAGATGCAGATGCAAGCGCCTGTCGCCATTTCCCTGCCGATACTCTATGGCCTTGCCATCGCCACTGTCGTCGCTATGATGCTGACTACCCTACTCACCAAACGTGCACTGGCACATCCTGAGCGCTGGGGAGCACGCTAATGCCGCCATTATCAACAGATCATAACGCTAAAGGCACCCAGCCGCAGCCGCCAGTACAAGGCTTTTTTGCAAGCTTTTTTCAGACCCTAACAGACGTTTTTACGGACAAAGGCATTGTATTGATGCTGATTATTGCCCCCATTATCTATGGCTTTTTTTATCCGTGGCCATACTCATCGGAGGTCGTCAATCATGTGCCAGTCGGCATCATTGATAAAGACAACAGCGATTTATCACGCACCATCGTTCGTTATGCCAGCGCCAGCCCGCAGCTCGACACCAGACGGTTTTTAGACGAACAAAGCGCTAAGGAAGCCATTTGGGCAGATGAAATTGCAGGCTATATGGTGATCCCAAGTGGGCTTGAGCAAAACGTGCTGTCGGGTAAAGCAGCTAGTGTCAGTGTTCTTGGTAATGGCGGTTATTTTTTGCTCAACAAAAACGTACAGATGGGGTTTTTAAAAGCGGTTAGCACGGTCTCCGCTGGTGTCAAAATCACAAAGAGTGTCGCGCAAGGTGCCTATGCCCCGACAGCCGCACAAAACGCACAGGCCGTACCGCTACAGATTGTCCCACTATACAACCAGACAGAAGGCTATGGCGCTTATGTGGTGCCCGCCGTTTCTATTATCATCTTGCAGCAAACACTACTCATGGCCACTGCCATGCTCATTGGTACTTGGTATGAGCAGCGGCGGCATCAGACCAGCATTAGCGGCTGGCTTGGGCGCATCACAGCGCTTAGTGCACTAAGCTTTTTGATCGGCTGCTTTTATTATGGCTGGGCGTTTGAGCTACATCACTACCCACGCGGGCAAAATATGCTCGGCAGCCTGCTATTTCTTTTACTGTTTTGTCCGGCGGTGGCGACACTGGGCTGCCTACTTGGGCTTTGGTTTCGTCAGCGTGAGCGCAGCATGCAGATTTTGATTTTTAGCTCATTGCCGATGTTTTTTGTCAGCGGCTACCCATGGCCTGCCGACCAGTTGCCTACTTTCTTACAAATAGTGCGCTGGTTTATTCCGACTACGCCCGCCATCAATACCTCAGTCCAGCTAAACCAAATGGGCGCGAGTATCTCTCAGGTCGCGACTGGGTTTTATGCGCTAGCGGCCTTATGGATGCTGTATTTTGCGTTACTCATGTGGCTTCGCTGGTACAATGCGCCAAAGCATACGCAAATCTCTTAGCGGCTCGGCTCGTTTAAAAGCTTTCTAGGGCGTGTCCTCAATTCAATCGATAGCCATCTAAAAATGCCATAAAAAAAGCGCCTGCTAATCATAAGCAGGCGCTTTTTTATTTGGCTGAACGTCGCGCGTCATTTTTAAAAAACGCGGTTTAGTCCATTTAATGCAGCCACGCGATACGCTTCAGCCATCGTTGGATAGTTAAAGGTGGTATTTACAAAGTACTCAAGGGTGTTATTGCTCTTGCACTTCATCACCGCTTGACCGATATGGATAATCTCTGAGGCGTGATTGCCGTAGCAATGAATACCCAAAATCTCCAGCGTGTCACGGTGGAATAATATCTTTAATACACCAGAGCGCTCGCCGATGATCTGTGCCCGCGCCAGATGTTTAAAGAATGCTTGACCTACTTCATAAGGGACTTTTTCGTCCGTCAGCTCTTGCTCTGTCTTACCGATACAAGAGATTTCAGGAATGGTATAGATACCAGTCGGTACACTGGATACAGGCTCTGCATCACTGTCACCGACCATAAAGGCCGCCGCACAGCGCCCTTGATCATAAGCGGCCGACGCCAGAGACGGCCAGCCAATCACATCGCCGGCTGCATAGATATTGTCGACTTCGGTACAGTAAGTATCATCGACTTTTAGCTGGCCTCGGCTATTGGCTTCAAGACCGATGGCCTCTAGGTTTAGGCCTTCTGTGTTGCCTGAACGGCCATTGGACCACAAGATCGCGTCCGACTTGATGCGTTTGCCACTCTTTAGGTGCAAGACCACATAATCGTCATGCGTTTCTAAATAGTCAATCTCTTCATTACTACGAATCAGAACGCCAAACTGCCTAAAGTCATGAGCAATCGCATCGCTAATTTCACTATCTAAATAGCTCAGTAGCTGGTTTTGGTTATTGATTAAGTCAACTTTGTAGCCAAGGCCGGTAAAGATAGAAGCATACTCACAGCCGATAACCCCTGCGCCATAGATGATGATTTTTTTGACGACATAGTCCATCTGCAAGATTTTGTCAGAGTCAAATACCCGTGGATGATCAAAGTCAAGAATATCTGGGCGATAAGGGCGGCTACCGACGGTGATGATGGCTTTGTTAAACGTGACGGTCTCAAAGATATTGTCATCGGTTTCGACGCGCAGAGTATGGGCATCGACGAAACTTGCCCAACCATGAATCACGTCGATACGGTTGCGCTCATAAAAACGCGTGTGGGTATTAACTTGCCGGCGAATCACTTGACGCGCTTTGGCCAGCACTTCATTGAGCGGGACTTGCTTGTATTCCATCGCTTTGGTAAACATGGGATCACGGCGAAAGTTGATCAAGTTAAACACCGATTGACGCAGCGCTTTACTCGGTATGGTGCCGACGTGCGTTGAGTTACCACCGACCTGCTCACGGGGATCAATTACCGCCACCTTTTTGCCCGCTTTGGTCAGCTTCATGGCCGCCGCTTCACCAGCAGGACCCGCCCCTAAGACTACTACATCATACTCATACTGATGCTTATCGCCCTTTAGACGACGCGAGTCTTTGGTAAAACCAGTTTGGATATCGATACGAGTATCATCGAGCGGATTGACCAAGTCAGGATGATGCATGATGTCTTCGGTGACTTGCTCGTGGGTTTGCTCGATTTTCTCTTTTTTATCTTTACCTTTGGTGTGTTCAGGGTTTGGTATAGGCGCGCTTTGTTTGTTAGATACTTCGGTATGGGTATCTTCACCAACATCGTTGGTCGCATCGCTTGGTTTTTTACTTCCCATTATGTCCTCTTTATATATTAATGTATGTATCGTATCGCCCATGAAACAGCGTCATGGATCTTCTCATTATCATAGCTTTAATCATAGCTCTAAGGGGTGCCTACCATACGTTGAGATAGGATATTTTGCAACGTCCAATGACCCGTCAGACGTTGTTGCCCCTCGTCGATCTGTGGCCGTACACTGATGACGTATTCGGTGCCAAGGCTTGGCGCAAAATCATCAATCCAGTCATAAGGAATCTGAAACACACTGCCATCTTTGCTAGATTTGGCCAGCAAGCATTGCATCGGTAGCGCTGAGGCGCAGGCGACACGATTGGGCATAATGGTGAGCGTTTGAGCGTCACCAAGCACAATACTCGGAATATAACGTGGCTCAGGCACAGGCTCACGAGCGAATGGCGATGTCTGGCAGGCACTCAATAGCGTCGCGGCGCTAATGACGCTTGCCAATAATAAAGGCGTTTTTTTGGCTTGATAAAGTGAACGCATAATCTTCTCTATATAAAATGACCGTTTGATAAAGATAGTGTGATAAATCTGGAGGTATAAAATGTGAGCGCTCAGCATTCTAACCGATGCGGCGTTTTAGCCCCGTCATCTGCAAGATACGCGTGGCAATCTCTTCTACCGACATCTCAGAGACATCGAGGCTTGGGATACCATGAGTGATATAAATACCTTGTATGGCGCGCTGCTCTTGCTGACACTGCTGATAGCTCGAATAACGGCTACCCGCGCGGCGCTCTTGGCGAATCTTGACCAAGCGATCGGTATCAATCAGTAAACCAAACAGCTTGTCTTTGTGTTCGCGCAGGGCTTTTGGTAATTGATTGTCATACAGATCATCTTCGGTCAATGGATAATTGGCGGCGCGAATACCGAATTGTAACGCAAGATATAGTGACGTCGGCGTTTTGCCCGAGCGTGATACCCCCACCAAGATAATATCGGCAGCATTATAATGACGGGTGCGTGCCCCATCATCATTATCTAATGCAAAGTGCACCGCGTCGATACGCTCTTTATACGTCTCGGAGTCGACATCATCATGAGCGTGGCCTGAATGACCGTCTGGCTCTACCCCAGTCTCTTCTGCGACGCGGCCGATTAGCCCCTCATACATATCCAAGTTACAGCTGTGCGCTGAGTTGATTGTTTCGCGAATCTCGGGGCTCACGATGGTATCAAACACCAATGGCAGCAAACCATCACGCTGATAAGCCATATTGATTTGCTCAACCGCATCCTCAGCACGCTCTAGGCTATCGACATAAGGCAACACTCTGGTCTCAAAAGGAACCGAGGCAAACTGACTTAAGATCGCGCGTCCCAGCGTCTCCGCCGTAATCGCCGTACCATCTGAGATAAAAAACGCGGTTCTGATGGCCTGAGAGCTGTCCAAGTTTAGCGCGTGGCGGTTTTGAATGGTGGGCTTGACTTGTTCAGCTGGATTGCTTGAGTACATGCGTGGATACCTCGGTTGAAAACTCATCGATTGAAAACTCAATAGGAGTCTTCATCTAGTTTTTGTCTATTATATGGCGTTATCTGATATGTTGTCTGATATATAGCATCTGGGTCTTTATTATACATACCGTGCACGGCTGAGCGCCCTGTTTTTCTGCTGTATATTATACGCATAATAAAAGTCTAATAGAAATCAATGTTACAGGCGTACACTTATCACCAACATCCATGCCGGCTCAAAGGCTGTGCGCTGCAACGGCGATCTATCAGCCTCACCATACTTCCTAAAAACCAGCCATGTTATGTGGTTTTTGAGGCGACAGGCTTTATAAAACATCCATCGATGGTTTTAGTGGTTATCATTGCTGGTGATTTTGGTAAAATCAGTCGAAACGGTGGGCACTTGAAGATATCAATGAACGGATTGTTTGCTTAGATTTTTTGGACACAGATCGACCTTTATAAGAGCTGCTTTTATAGCGTCATCATAAATTATGTAGCAAATCCGACAATTTGTATCTTTTTCACAAGTTTTTTAGGTCAACCCCTCGAAATTCTGCAAATATAGCGGTATAATTCACCGTTATAATCTTTACTAAATAACCTTATTTTCTGGAGTTATCATGGCAGCGCAATCTACAGCACTTGTAATCAATCTAGATCAGTTAGGAAAAGACGACATCGATATGGTCGGTGGCAAAAATGCCTCACTCGGCGAGATGATCAGCCACCTATCTGATTTAGGCGTTAGTGTTCCAGGCGGTTTTGCGACGACTTCCAATGCGTTCAATCGTTTTTTGACCGAAACAGGCTTGCTCGATAAGATCAACAACGAGCTAAAAGCTTTAGACGTCAACGATGTCAACAAACTTGCTGCCACTGGTAAAAAAATCCGTACTTGGATCATTGAGCAAGCGCTGCCAAGCGACCTTGAGCAAGAAGTACGCAAGTCATTTGAAGCCATGAGCGGCGGCGAAGACATCGCGGTTGCGGTACGCTCTTCTGCGACTGCCGAAGATTTGCCAGATGCGTCATTTGCCGGTCAACAAGAGACTTTCTTGAACATTCGCGGTATTGATAACGTCTTAATCGCCATTAAAGAAGTATTTGCCTCTTTGTATAACGACCGTGCAATCTCTTATCGCGTGCACAAAGGTTTTGAGCACGAAGGTGTTGCATTGTCTGCTGCTGTACAGCGTATGGTACGTTCAGAAACAGGCGCCGCGGGCGTGATGTTTACCCTTGATACCGAAAGTGGCTTTGATCAAGTGGTCTTTATCACCTCAAGCTACGGCCTAGGTGAAATGGTCGTACAGGGCGCGGTGAACCCAGACGAATTCTACATCTCTAAAAAATTACTTGCCAATGGTAAGCCTGCAGTTATTCGCCGTAACCTCGGTAGCAAGCATAAAAAAATGGTGTATGGCGATGAAGGCAGCACGTCAAAATCAGTGAAGACCGTTGATGTTGAAAAACAAGATCGCATGCAGTTCTCACTCACCACAGAAGAGCTAACCTCACTTGCCAAGCAAGCGGTCACCATCGAGCAGCATTATGGCCAAGCGATGGATATCGAGTGGGCAAAAGACGGTGACAGCGGTGAAATCTTTATCGTACAGGCGCGCCCTGAGACCGTCAAAAGCCGCCAAGACAGCAATGTCATGGAGCGTTATGTCATCGATACCACTGATGCCAAAGTATTGTGCGAAGGTCGTTCAATCGGTCAGCGTATCGGCTCAGGCAAAGTACGCATCGTCACCAACCTAAACGAGATGGACAAAGTAGAAGAAGGCGACGTATTGGTATCAGACATGACGGATCCAGATTGGGAACCGGTCATGAAACGCGCCTCTGCGATCATCACCAACCGCGGTGGCCGTACCTGTCACGCGGCTATCATTGCTCGTGAGCTAGGTGTACCAGCGATTGTTGGTTGTGGTAACGCCACTGAGCTATTGGTCGACGGTCAAGACGTCACCGCCTCTTGTGCCGAAGGCGATACAGGCTTTATCTACGAAGGTCAGATCGACTTTGAAGTACAAACAAACTCTGTCGAGACCATGCCAGAGCTAGCATTTAAAGTAATGATGAACGTCGGCAACCCAGACCGTGCCTTCTCATTTACCCAAATGCCAAACGAAGGTATCGGCCTTGCCCGTCTTGAGTTTATTATCAACCGTATGATTGGTGTGCATCCAAAAGCGCTACTAAACATGAATAGCTTGCCACGCGAAATCTCACAAGCCATTCATGAGCGTATCGCAGGCTATGCCTCACCTGTCGATTTTTATGTTGATAAATTGGTCGAAGGTATCTCAACCCTAGCAGTTGCCTTTATGGACCAGCCTGTCATCGTTCGTATGTCTGACTTTAAATCAAACGAATATGCCAACCTATTGGGTGGTAAGCTATACGAGCCATCAGAAGAAAACCCAATGCTAGGCTTCCGCGGTGCCAGCCGTTATGTGTCTGACAACTTCCGCGACTGCTTTGAGCTTGAGTGTAAAGCACTAAAACGTGTCCGCGACGAGATGGGCTTGACCAACGTTGAGATCATGATTCCATTTGTACGTACCGTTGGCGAAGCCAAAGAAGTCATCGAGCTACTCGCGAAAAATGGCTTAAAACGTGGTGAAAACGGCCTACGCGTCATCATGATGTGTGAGCTACCGACCAACGCTCTATTGGCAGAAGAATTCCTTGAGCATTTCGATGGTTTCTCAATCGGCTCTAATGACTTGACTCAGCTAACGCTCGGTCTTGACCGTGACTCAGGTATCGTCTCACATTTATTTGATGAGCGTGATCCTGCGGTTAAAAAGTTATTGTCTATGGCGATTGAGGCTTGCCGCAAAGCCGACAAATACATCGGTATTTGTGGTCAGGGTCCATCAGATCATCCAGATCTTGCGTTCTGGCTCATGGAACAAGGCATCAGCTCTGTGTCACTAAACCCTGACTCAGTGCTAGACACTTGGTTCTTCTTAGCTGGTGAAGACCAAAAATAAGCCGTTACATTAAGTCACGACGGTGATTGATACAGTCATTACAAGTACTACTTTTAGGGTCTATTTGATTTTTTCAAATAGACCCTAATATAATGTGAGACAAGTAGTGGCTTAAAAACAGTGACTTAATATTTGACTAACTATGCAGGCAATTATGCAAATTTTTCTTGCTCGAAATAACGTACAAGCTGGTCCATACAATTTGGAGCAGCTCAATATCATGTTGGCATCTGGCGAAGTGGTGCTAGATGACCTAATGTGGCATGAAGGCTTGGAGCAATGGCAACGTGTCGGCACCTTAACCAACAACCAAACGGTCTATACACCCGCTCCGGTTAATGGCGCTGAGGTCAACGACTCTATCATCAACAACGTCACTATCTTTCCAGAAGACAATGCCTCAGGTAATCAAACCGACAAGCCTGTGTCTTTAGATAGACTGTACGGCAAGCCTGAGCGTAAAGATACGGCGAATAATACCAAGGTCGACATGACGACCAATCGTCACCACACCCCGCATCATAACGTCTCATTAAACAAAACCCAGCTGAATAAAGCTGCCACCAACCAAGACAAAGTCGTTGGCGACGTCGTACTAGCGCCAATTATGTCACGGGTCTTAGCGACTGCCATCAATGGACTGCTATATCTGCTGGCGATCTTTCCGCTGGTGATGGCATTGACCAAAATGGATGTCGACTATAGTAAGTTTCAAAACATTCAAGACATGGACGCCGCGTACCAGTACTCTATGACACTAATGGAGAGCCTACCTAGTAGCACATTGATGATGTCGCAAATCATGGTGTTTGGCCTATTTGCGCTGCAACTGGTATTTATCGCATTACGCGGGCAGTCACTGGGTAAGCTAATCACTGGTATTCGTGTAGTCGATCAAACCACCCATCGCCTGCCCTCATTTACCAAGCTCATCGGTATGCGTACGTTACTGCTGTTTATTATTTATAATTTGCTGTTTTCGTTTACCAGCTTTTTAGGATTTGTTGTTGTCGCCGTTCATTATTATATGGCCTCCAAAAGCCCTGAAAACATCGGTTGGCATGACAAACTGGCTAAGACGTTGGTGGTCAAAGCCGACAGCAGTCAGCTGACAAAAGAGCCAACTCTGAAGTAATCCACCGATAAATAACAAACTCGATCTCTAAATTCATCCTTAAATACATCTTTACATACTAAAAAAGCGGCGTATGATCGTTGCTTTTTTAGTACTATAAGCAGCGCATGAGTGATTAACCTTTGTATTAGCCACTCACTACTGTTATAATACGGCGCTTTATAAACTAAGCTTATCTCCAAGATTTTATAAGAACTATTTTTATAAATAGGGTGTTATAAAACTGGGCGTTGGGTTTACCTTATAAATCTCCTTGCTATTGACATAGGGTCAATAGCTACTAATCCGTAAGGAGTCATAATGCGACATTACGAACTGGTGTTACTTGTACACCCAGACCAAAGCGACCAAGTGGTCGGCATGGTTGAACGCTATATCAAGTTGGTTCAAGACAACGGTGGTGCTATCCATCGCCTTGAAGATTGGGGCCGCCGTCAATTGGCTTATCCAATCAACAAGATTCACAAAGCTCACTACGTTCTTTTCAACATCGAAACTGACGGTGATACTTTAGCTGAACTTGAAGAATTATTCCGCTATAACGACGCGATCATTCGTAGTCTAGTTATGCGCCGTGACGAAGCTGTCACTGAAGAGTCGCAGTTAGCCAAGAATGCCGATGAAAAACGCGCACGCAAAGCAACTACTCGTCGTCCAGACAATCGTGAAAACGACGACAACGACAACAGTGAAGACTAATTAAAGGAGAATACTCATGGCACGTTTCTATCGCCGTCGCAAATTCTGCCGTTTCACTGCTGAAGGCATCACTCACATCGACTATAAAGATGTTGAATTGCTAAAACAGTACATCAGTGATAATGGTAAAATCGTACCAAGCCGTATTACCGGTACGTCTACTAAGTATCAGCGTCAACTAGCCACTGCTATCAAGCAAGCTCGTTACCTTTCACTACTTCCGTATACTGACAACCATCAGTAATTTAACCGTTAACTAGGAATGACTCATGCAAATTATTTTGTTACAGCGTATCGTCAACCTTGGTAAACTCGGTGAAACTGTCGATGTAAAACCAGGTTACGGTCGTAACTTTCTTATCCCTCAGGGCAAAGCGCTACCTGCGACCAAAGCTAACATTGAAAAGTTCGAAGCACGTCGTGCTGAGCTTGAAGCTGAAGAAGCAAAAGAAATCGCTACTGCTCAAGAGCGTGCTGACGCATTAACTGACGTTAATGTCATCATGCGTGCTAAATCAGGTGACGAAGGCAAGCTATTTGGCTCTATCGGTACTCGCGATATCGCTGAAGCTTTGACTAACTCAGGTCTAGAAGTAGACCGTGCTGAAATCAAGCTACCTGAAGGCACTCTACGTCAAGTGGGCGAATACAATGTTGATATTCAGCTACACCATGACGTTACTGCTAGCATCTTGGTTACTATCTTGTCTGAAGATGGCGACAATGAAAACGCAGCTGACGATGTAGAAGACGACAACGAAGATTACTCAGAAGAGTAAGCCTTAGTAGCAGTCTAAAAAAGCCAGTGACATCATGTTGCTGGCTTTTTTTATTCTTGATCGCTGCTAATCTCGCTTGACTTATTTTTTGCTACCCGCTGATATACTCTAGCAACTATCTGCAATAAACCCTTAAATATCTTATACTTAATGATAAGATAACCTCTATAAAACCCTCTATATATTTAATTATCTGACTGTTATGCTATCGCCCTCTCATTTGTTGATAGGGTACGACGAATAGTATGCCAAATAACGATACGTTGAACGATAAAACATTAGACAGTCGTGTGATCAATACCAATGATAAATTGTTATGTATCCAAGGTAATAAGTTTTATGCAGAAGGTGAGGTTTATACCGTCGGTAGAATTGTAAATAATAAGTATTTTCAACTGTTAACTGGCAGTAATGAGGATCACTGGTATGCCACACTAGATGAAAAAGGTATTTATGTCAGCTTTGATTCTATGACGCCTGATAATAACAAAGCATGGTTTGATAAGATTGCTTAAATGATGCAAAAGCTCTTGTCCATCGCTGCAGAAGATAAAATACACTGGTCATTACACATGGCCAGTTTTTTGCTATGAGCCTTTTTATTAGAGCATGTTATTAGGGCTTTTTTTTAATTGGATTATTATGGAAGCTGGCATTAAAAATACGCTCAAAAAAGAAAAGACAAGTCTTGGCGCTCTCCGTACGCCACTGAAGCTGGCCAATCTGCTGCTATCTTCGGTACATCCTGCCCAGCGGCGAGTGTTTTTGCAGCAGTTATCCAGCCCGCATGACCGACTGCTAATACTGGTTTTTGACCACTATTTTGCGCAGCCATGTCATTTAACCAGTTCTCCACACGTTCAAATAACTGCTGCAAACTCTCACCACCATCGGGTGCAAAGTGAGCAAAATCAGCACACCAGTCATCGATCTCTTGCTTGGCGATTTGCGCCCAATCTTGACCGTCCCATTGACCAAAATTAATCTCAGCGAGCTCAGGGGCGACATGACAGGCAAAACCGCGCTGCGCCAATATCTGCCCGACTTTTAGTGAGCGCTGTAATGGGCTTACCCAGATCACCTTTGGTAGTTGATGCCGCCGCACAAAACGCTCGATACGATGCGCCAGACGTTTTAATTTGCGCTTATCGACGGCCACATCGCTTTGGCCGATGCAGCACCCGTCAGTGGCCATGGGTTTGGGGTGCCGCCAAATATAAAGCGTCATTGATGGATTTGCCTCCTGTTTTTTTATAGTCAATTCACCATAAAATAAACACAGTGCTACTGGAATGAATTTTTCGTAGCATCTGTCTGCGTAGGCACAGCAAGCAAGGAAAATTTATACCAATAGCGCGTCATAATACTTGTACTCTTTTCATTTAGGACTGACTATATACTTCAGACAAAAGGTATAGAAGCAGCCAGCCCAGCATAAATGGCGATTTCACTTACCTGCTGCGTCGCCCCTAGCCCATCACCCGTATAGCCATCTAACCGCCTGCGTAATAAGCGGCGCATATAGTCTGTCGCCAGCAGCGCCAATATCAGCGCTACTATCCACTGGCTCAGACCAATCTGCTGCACCGTGCTCGGGAGCAAGAAGACAACGAGCGCGCCTGCCACCAATAGCCAACCACTACTAAACAGCGCTTGTAGCGGTGTCAACTGCTGCGCCATTGGTTTGGCCTTGGCATGCTCGACCTCGCCGCCATACGGCAATAGCGCAAGCAAACTGATACATAATAAGCGCGACGCGGTATGAGCCATAATTAGCGCGACGATAGCCACCGATAACGGCATGGACGCTAATAAAGAAATCTTAATCAATAGCGCAGAGACTAACCCTAACACGCCATAAGCGCCCAAACGTGAGTCTTTCATAATCGTCAGCGTGCGCTCACGAGTCAGACCACCGCCCAGTCCATCACAGCTATCGGCAAGACCATCTTCGTGAAAAGCGCCAGTCAGCCTAACTCCAAAGACCGTACTTATCACCGCCGCGACCAAGGGCGTAAACAGCAAACTGGCCAGCCAAAACACGCCAGCGCAAAGCAGCCCAACGAGCAAACCAACGGCGGGAAAATGACGACTACTCTGGTGTAACCACTGCGGATCGTAGGTTTTAAACGCGGGCACCGGCAGGCGCGTCAAAAACTGCACCGCAACCAGTAACAGTATGCCTTCTTGTTTGATACATTGACCAATGCTTGGCGTTGCGACAGACTGCTGTGGCGGCGCTGATCGATCTAAAGGCGCGTTTTCTGACTGCCGTGTTGGTTGCTCCGTTGACTGACCTTTTGGCTGGTTTGGCAATTGGTTTGGTGGCTCGTTCAGCAACTTTGACATTAGCTGTTTTGCTCACTGATGCCAGCATCACTAAAGCTTGCCATCTCGTTTATAAAGCTGCACGCGGACAGCAATAGTGGATAAGCAAGCGCAGCCCCGCTACCCTCGCCCAGACGCATACCCATATCGAGTAATGGCTCAGCATTAAGTAATTTTAATAAATGCGCATGTCCTGGCTCGACTGAGTGATGAGCAAAGATGGCATACTGCGCGACACCTGGCGCTAGATGATCGGCAGCCAATAATGCACTACTGGCAATAAAACCATCAATTAATAAAATACGGCGCTCACTGGCGGCCTGAATCAGCGCCCCTGCCATCATGGCGATCTCAAGCCCGCCTAATGCCGCCAGCACTTCTAATGGCGTCTGTGCGTTTTTATGCCGCTGCAATACTTGGGTCAAAACTGTTGTCTTATGCTGTAGTCCCGCATCGTCAAGTCCCGTACCGCGGCCGATACAATCGGCAATCGACATCTCACCCAAGCGTGCCAGTAATAAACTCGCCGCCGACGTATTGCCAATCCCCATCTCACCGACGATGAGCAAATTACCTGCCAAGCCTTTAGCCACTTCCATACCACTGCTTAGGGCAGCGATGCACTCCGCTTCGCTCATGGCAGGCTCGCTCATGGCATCTCGGCTACCGTATCGAACTTTATAATCGAGCAGCTGCGGATGATCTTTAAAAGGAGAGTTGGCAAAGTCTGCGTCCACTCCCGCATCGACGACCTTTAGCTCGATATCATGCTGACGAGCAAACACATTGATAGCAGCACCACCTTGCAAGAAATTATAGACCATTTGCGCGGTGACAGCACTTGGATAGGCTGAGGTGCCATGTTTGGTCAAACCGTGATCGGCGGCAAACACTCGAATTTGCGGCTGATAAATCTGCGGCCTCGTCGTCCCTTGAATCATGCCGATTTGCAGCGCCAGCGACTCTAAACGACCCAGCGCGCCACGTGGTTTGGTTTTGAGGTCAATGATTTGCTGTAGCTGTTGGCGTCGCTCGTTGTTTTCTATCGTGGCAATGGTTGGGGCAGTAAAGGTGGGCAAGATAGTCAAGGCAGTCATCCTAATGTCGATGCTATTAAACAAAGAGACATACTAGCAGAGTATGGGGTTTTTGGCATAACCAAAGGCAGTCGACACCGACTACTATGCTAAATAAATTTCCTCGCTGCCTGTATTTGCTATAGAATATGCGCCTTTAAAAACTCATATCATGACTGCTGTTGTTCTATGATGGCTTTGCTTGATGGCAGATGCTTGCTGATAAGCATATGGGCACTGACACCAGCATAACCAATGACACAAGCAGTGATGATATCCACCCTATTATGTAGAGACAGTAATGATTGTATTTTGGCTTGTGCTGACCATTCTTTTTATTATTTTTGCCACCGCAAAGCTAAAATGGCATCCGTTTTTAGTGCTGATCCTATCTGCCTTTTTGGTCGCGCTATTTTATCAAGTACCGCTCAACACCGTCGCCAAGACTATCTCTGATGGCTTCGGTGGTATCTTAGGCTATATTGGTCTGGTCATTGTTTTTGGTACTATCATCGGGCTTATCCTAGAAAAGACCGGTGCTGCCATTGTGATGGCGGAGTCTGTCATCAAAGTTTTGGGGCCACGCTTCCCGACTTTGACCATGTCTATCGTCGGTGCCGTCGTCTCAATTCCTGTATTTTGTGACTCAGGTTATATTATTTTAAACTCATTAAAAGAGTCTTTGGCCGAGCGCTTAAAAGTATCTAGCGTGGCGATGAGTATTGCTTTAGCAACTGGTCTATACGCCACTCATACCTTTGTGCCGCCAACCCCAGGACCCATCGCTGCAGCGGGTAACTTGGGTTTAGAGTCCAATCTGGGTTTGGTCATCATGGTCGGCGTGGTAGTGACAGCGGTTGCGGTATTGGCCGGCTGGTGGTGGTCCAATCGCTTTTTGAATGTCACGCCTGATAATGCAAGCGCACCCGCAGCGACAATGCCTGACAATATCAAAACACGCGATGATTATGGCAACATGCCGTCAGCCACGATGGCGTTTTTGCCGATTATCGTGCCTATCGTCTTGATTTGCTTATCTTCTATTGCCAACTTCCCAAGCGCGCCATTTGGTAGCGGCATGCTGGCAGACATCCTCATCTTTATTGGCAATCCTTTGACAGCGCTGCTTATTGGGCTGTTTTTATCGTTTTTACTGATCAACACTGAACAAAAAACGCAGGAGATTAGCGATAGCATCTCGCAAGGTCTCGTGGTGGCAGCACCTATCTTGCTCATCACTGGCGCAGGCGGTGCGTTTGGCGCTATGCTAAAGATCACGCCAATAGGCGACTATTTAGGCACCACACTGTCGGCATTGGGGCTGGGTATTTTTATGCCATTTATCGTCTCGGCTGCGCTAAAAACCGCGCAAGGCTCGACCACTGTCGCGCTGGTCACTACCTCAGCGATGGTTGCACCGTTATTGGATAAAATTGGTCTCGACAGCGAGCTTGGGCGCGTGTTTTGTGTGATGGCGATTGGCGCCGGTGCCATGACGATCTCACACGCCAACGATAGCTTCTTTTGGATTGTCAGTCAGTTTAGTCGTATGAGTGTCGCGCAAGCGTACAAAGCGCACTCAATGGCGACTGGCATTCAAGGGGTGACCAGTATCCTCTTTATCTGGCTGTTAACCTTGGTATTTATTTAATTGCTGGTTTATAAAATTGAATCGACCATATAAGCAAAAAATATAAGACAAACAAAGAGACATACATGAATATTTTAATTGCCCCCGACTCATTTAAAGAAAGCTTAGAAGCGCTGGATGTGTGCCGCGCTATTCAGTCTGGTTTTAGTCAGGTGTTTGCCAATGCCGACTATACGCTGCTGCCTATGGCTGATGGCGGCGAAGGCACCTCTGCGGTGCTCTCTTATGTACGGGGCGGACGCTGGAAAGAAGTGACGGTCAACGATCCACTTATGCGCCCCATCACCGCCAAGTATCTATTACTAGAAAACGAGACGGCCGTGATTGAGATTGCACACGCCTGCGGTCTGCATTTATTGACGACGGAGGAGCGCAGCCCGCTCATTACCAGCACTTACGGAGTGGGTGAGCTGATCGCCGATGCGTTGGATGAAGGCGTCAAGCGCATCATTATTGGTCTAGGCGGTAGTGCTACCAACGACGCCGGACTCGGTATGCTAATGGCGCTGGGTATTACGTTTTGTGATCATGATGGCGTGCCTTTGGTACAAGGCGGTAGTGCGCTTGCTCATCTGTCACAGCTAGATATCTCAAAACTACATCCAAAACTGCAAGATACCACCTTTGAAGTGGCCTGCGATGTGACCAATCCGTTATGCGGATCATCGGGCGCCAGTGCTATCTTTGGGCCACAAAAAGGTGCCAGTCCTGAGCAAGTAGCGCTACTAGATAAGGCACTAAGTCATTTTGGAGAGGTATCTAAACAGCATGGCTATCAAAGCTGTCAAGAAGTCGCGGGTGCCGGCGCTGCAGGCGGTCTTGGCTTTGCCTTGATGAGCTTTTGCGGCGCTCGCCTAAAATCAGGGTTTGATACCGTGGCCGAGGCGGTCAGCTTACCAGCACACATTGCAAACGCTGACTTGGTGATTACTGGTGAAGGCAGGCTCGATGCCCAAAGCGCCATGGGCAAAGTCGCAGGTGGTATCAGCCAACTTGCCAAAGCTGGCGGCAAACCTGTGATTGCCATTTGTGGTAGCGTGGATGGACTGACCGCGGATCAAGCCAGTCACTTTGACATCGTCATGCCCAGTATCCAAAAACTAGATAGCCTAGATAAGGTATTAGGCAGCGCTTATGACAATATTGAGACCACTGCGGTCAATATTGCAGCGGCTATTAAACTTGGGCAATCTCTCGAGCAAGATATAATGCCACTGCCCTGATCATTAAACAGTAGGTAAAATATGATATTTATCTTTGTTAGGTTAGCCAGCTTTTTACTGCTTCGATGGCAATTGGTGTGCAAGACCCAAACGTAGAAGAGCTGGCCGAGCGCATCGTCGCCGCTGGTGGCAAAAAGCGTATGGAAAAACTGCGCTATTATTACCCTAACCAAAAGCCTTGTCGTATGATTTATATGGAAGACCCGTTTGGCAATATCGTTGAGATATATAGCCACAGCTATGAGCTGATATATAGCGAGGGTGCATACTAGGCCGCAGATTTATTGCCTCATACATAGCGTACTCATGATTTGAGTACGCTATTTTTATCACAAGCCAGCTGTTATATCACTGATAAGCCATGCTATCATTTGGGTTTATGCCCTATTATCAAGGAAGATAAATGCACAACACCCATACACCTACGGGTAACCCTATGCCTGAGACCAATGAGCCGTTCGTTATCAGAGAAAACCATAAAGAGGCAAACGGCGTCGTCACGCTTACTCTCAATCGCCCCAAACAATTCAATGCGCTATCAAGCGATATGCTCACCGCCATGCAGACAGAGCTGGACAATATCGCCCAAGACAGCAATATCCGTGTGGTCGTCATCGCGGCGGCTGGCAAGGCATTTTGTGCAGGTCACAATCTAAAAGAGATGCGCGCCCACTCGGATGAAGCATTTCACAGCGCATTATTTAAACAATGCAGCCAGATGATGCTGACCATCAATCAGATGCCGCAAGTCGTGATTGCCAAAGTACAGGGCATCGCCACTGCCGCAGGCTGTCAGCTGGTCGCCGCTTGCGATCTCGCCGTGGCGGCTGATGAAGCCAAGTTTGCCACCTCTGGCATCAATGTCGGGCTGTTTTGCTCGACGCCGGCTGTCGCTGTCAGTCGCAACCTCTCTCGCAAGCAAGCGTTTGAGATGCTCATCACTGGTGAATTTATCGATGCCCGTACCGCCTTGCAGCAAGGGCTTATTAACCGTGTCGCGCCAGCGGATCAGTTGGCGGCCAGCCTACACACTTTAATCGATAGCATCACTGCCAAATCCTCTGTCGCGCTCAAAACTGGCAAGGATATGTTTTATCAGCAGTTGGAGATGGACTTGGCAGACGCCTATGACTATGCAGGCAAAGTGATGAGCTGCAATATGATGGCAGATGACGTGCGTGAGGGCATTGATGCGTTTATCGAAAAGCGCGATGCTGTATGGACGGGACGATAAGACTCACGCGCCAGTGTGACTGGCCACCATAATGTGATTGAAAAGCATGACTAAACATGTGATTAAAAATCCACCTTGCCGCGTAACGCTTTTATTTTGCCGCGCTGCGTCTTTTGATCGACTCGTTTACGCTTAGCACTTTTGCTGGGTTTGGTTAGTTTACGTGTCGGCAGCGTTTTCGTGGATTGCAAAATAAAGGCTTTGAGGCGCTCAAGCGCATCTATCTTATTGCGCTCCTGCGTACGGTACTGCTGCGCTTTTAATACAAAGATACCATCTTTGGTGACACGGCTATCTTTACTGTTTAATAAACGCTGTTTGTGCTCCTCGCTTAAGCTTGAGGCATGGATATCAAAGCGTAGGTGAATGGCCGAGGCGACTTTATTGACGTTTTGTCCGCCTGCCCCTTGCGCACGAATGGCATGCATGTCCACGTCGCTATCGCTCAGACGCATGGTATGGCTGATAAAAATCATAAGACTCTTTTTTGTTGTATATGGTTTTTATGATATGGGGCTTAACTTGGCATTTATAAACCGCAGTAGAGTAATGACAAAAAAGCTAACAGCAAGAAGCCAAAGGACAATACTAATAAAAAACACCAATAAAAAAGGACACGATATCGCTATCATGTCCTTTTTGTTTGGCTCTGACTGCTTACTATAGTCAATTCTAAATAAAACAGATACATTATATATCAACGTGGAACTGGTATAAATTTTCCTTGCGTGCTGTGCCTGCGCTGCTCGATGCTGCGTAAAATTTATCCCAGTCCCACTGTATCGTTTTTATATTGAACTCACTATAATAGCAGCACTACGTTCGTAGCAACGCTAAGTTACTCTGCGGCAGTGGCAATCATCTCGACGAGTAGCTCAGGACGCGCCAGTGCAGACTCGCCGCAAGCACGCGCTGGTGGCTGTATGCCTTCAAACCACTTATCCCATACTTCATTCATCGCGGCAAAGTCTGCCATGTCTTTAATCCAAACGGTCACAGAGAGTAGCTTTGATTTATCGCTACCAACCTCTTCGAGCAATGCTTGGATTTTTTCTAGGCAAGTGAGGGTTTGGGCTTTGATGTCGTCTTCTGCGTTACCCACCTGACCGCACAGATAAACGGTCTGATTGTGTACCACGATTTTACTCATACGCTGATTGCTGTGTAGCTTTTTCATCGTATTTTATCCTTAATATCTAACGAAAGTTAAGTTGCATTTGTCCGGTAAGCAGCTCTAACGCCTAGCGAGAAAAACGCTGAGCGCTAAATGGGGTGATATCGACCAATAGCGGCTTATCATGAATCATCTCTTCTACGATGCGTCCTGTCATCGGCCCCAAAGTAAAGCCTTGATGGCTATGACCAAAGGCAAACCAGAGCTTGTCATGCTTAGGTGCAGGACCAATGACCGGCTTCATATCTGGCATACAAGGACGCGAGCCTGCCCACGCTTCGCTCTCGACAGCGTCATCTAGCGGTAGAATTTTGCGCGCGAATTTTAGGACGGTCTGTAATTGGCCGAAGTTTTTTGGCGCGTTCATGGTGGTCATCTCAGCACCGGTGGTGATGCGAATACCTTGCTGCATCGGTCCCATGACAAAGCCTTTGTCCATATCAAACATACTGTGATGGATGGTGTTTTTGTCCGTCACTTTAAAGTGCTGATGGTAACCGCGCATCGGGAACAACGGCAGGTTATAACCCAGTGGTTTGATCAAGTCGTTTGACCAAGGGCCGGCGGCGATGACCAGCTTATCACTATAGTAGGTCTCTTTATCCGTGATGATTTTCCAGCCTTCACCTTCTTTGACGATTTCTTTTACGTCACTTTCTTTGATTGTCCCTTGCATCTCTTCAAAGTTTTTGGCGTAAGCTTTGACCAAGGCGCTTGGGTTTGAAACTTGCCACGAGTTGAGCCAATGAATCGCGCCCACAAACCCATCAAAGTTGGCACTCGGCTCCATCGCTTTCAACTCTGCAAGACTCAGTACGTTGTGCTCGACGCCCTGCTCGCGAGCCGCAATGGCTGATTCGATCGCCTCTTTAAAGGTGTCTTCAGAGCGATGCAGCTGCAACCATCCATCACGCGTGATCAGCTCATCTGCACCAGATGCCGAAATCATGGTTTGATGCTCGCTGGTACAATGCGCAATCAGCGTCTGCCATTCAGCTTCGATTTTTTTAACCGTGGCTGGCGCCGAGTACTTCCAGTATTGCAGCAAGGCTTGATGATAACGCAAAAGAGCCGGTATCCGATAACGGATATCGGTACCTTGGTTGGGCAGTACGCGAATCATCTCTGTCAGCTGACGCGGGAAAGGATGAGTATGGATGGCTTCACGCTGGATCAAGCCAGCATTTCCATAAGAGGTCTCTGACCCTGGGAGTTTTTTATCTAGTAACAGTACTTGCGAATTATTTTTTTGTAGATGCCACGCAATTGAGGTGCCAACCATGCCAGCACCAATAACAATAACCTCATAGCGCATAGAATATCCTTTCCTAACAGGTAGTAGAGTCTTGCATATCAGGGGGTGATAATAACGCGAACCTGATAATTAATAAACCCATATTTAACGGATTTTTTCGCCGAAAAATACTTTTGGTTATACGTTTTTAATAAAGGTATTTTTTTCAGGAATAACAGGCTATTTTATCAGACATAAAGCCCGCAAGCACCCCACTCGCCTGATATAGCGGCGCACCTGCGCGCAAATCATACATGTGATATATCATAAGAGCGCCCATAACAAGGGCATCGTCATATGTGTATTTTAATGTCAGTACTAAGCACAGTCTTGCGATAGATATTTGAGTCCAAATACACCGCAACAACCTCACCCTTATCCTCGGAAAATTTGCTACAATATGCCCAATTTTGGCTGGCGCTTTCATCGAGCATCGGCCGACCTTATTTTATAATACTATCGAGAGAGCATTATGGGTTTTAATTGCGGCATCGTCGGCCTACCAAACGTGGGCAAATCCACCTTATTTAATGCGTTGACCAAAGCGGGCATCGCTGCTGAGAACTTTCCGTTTTGTACCAAAGACCCCAATACCGGCATCGTGCCTGTGCCAGATCCTCGTCTCAAAAAACTGGCCGATATCGTCAATCCTGAGCGCGTGCTACCCACGACCATGGAGTTTGTCGATATCGCAGGGTTGGTCGCAGGAGCATCAAAAGGTGAAGGCATGGGTAACCAGTTTTTGGCCAATATCCGTGAGACCGACGCGATTGCACACGTAGTACGCTGTTTTGACGATGACAACGTCGTCCACGTCGACGGCCGTGTCAGCCCTATCGATGACATCGAAACCATCAATACAGAGCTGGCGCTCGCAGACTTAGAAGCAGTCGAGCGCGCTATTCAAAACCAAAGCAAAAAAGCCAAAGGCGGTGATAAAGACGCGCAGGCCATGCTTGAGGTGTTTAAGAAAATCGAACCTTTATTGGCTGAAGGCAAAGCAGCACGCGCAGCAGGTCTGGATAAAGATGAACAAAAACTGATCCGCAGCTATGGTTTGATCACTTTGAAACCGACCATGTATATCGCCAACGTGAGCGAGGATGGTTTTGAAAACAACCCTTACCTTGATGCGGTGCGCGACTACGCCACAGGCGAAGACTCGATCGTTATCGCTTTGTGCAACCAAATCGAATCTGAAATCGCGCAGCTCGACGAAGACGACAAAAAAGACTTTTTAGAAGACATGGGCATGGAAGAAGCTGGTCTTGATCAAGTGATTCGTGCAGGTTACGACTTACTTGATATGCAGACCTACTTTACTGCTGGGGTCAAAGAAGTGCGCGCATGGACGGTCGCTATCGGCGCTACTGCACCGCAAGCTGCTGGTGTTATCCATACCGATTTTGAGCGCGGCTTTATTCGTGCTGAGGTCATCGCTTATGATGACTTTATCGAGTATAACGGCGAAAAAGGCGCTGCAGCCGCTGGCAAATCTCGCCTAGAAGGCAAAACCTATATCGTCCAAGACGGCGATGTGATGCACTTTAGATTTAACGTGTAACTTTCAATAGTATAGTTTGTTTAAAGTTAATTGGCCGATGTTGGATATTCTCCATCATCGGCTTTATTTTATCACTACATTGTTATATTATAACATATCTTTATTTTACTTATTTGAGGACTCATACTGTGAATAATTATTTTTCTAGACTTGCAGGTATTACTATATTAGGAAGTGTGATGGCAGGCTCTTTATTGGGCTGTCAGCCAAACAACGATACCGATACAGCGGTATCTGAAGAAGCACCAGTAGATAATCACGCCGATCATGAACAAGGTCATGAAATGCATGACAATAAAGAGCATGAAGAGCACGGCTACGAAGAGCATAGCGATATGGAACACGGTCATGAAGGGCCTAATAATCATGAAGATCACAGTCATGAGAGTCATAGTCATGAGGAACATGCGCACGCAGGTCACGATCATGCCGCTCATACCAGCAACAGCACTCCTTTCTCTTGTGAGCCTACTGCTACTATTGGCGTTTCTTATCATAGCGACAGTACACCGCAGACAGCGCATTTGCTCATCGATGGTATCGAATACGACTTGACCGCTAGCGCTGAGAGCAATGACCAACAAACCTATATGAGCGATATCGGTCTTGATGACCGCCACGGCATCATCTGGCAAGTCAGTGGTGATGAGGCGATACTACTGAACAAAACCTTAGATGATGAGGTCGCCATCAGCGATGAGCAGATACTTTTTAACTGCCATACAGCCTAGCAATCATCACGCTGAGCGGTGGTATGAAATACGAAAGCGGTACTAAGTAGCAGCTGTGCCAAGGATGCTATTTTTGCTATGCTAGAGGCTCCCTTGGTTTTGGATATTTTTATATGCTAGGCACCTCTATGTCTTTGTCGTCTGCCACCACCCAATGGTCTCATCTTCTAAACGCTCAGCGCCTCGGCGCTCATAAAAAACACAATGCCAATACCAGCACTCGCTCTCAGTTTCATAAAGATTATGACAGGCTGGTATTTTCGCACTCTTTTCGTCAGCTCAATCAAAAGACCCAAGTACATCCATTGACCAATCAGCTGGGTATTCATACCCGTCTGATCCACTCTCTTGAAGTCTCTTGTATTGGGCGCTCTTTGGGTATGATGGCAGCAGAAAAGCTCCATGATAAGCTGTCCCACGGTCTGCCCGCTGGGGTCTCGCCTGCTGATGTCGGCGTCATCGTGCAAGCGGCATGTTTGGCCCACGATATCGGCAACCCGCCATTTGGGCACGCAGGTGAGTACGCCATTCGCGACTGGTTTGCCCATACTGAGCGGCAGGCGGTTTTGCAGCATTTATCCCCCTCTGAGCAGTTGGATTTATTGGCCTACGAAGGTAACGCACAAGGGTTTCGTTTGCTCGCACGTAACGAGCATCATCCTGATAAAGGCGGTATGCGTTTGACTTGCGCAACCTTGGGCGCTTTTATGAAATATCCTTGGCTGGCCACCCACAGCAATGACAGCTCACAACTTACCTATCCGCAGCGCCCTGTTGCCACCTTACAATCCCGTCCATCGCAAGCCAAAAAAGTACAAAAATTTGGCTGCTTTTATAGTGAAACGGCGCAGCTAGAAACCTTAGCATCGTGTTTAAACCTGCCACGCTCCAAGCAGCATGATGGTTTTGCCCGTCACCCACTGGCGTACCTATTAGAGGCGGCGGATGATATTTGTTACGCATTGATTGATTTAGAAGACGGCATCAATCTAAATATGCTGACCTATCAAGATGTGGCGGCGATATTTTATGAGCTGATCGGTGAGCGACCTTGTACCATCGAGTTACCTGCTCATATGTCTGTCAGGCAAAGTCTGGCATCACTGCGCGCGCGGGCTATGATGCGCCTGGTCAACACAGTGACGGATGCTTTTGTTGCCAATGATGACGCATTACTGGCCGGAAACCTCAGCGGTAGTCTGTTTGCCCACTGTGATACCAGCGTACAAAACGGCATCCATCAAGCCAAACAGCTGGCGCGTGAGCAAATATTTAACCATCCAAGTAAAGTACGTATGGAGCTGATGGCCAATCAATGCCTGCATCGTCTTTTAGATGCCTTTATGCCGCTGGCGTGGACGGGGAGTACGATCATAAGCGCCGCGCAGCCTATGTCTTTTGAGCAGGAGCGTTTGCTAAAGCTGCTACAGCCGCACTTAGATGAGCAGCGCCGTACGTTATCAGACAATGTCTATCATAATATTTTAAGCATTCTAGATTTTATTACGGGTATGAACGATCATGAAGCCTATCGACTGGCGCAAGAGTTACAGGGGCATTGGGGGACGATGGTATAAACCGCGTCCGTTTGAAAAACCGTGATAAAAAAATGAATGGGTGCGATATGGCGACTATTGAGTTAACAGTCGTTGCGTATTTTGGTCGTATTTGTGCGCTAAAATGCGTATGATAACCCTTTACTGGATAATTTTTGAAATACTATGAGTAGTCGCGAACAAAAAAAACTTCAAACTCGGCACGCTTTTTTTAATGCGGTGCTCGATTTATGTATGACTGGGCAAGCTTTTAGCTCTATTAGTCTTCGGCAGGTCACCCGCGAGGTGGGTGTGGTGCCGACGGCATTTTATCGGCATTTTGACGATATGGAATCGCTTGGTCGAGCCTTAGTGATTGAGGAGCTTGGCAGCACACTCGCTATATTGAGTGACAGCCTGCAGATTGGCCGTAAGCGCAGTTTTGATCGGCAAATTGCCAAAAGTATCCAGCTGTTTTTGTATATGGTCAGCGATCAGCCGTACTATTGGCAGTTTTTGGTCAGTGAGCGCTATGGCGGCTCTGATGCGGTGCGCAAAGCCATCAGCGATTTGGTCAAAAACCACACGCAAAACTTAGCGGATGACTTAGCGTTGCAGCCAGCCTTTACTCACATCAATGCTTATGATCGACGGCTACTGGCTGAAGCTGGCATCAATATGTTTTTTTCTTGGATCATCGATTGGTTGGAGCTGACTTACACCGAAGATCATGATGATGAGATCGATCTAAATGAAATCGAAAAAAACAAACAGCTGATGCTCCATAACTGTACTCGGCAAGCACAGATGCTGTTTTATGGTGCGTACAACTGGAAATCAAGCGAAGAGACCCGTCTAAAAGATTAGCGGCTCTACAGCTTAAAAGCTGGGTCTAAAGGCCCACAAGCGCTGTGCCACCACCTGAATATGCTTAGTGGTTTTATCGGTCTCACTCGCGACGCTCTCGTTGTTGCCGCCGCTACTGTTTGCGACATTGGCAGGCGTTTTGCTGATCAGTATGGTGGCAAAGCGTTGTTTTCCTGCACCAGTATCAGCGGCCGTGATCAGCGCCATAAATGCTTGGCTTTCGGTAGCAAGCAGCGGAGTCAACGCTTGGCGCTCGTCAGCGCTCACCGTACCAAGCGCTGGTAGTTGCCACAGCGCATCAATCGCCGCTAATGCTTGCTGGCCGCGCATATCGACCAGCGCCTGCATCTGCTGACGATCAGCCGTCTCTGTCAGGGCAGCGAGCAAAACCGGGCTGGCAGTGTTGATATTGATAGGCAAATAATAAGGCACTGCAGTGATATAAGGACGTAGTGCTGCTAAATCCTCAGCGCTGACCTCTTCGATATCTTGCAGCTGCTCCACACTGACAAATGGCTGATTGGGCAGTGTGCTGGCCGCGCCCCTCGATTGCTGTCCATAGACCACACCTTCATCACCGCCATCTTGATAAACCGTGCTGTCACTATCTTGGTAGTCAAGCACGGCTATAGCAATCTCTGGTGCCAAATTTAACTGTACCAACAACCTCTGAAATACCACCAATGCGGTGCCATCCACTGCGCCGTCATGATATAAGTTATTGATATTAAATCGACTGGCTTCATCACGCACCTCGATACTGATACTGTGCCCATCCAAAGTATACGGCGGGATCGACTGCGCCCAAATATCTTGCTCACTGTCCGTATCATTTAGCGCATCATCAGCGCGAAGCAGCGTCACGGCCAGCTGTTGACCAGCATGGATGTCTTGTAAAAGCTGGTTTTGCTCAAACAACAACCCGCTGCGTCTGATGGCAATCTTTTGACTGGCCAGCATGGCACCTGCCACGACAGTGATGCTGACCACCAGTAGCAATATCGTCAATAAGGCAACCCCGCGCTGTGAGTTCGCTGTCATCGACATAACTGCCCTCTAGTATCGAATAAATGATGCATTTAGACACCGCCCCCTGCATCATCGTTTTGGGCACCGCCATTATCATCATTGTTACTGTTACCATCATTAACTGTATTTGCTGTTTTAAAGCTACCAACAGCTAGCGACTTAGGAGCGAGCGCCCATTGCCACGTGATTGGCATGTCTTGATAAGTAAAGCTCACCGCCATACCTTCTGGCAAAAGAGTGATTTTGGCCTGTGTATTGGCTGTATTGGCTACGCGGCTCGTTTGATTTGCCGATGCGTCCAAGCGGCCACCCTCTGTATTAGGGAACTGATCGCTTGGCTCTGGTATTAAAGCCTGCCAGCGTCCTGCACTCACGCCTTTTAATAGCACACTATCTAAGCTTGGGCTCTCGCCATTCATACTATGAATAGTATAATATTGACGGCGGATTAGCTGATCGTTAGCAAACACATAGGCGATCCGCTGCACACTAGCGCTACTCTGATAGCGTGGATCCGGATCGGCAAATCGTACAAAACTGACAGACTCGCCATCCACGCTCATAAACGGCTGAGGCGGCGGAAGTGTTGCTTGCGGATCTGTGCTGCTATTATTGGTTAAGTCGTCAGTCGTTGACGCTTCACTCGCCTGATAAGCAATGACTTGCCCCATATCTTGTTGCAACTGCAAATACGCGTATTGTAATACTGCCAAATCATCTGCATGACGCTGGGCGCGCTCACGCGACTTGCTAACACTGTCAAACACTTGCCACCCTGCGACTGCGAGCATGGCAAATATCGCCATTGCTAGCAGTAGCTCTAGTAAAGTAAAGCCCCGCTGCTGCCTCATGGCGCACCGCCAGATGCGGCCAAACCTGCCATATCTAGGCTGCCGATGTCTTGCTCACTATTGCTTAGCATCACACTGATATCGGTCACAGCCGTACGTGCTTGGCCATCTACTATCGGCGCAACTGAGATATTTACTTCCTTTAGCGCAGGCGTGATCGCCTCATTGACCGTCATGACCACCTGCCAATCTCGGCCTTGGGCATTGATCGTTTGGGTGCGATTGGCCGTCAGCCACGTCTCTTGAATACGTAAATCCGCCGCCGCGTTTTGTGCCACAAAATGCGCCAGTGTACGGGTTCGCAGTATGTCGACTGAGCTTAAATAAGCGCTACTGGCACGGCTGGCTGCAACAGCAACCACAGCCAAAATCGCTAGCGCCACCATCACCTCTATCAACGTAAAGCCGCGCTGGCTCTGCTCTAAATGTGATGAGGCAGCTTTATCATAAGCGTTGGTGTGTTGGCTCATCACTTACTGTCCTTGTCCAATCATCATACTACCGTCGGGCATAATCGTGATTACATCACCCACCAGCCGCGCCTCATGCAGCACCTCGATGGTCACCGGCGTGGCCTGCCCTGTACCAAACCAAACCACCTGCGGCACCATTTGACCGACAAACCAAGGCTGCAATGTCTGAGCTTGCTGAGTGCTTGATACCTCTACAGCCGCCAAGCTCTGCACCCTGATATGAACACCAGATGGCAGCTCAGGCAGCGTCACCCCCGTCTCAGTCTCCCAGCTTGGCGTTGGCAAAGCTTCATCAGAACCACCGCTCATGGTAGTCAGCTCTGCCGACAGCTCCATGGCATTTTTGGGCGTACTATCATTGGTATCTGCTGAGATGCTCGCTGCTTGATACGCGGCATAGGGATTGGACAAGGTCACAATCACAGGCGTCATCTGACCGCGCTTATCGGCCTGCAGACTAAGACCCATCGGCTGCATACGCTCAGCGGACAATAACCGTACATAGCTGAGTGAGTCGGTCAGATGCTCATAAAACGCGCGGTTTTTACGCGCTTCACTACTGCCCACAGATAGGCTCATCATACCAGCAAATATCGACAAGATGGCCACCACTACCACGATTTCGACCAGCGTAAAACCTGTTTGAGATTTAGAAGACATGAAGTGCGAGTGTGCCGAAGCAGATGTATGAACAAAAGAAGTACGGGCGTTTTTTATGAAAGGAAGTGTAGGGTCATCAGCATCAGGCATAAACGCCTTATCATACAGCTTATACTGACTAAATTCTGATTGAATCAATCTTAGAGAGCTGGTCGCTGAGCGAGTCTGAGTCTTGACAGTGACCGGCATATTGCACCTATAAGCTCATGATTATATTAAGGTAAGTACAAAAATTGCTGTGCTGCCTGCCAAAAGGCCACAGCACAGAGCGATGTGACTGCCTACATTGGGCACTGTTTTTATCTGTTGGGATATGTGTTCTTAACTCATGTAAGTCATCATTTTTAACACGAGAAACGCGCTAATAATTGGTGTTACGGTGCTCTTCTGATTCTGTATCGATTTGCTCTACCAACTCTTGCATATCCTCATCCATCACGTCATCGTCAGCAGCTGGGTAGTGACTTGGCAATTCCAGCATTTGCTGCACAAAAGCATAACGCAAGGTGTCGCGGCGACCCAAATAACGCTGATAAAAACTTGAGTTTAATAACCCCGCCCCGCCTTGACCCATCGCCCAAATCGACGACAAATAGTCACGAGTGCTCAAACTACTGTGCTCGTCTTTTAGATACGCGCTGATGATGTCGATCAAACGCTTCATACGCTGACGGCGAATATCGTATAGCTCGCCAAACAAGCGATTAAGACCTGTCACCGAGGCCGCCAGACGCTCTTCTATCTGGTTGAGCAGCATGGCTTTTTGGGGGTTAAACAGTTGCTGCAAAATCATACGAGCCACCCCCGCTGATGGGCAGTCATCAATACGGTTGATCTCAAACAACTGCTCTTCATAACGAATAATAATACGCAGATACAGCTCATCTTTACTGGAGAAATGCTTATATAACGTGCCTTTGGCCAAATCCAGCTGATCTGCCAAACTGTCCAAAGTGATATCACCATCGCCGGACTCAAGTAACAGTTGCTCTGCCATCGCTAAGATATTCTCTTCTCGTGCTTTGAACTGATGCTGACGACTCATAATCTCTCCTAAAACTTGACAAGATTAAGCATATAACCATCGTTTATACGGATGTATCGGCAACAAGCGTATGCAACTATATGAAGACTGCTCGAGAACTGCCAAAGGGAATATGCTCGTGTTTGCTAAATAGTCATGGGCAACTGCCTGATTATGCTCGACATTAGAAATAAAAAAGAGACAAAACCCTCACATTACCCGACAAATGACTGAGTGGTCATAGCATAACCATTTTAGCAGTACTGTGCCAGCAAATTTTCAAAGTTTTTTGCTGTCAGCGCTCCAACCTCCTCACTGTCACACTCATACATCTGAGCCAGATAACGGGCGACATACGGCACATAGGCAGGCTCATTGGGTTTGCCGCGCTTGGGGACAGGAGCCAGATAAGGGCTGTCGGTTTCGATGAGGATTCTATCTTTGGGCATCTTGCGCGCCGCATCTTGAATCATCTGTGCGCTCTTAAAACTGACGATGCCTGAAAATGAGATATAAAATCCTAGATCCAGCGCTCGTTTGGCCGTCTCCCAATCTTCAGTAAAACAATGAATGATGCCATGCTCAGCGCCTTCTGCTTTTAAGATATCAAGGGTATCTTTTTTGGCATCGCGCATGTGCACCACCAAGGGTTTTTTGAGCTGCTGGCTGGCATAGATATGACGAGCAAGACTTGCTTGCTGCTCTTTTTTATTTTCTGTTGACCAGTAGTAATCCAGTCCCGTCTCCCCGATGGCCCAGACATGCTCAGCATCAGCGGTTTGTATCAGCCGCTCGGTTGTCGCGGATTGCAGCACTGTGATATCTTCACAAGGATGAATGCCGACACTCATGCCCAGCTCTAACACCTCATCGCTATGAGTGCTGACGATATGAGCGATGTCATCATATTCAGCAAAATCACACATAATCGCCATCGCGCGCGTGACATTGGCCGCTTTCATCGCGTCAATTGCGCCGGACAGTTGACCATCATATTTGGTTAAATCCAGACGGTTTAGATGGCAATGCGTATCAGTAAACATAAACAATCTCGTTAATTAAATACATAAGTGGTAAATTTTAAAATAAGACATGGCACTTGAGAAATGACAGTTAAAAAATGACCTTCACAGTATAAAATACCTCGTCTCTGTGCTATTTATTGCTCTGACTTGCGCTGTTTTCAAGGCATAATCCATAAAGACCCATAGAGCGCTGCGACCAGCGGCCTATCACGCCTAACATTCATCCACATAAGCCCTGCTATTATGATGCCAAAAAAGACAGTGACCCTGCCCCTTATCCTCAAAACCCTGCTCCCCAAACAACTCTACAGACAGCGGTTTTTATTGACAGATAATGGACAGGACAATCATATCGATATCGCCCATGATGCACGTATCATCGGCGGCTCAGCCATTACCATACGTAAAGGTCATGACAATCAAATCAGTATCGGCGAGCACGGGAAGTTTAACAAGCTCAATATCGATATCAATGGCAGTCATAATCATATTACCATCGGTAAGCACGTCAAATTTTCAGGCCATCTGCTGATTGTGGGCGATCATTTGCACATTAATATCGGCGATCGGACCACGGCGATTGACTGCTATGTGTTGGCACGTGACAAAAGCGTGCGCATCGGCAAAGCATGCATGATATCGCGCGGGATAGAAATCCGTGCAACCGATGTCCACAAAGTCTACGACACCGAGTCCAACGAGCGCCTAAACCAGGCCCGCGCTGATGTGGTATTGGAAGATCATATCTGGATCGCAGCCAACGTCACTATCTCCAAAAATGTCACCATCGCTAGCGGCTGTATCATTGCCGCAGGGTCTTTTGTCAACAAACCCATTACCACCCCAAACTGCATGGTCGCAGGTACGCCCGCGAAAATCATGCGCCAAAATGTACGCTGGGAGCGCTAAGGCAGTATGCAGACATGAAGGACAGCTGTCTATTTGCCGCATACACTTAATGCAGCGGTACCACGCGCATCACCTCTTCTATGGTCGTCACCCCTTCACTGATACGCTTGGCACCCGATAATCGCAGCGGCTGCACCCCTTCGCGGTAGGCTTGTTTTTTTAGTGCCTCTACATTGGCATCGGTTGCGACCAACTTTTTTAACTCATTGGATAGCGGCATGATTTCATACAGGCCCACACGGCCTTGATAGCCCGTTTGGCGGCAATGCTCACAGCCTGTTGCGCGGTAGATTTGCGCAGGCAAGGGCGCGCGCCAAGGCTGCACCAGCTCCTGCCATTGAATGGCAATCTCACTCTCGGGGCGTACCTCTAGCGCTTGCTTGCAGTGTGGACATAAGGTACGCAATAAACGCTGTGCCATGACTCCGAGTATGGTCGCTGAGGTCAAAAACGGCTGCACCCCCAAATCATGCAAACGTGTCAGTGAGCTTGGTGCATCATTGGTATGCAGTGTTGAGAGTACCAAGTGCCCAGTTAGCGATGCTTGTACCGCCATATTGGCCGTCTCAGTATCGCGAATCTCCCCAACCATGATGATATCTGGATCCTGACGCATCAATGAGCGGATACCATCAGCGAAATGCAAATCCACTCCCGCATTGACCTGCATCTGATTAAAGCTCGGCTCAATCATCTCGATAGGGTCTTCGATGGTACACACGTTGACCTGCTCGGTCGCCAGCTGTTTGAGCGTACTATATAGGGTGGTGGTCTTACCAGAGCCTGTCGGGCCGGTGACCAAAATAATACCGTTTGGATGGGCGGTCAGCTCATGCCATGTCTCGAGCTGCTTACCCGACAAACCAAGCTGAGCAAACGAGCGTACCAACACTTCAGGGTCAAAGACGCGCATCACCAGCTTTTCGCCAAAGGCGGTCGGCATAGTAGAGAGTCGCAACTCGGTTTCTAGCCCTTTTGGCGTACGAGTCTTTAGACGGCCATCTTGCGGTTTGCGCTTTTCGGCGACATTTAGCCGCCCCAAGATTTTGATACGCGCAGTCACTGCGACGATGATGGCCAGCGGCATCTCATATACTGTGTGCAGCACCCCATCGATACGAAAGCGCACCCTCCCCATCTCACGCCGAGGCTCTAAATGAATATCACTGGCACGCTGCTCAAAGGCATACTGCAGCAGCCAGTCGACAACTTTGACAATATGTTGATCATTGGCATCGGGGTTGGTGTTGTCCCCAAGCTGCAATAATGCCTCGACATTGGTCACATCAGCGGCAGCACGCTTATGTAAAGAGTTGGCACCCGCAATCGCTTGTGTCACTTGATAAAACTCTTGACGATAGCGCTTGAGCTGATCAGGACTGATATAGACGGTGCGATAGGTTTTGGATTTGATCAGTTTTTCGATATTGGCGTGCCAATCGGTAAAAAACGGCTGGTCTGTACCAATGACGACCTCATCTAATGTGACCTCAATCGGCAAAATATGCTGCGAGCGAGCATATTCAAAAGACATCAGCTGCGTGACTGCTGGCACATCAACCTTTAGCGGATCAATACGCACCATCGCCATACCCGCTTTGGCTGCCAGCCATTGGTTGAGCCATGACAGCGTTAGTTTGGCCTCAGAGGCGCTGTCTAGCGCATGAGCATTGGGCAAACCAAACTCGCTAATGGTCAGTAGTGGGTGCTGCTCCTTGGCTCGGCGGCTGGTAATGACCAAATTATAGCTGCGTTGATCAATGACTCTATCCGCCAGTAACTCATCTAGGCACCACCGTAAATCTATGACTATCGAATACTTCTGCTCAGACATATTTTTCTTCTTTTTTGGTCAGTACATGTGAGGCCATTGTCTAGATTGGCCAAGCTCAGCTGCAGCATTATATAAGCTCTTTAGCGTGATACTATATAACGTTATGCTATGCCGGTAATCTCTGTGATCTGCAGCGCCCCTGAGGCAAGCCGCCAAAACGCTATATCGACAGACTTATAGCGCATCGTAAAGGTTTTGTGCACTTCCTTGCGGCGATAGGCAGGACGCGGATCTTGAGCGATAAGTGCTTGAATAATGGCCATATCCGTATCGACAAGTTGCCAGCGCGCCTGATCAATTAACACTTGCCTGCCAGCACCTTGCGCAGTTTCTCTAGTAAGCGCATCAGGCATTAGCTGCAAAAACTGCTGATAAGCGGTGTCAGTGACTGTGACCTCTAGCAGCTCAGGTGCCGTAGGAGCAAAGCCACTACGAGCATCGATCAGCGCATCGCTATACGCCACATAGGGCTTGATATCGATGATGGGCGTACCATCTATCATATCAGCGCCACTGATGATAAGAAACGCGCGACCTTGTACTACCTCGACGCGCTCAAGCTTGACCACAGACAGACCCAGCGCTGATGGGCGATACATACTACGACTGGCAAACACGCCTATTTTTTGATTGCCGCCCAATCTTGGTGGCCGCACTTGCGGACGAAAATGCCCCTTTGCTGTCGTGCGCGCCGCTGTCGCATCCTCTTCGCCGGCAGGTGCGGCTGCACTCACTCTGCCAGCTTTGGCCGTATCATTATGATGAAACTGCCAGCTCAGCCAGATATGACTAAACGCCTCTAAACCAACAAAAGCGGCGGGCGTATCATAAGGCGCAACCATCTCAACTACACTCATCATCGCCACCAAGTTTGGTTGTCTTGGCGCCCCAAACTTTTGCGAGAGCGGCGCACGATGATAGCCAATAATAGGCGCCCGATGACAATCGGCGAGCACATCGTCACCTGATACAGGCATAAATTCTCCAAAAACACGCTTATTGCATGATACAAAATTATTTACTAACGATATTCTATTTTATCATGCCACATAGTCGCTGCCAGACGGATTTTTATTTTAAAGTTTGGTATTATGAGCGAGAATTTGATGACCGCCCCTATTTTTATAAAAACAGTTTTATAGAAACAGCTCTATAAAAGCAATTTGATATGGGCAGTTCAATAGAGGCGACTTGATAGGCTAGGCGCGCTGACGAAACCGCTTTTGATAAAAATAGTGATACCTTGTCGTGTTTTGCCTTATCTTAGTGGGCAGATTTGGCTGAACAAACTGATTTTCATGGCTTGACGCCACAGGCATTCGCTGTCATTTATAACATTATATAAAATGTTAAAATATATAAGTTAAAGTATATAAAAGGCTAAAATAGCGCTTCATACCGCCTATAAAACCCAACGCCTTATTAGCGCCGAAACGGTCATTGAAAAATTTTATCTTATACCTATTTAACCCATACGATACCGATAATCACTTATTAACGAGGACTTTATGTCAAAACTTCGCACCGAAACGGTTACAGAGGTTCATCATTGGAATGACTCTCTATTTAGCATCAAAACCACGCGTGACGATGGCTTACGCTTCCGTAATGGCGAGTTTGCGATGATTGGAATCGTGGTCGATGGCAGACCGCTGCTGCGCGCTTACTCTATTGCCAGTCCCAACTACGAAGAGCATTTAGAGTTCTTTTCGATCAAAGTACAAGACGGCCCACTGACTTCACGCTTGCAACACATCAAAGTTGGCGATGAGTTATTGGTCAGTAAAAAACCCACAGGCACGTTAGTGTTGGATGACCTGTTACCAGGTAAGCATCTTTACATGCTATCGACGGGTACTGGACTTGCGCCTTTTTTGGCATTGGCACGTGACCCTGAGGTTTATGAGCGTTTTGACAAAATCATTTTGGTACATGGCGTGCGTCATGTCGAAGACTTGGCCTATCGCGATATGTTTGAAAACCAGTTGCCTAACGATGAAATTTTTGGCGAATGGTACCGCGAAAAGTTCATTTACTACCCCACCGTGACCCGTGAAGAATTTAGAAACCAAGGCCGAGTCACGGATTTGATGAGATCAGGTAAGCTGTTTGACGATATCGGCTTGCCACCGATGAACAAAGACGATGATCGTGTCATGCTATGCGGTAGCATGCCATTTAACGCGGAAGTATCAGAGATACTAGACGGCTTTGGCCTCACTGTCTCCCCACGTATGGGCGTACAAGCCGACTATGCCGTTGAACGAGCCTTTGTCGGTTAGGTCTGCGTTTTTTGCTATATCGTCAAATAACTGCAAATTATTTAAAATAATTCTTGACGACAAAAAATAGGCTGCTATAATACGCAGCCTATACGGCGAACACCGTAGCCCAATTCGATAACTGTTGTTTTTATAAACGTTATCTACTTACATGCCAGTGTGATGGAATTGGTAGACATGACGGATTCAAAATCCGTTGCCTTTAAAAGCGTGTCGGTTCGAGTCCGACCACTGGTACCATTTTTAACAAAAAAGCCTCCTATATGGGAGGTTTTTTTGTGTTTATAAGATTTATTGTATCATTGGGCTATCAATATCTTCTTGCGTGATGGCTGCTATCTTTATAGGTACTGCACAGGCCCAAGATGTGCCGCTACGGCAGTAAAAATATCCGTCACGATAATCTACAATATAGACGGTAAAATCATTGCCATACAGATCCATCATCGCCAGCTCATCACTCTCATCACAAACTGCACACCAGATATCTTTATCTCCTCGTGCTAGCATTGCGCGTGTCAATTCGCTCCCTGTTAGTTTATTCATCATCAGCTCCTTAGTCCCTCATGCACCCCTAAGTATGTTCCCTTAGGCGGCGAGTTTACCAATACTCTATAGGCGAGTGTGGTGCGAGCCATAAACAACCTTTTTATTCGCTATAGACTAGGGCGTATAAAGAAGTTGTTTATCCTTTTAACAATCGTCTACTTCGATACTTACTTTAGTGTAGAACGTCTGAAGCAAAAGCGTAACATCTAAATGCATTATTCATGATAGACGGCAAATCCTTTAGGTTAAACGGTAAACAAAAGGTACGAGCTTAGGGAGATTGGCGGGTTTAACCCACTGATATTCTTTAAATTGTTTTAAGATCCTATTTATTTATAAAATCAAGCCATATTTATGGTTGCCGCTAAAATAGTTTTGCTAATTGGGGTAAAATAGTGGTCATGACTGCTTCTACTCCTCTTTCACCCCGCAAAATCATTCATATTGATATGGATGCTTTTTATGCCAGTGTCGAACAACGTGACTTTCCAAAGTTACGAGGTCTGCCTTTGGTAGTCGGTGGTGACCCAAGCGGGCGCGGGGTTGTCGCAGCAGCCAGTTATGAGGTGCGCAAGTTTGGTGTACGCTCAGCGATGTCATGCTATGAAGCGCGTAAACGCTGTCCTGAGGCGATATTTGTTCGGCCACGCTTTGAGGTTTATCGGGCGGTCAGTCGCGATATACGCCAAATCATGCATCAATTGACGCCTCATGTCGAACCGCTGTCATTGGATGAAGCCTATCTGGATGTCACCGGCTTATCTGTACATAAGGGCTCAGCGACGTTGATGGCCAATTGGCTACGAGCGCAGATTTTGGCGCACACAGGGCTGACCGCTTCTGCTGGCGTCTCATTTAATAAGATGCTGGCCAAGATTGCCTCTGATATCAACAAACCCAATGGTATCGCAGTTATCACCCCAGCCGATGCCGATGCGTTTATTAGTACCCTTCCCATCGAGCGCTTTCATGGTATTGGCAAAGCCACTGCCAAGCGCCTCCATGCCATGGGCGTGCGCACGGGTGCTGATTTGCGGCGCTTGCCAGCGGCGGCATTGGTACAGGAGTTTGGAAAACGTGGTCAGTTCTATCATGATATCGCTCATGGCCGCGATGAGCGTACGGTCAAGTCGCAGCGCACGCACAAATCCGTAGGCTCTGAGACCACCTTTCGGGATAATCTTGACGACGATGCTGAGCTAAAAGTACAAATTTATGCACAAAATGAAGACGCGTTTGATCAAATGCAAAAAAAACAACTGGTCGCGCATACCATCACTTTAAAAGTTAAATACGCGGATTTTACTCAAGTCACGCGCTCACACACATTATCGACGGCCTTTGACAGCGCCGAATCCGCCCATTATTGGCTAGACAAGCTGTTTTTGGACATCCCGCGTCAGCTGCCCATACGTCTGGTCGGTGTGACTTTCTCTTCATTGGTGCCCGCCGCCCTGCTCTTGCCTCAGTTAAAACTATTTGAATAGATGAGTCTGATTGATATCTGATTGATATCTGATTGATATCTGATTGATATCTGATTGATATCTGAGCGATGGTTACCTCAAGCCATCAGTATGGCTGTCAGGTTTTTGTGGCAGCGCTCGCGGTCATGACGACATGGCCGTAATAACGTGGTCGTTATGACACATTATGCCTGTGAGTCACTCAATGAGGCATGCGTTTATCCTGTCATTTCTGCTACAATTACGCTCATATCATCCTTCACCACTCTTCATTGAAAGACCCATTATGACCCACTCCCACGCTGTAGATTTAGATCGTAATACCATAACTGATGCTCATAAAAACCATAATGACTTAGACTATCTGAGCGTTAATGACTATGACTATGAGCTGCCAGATGACTTAATCGCCCGCTATCCGCTAGCGCAGCGCTCGGCCTCAAGATTATTGTATTTACCCGCCAACAATCCTGCCACTGTGGCAGATAGCCGTGCCGAAGACCGCATGTTTTCTGAATTGCCAGATTTACTAAATGCGGGTGATTTGATTGTGTTTAACGACACCAAGGTGATGAAAGCGCGCCTGTTTGGACAAAAAGACACGGGCGGTAAGATCGAGGTGCTGATCGAGCGTTTGGTCGATATTGCAGACTTGGCGCCCGCCGCCCTGCATTTGACGACCGCGGATGATCAACCGGTCTGCACTGACCATATCGCACTTGGTCACATAAAAGCCAGCAAAGCGCCCAAGCTTGGACAGCGCTTGCAGCTCGGCGATGGTCATATACATGCGGTCATGATTGGCCGTCAGGATAATTTATTTATCCTAGCCTTTGATGCTCCTATCCTGCCGCAGCTAGAGCGATATGGCGAGCTACCTATCCCGCCATATTTTGAGCGTCATGCAGACGCCACGGACAATACCCGCTATCAAACCGTTTTTCATGATCCAGCCAAACTCGCTAGCGTGGCGGCACCGACTGCCAGCTTACATTTCGATGAAGTGGTTTTGGATAAACTGGCAGCCAAAGGGATTCATACCGCCTTTGTGACGTTGCATGTGGGCGCGGGCACCTTTGCCCCTGTCAAAACCGACAACTTGCTCAATCACACCATGCACAGTGAATATGCGCATTTACCGCAGGCAACCGCGGATCTGATCAATCAAACCCATGCAAACGGCAAGCAGGTGATCGCGATTGGCACGACGGTCACGCGCGTGCTCGAAACTGCCTACCAAAAGACTGCGAGCACGGGCAAACCGCTTGCTGGCTGGTCAGGCGACACAGATATTTTTATTTATCCAGGCTTTAAATTCGCTGTCATCGATAAGCTACTGACCAACTTTCATTTGCCAAAGTCTACCCTATTGATGCTGGTCTCGGCGTTTTCGGGCAAACAAGCGATTGAACAAGCGTACAAACATGCCGTCGAGCAGCAATACCGCTTCTTTAGTTATGGAGACGCCATGCTACTTGAGAAGCAGATGACGACTGAATAAACGGGTGTTTTATACAGTAAATTAACATTTGATACATTGGACACAACAGTTGTGAAATAAACTGGTAAACTAAACCAGATTTTGTTATAAAAGCAAAGATAACCTATATTCTAAGGGCTGCATATGTCTTGTCGTTTATCTCATCGTTTGACTCGCGTACACCGTGCGGTATCGATGGCATTACTGTGTTCGGTAAGCTGTGCCGCCTTTGTCTCTAGCGCCCAAGCGGCCACGATTGGCAAGACCGTTGTGACCTCAGCACAGCATGAGCCTCTAAGAGCCAGCATCAGTGTCTCGGACATTCGAGCAGCTGACTTTTCAGCCAGCTTGGCCAACCCTGCTATCTATCAGCAAATGGGGTTGACGCCAACTGACTCAATGATGGTACGCTTTCAGCCGACTTCAGAAACCAGCGGCCAAGTCTATATCAGTACATCAAAACCTGTTTCTAAACCCTTTGCCGATATTGTGTTGACCATCAATGATCAGGGTCAGCGTAATGTCGTGCCCAAAACATTATTGATGCCGCTCGATGCCAGCTTGCCCATCGACACCACCAAAAACATCGTAACAGGCGCAAAAAAGCCCAATTTACCTGCCGTATCCGCCAATAATACCAAGCCTTTGACCCTTAGAAAAGGTGCTCCGCCACCACTGATATCGGCATCAGCCGCAAGCTCATCGACAAGCGCTCCTACGGCCGTCAAACGGTCCGCGCCCAACGTGCAACTGCCGAATACGCAAAGGGCCAATACGCAAAGCGCAAGTATTCAAACGCAAGCTGCCTCAGCCAGCACGCCTGCCAAGACATCTGTATCAGCAACTGACCATCTAACCTATACGCCTAGCCGTTTAGACAATGGGCGTTTGGCTAATGACTTTGAGCTCACGGCCGCCAGTCCAGCGCAGACCAACGCTAGCCGACCTAACCCTGCCAGCCGCTTGGACAATGGCCGTTTGGCTCAAGAGCAAACCGCCTCAAGTATTAGCACCGCGAGCGAAGTATCACCTGCTACGCAACACACGCTCGGCACAGCGCAAGCAGACAACGCGCTAGATACGCTAAATATTCAAGTCACGCGTCAGATACAGCCGAGTCAGCAAAAAAACACGGATATGAGTGCCAGCATCGTAGCTGCCGCCCCAAAAAACGACGCAGCTCAGGATAACCAAACCGCCGAGCAAGCGGCTTTGAGCACAGCGCATACGGCAGCGGCAACGGTTGTTGGTAGCAACATACCGGCTGATACTGCCGCACCCTCTCAGTCAAGCACCAACGATCAAACTGCACCTACAAACCACGTGGCGGCAGACTCTATAGCAGACGCCCAAACGCAAAGCACGGCAAACTTTCAATATCAAGTACAGCGCAATGATAGCTTATGGATCATTGCTCAGCAGATTGCCCAAGAAAACAATGTCGATATTCAGACCGTGATGAAACAGATTCAATCACAAAACCCCAATGCTTTTATCAATAAAGACGCAGACCAGCTCAAAGCCGACGCCAAGCTAAATCTGCCGAATTATGATGTATTGCCATCACAGCAAGCGCTAGAGGCCGCTATCAGCGCCCAAAAACAAAAATATCGTCGGCGGATAAATACCCCTGTCGCACAGCCAGCGCCTAAAGCAAAGCCCCATACAGCTAAAGCGAAAAACAACTCAGCGCCTGCAGCCAAGTCACAAAAAAAACCAACCATTACCAAGACCCTGCCAAGAGCGCAGTTTTCTGTATTGGCTCCAGGACATGATGGCAATGCCGACGGTACCCAAACCAAATCAGCGGCGGCCACAGGCAATGGAATTAGCACAGACATACTAGCTACTTTAAAAGCATCACGGCAAGCGGCTGCCTCTCAGGCCCAAAGCTTATCCAAGACCAGTAGCGCACTTGACAGTTATACGCGAAAAATTCAATTACAGAATCAAAAATTGGCAGAGCTGCAAGCTCGTCTCAAAAAACTACGCAACCAATAATTGCCTGATATAGCAGCGTATTATGCTGTGATCATAGGCGTGGGAGTAACAATGGACAATATGCTATACATCATCGCCGGCTTGGTACTGATTGTATTAATAGCGGTTTTAGTGATACGTAAAAACAAAGCGCAAAAACCTTCGGCGCAGCCTTATGTCAAGTCAGATAGAGATACAGCGGCACAGACACCAGCGCCAAAAACAAGTGCGCCCGTACAAACTGATGTCAGCAGCGAAAACAAGTTTGACCCCATCACCATTGCCCAGCGCTTTATAGATCAGCAACGTTATGACAAAGCGATTGAAACACTCAATCGCGGCTTGCGCGAAAAGCCTAACGATAGTCAGCTTTCTTTAAAGCTGCTAAGCATCTATGCGACGATTAATCAATCAGAGAATTTCAACAAAGTCTATGACACCATCAGCTCGCAAAATGACCCAAAAAGCCTTGCCTTAGCAGATGAGCTAAAGATGCTGTTTTTTGAAGAGCAAAATCAAGTCGCCGCGCAAACTGCGCCCGTTGAGCAAGCCGCCGACTTTGAAAGCATAGATTTTGATCTGCCAACGACACCTGCCAGTCCCACCCATGATGTGGCAACTGATGATATCAGCGAGAGCGATGCCTCCTTAACTTCTTCTGTCGAGACCCCAGCATTATCAGAACAAGTGCTGGCAGATGACAATACCGACACAGATTTTGCTTTGACGCTCAGTGATTTGGAAGCGGATTTAGATGAGCCGGCACTGGCAGCAATGCCTACCACGGCAGCTGACGAGAGCACTGCGGCCACAGAAACGACTGAAGAGACAGATTTTAGTGAATTCGACTTTGGTCTTGAGGACATTGAAACAGCGCAGCCAGAGTCATCTGATGTCTCAACCCAAGCGGACAGTGTCGGCGCGGATACCAATGAAGCGCTAACGCTAGATGAAGAGGATTTCGTCTTAGATTTTGATGATTTAGTGACAGATATGGATTCAGAAGATGCTGCTGATAAAGCAAGCACGACTGACCACATGACTGATGCGACCGCCCAAAGCCGCAACGACGACTTTGTCTTGTCCTTAGACGATTTGGATGACGCAGATGACTTAAACGTTGCATCAGAGACTGGACTAGGAATTGAAACAGAGTCTGACTTAGCTGACTTAGATGTTGAAACAAACACTGATGAGCCTGTGCTTGATCTGAGCGATGAGATAAGTGGCGAATTAAGTGATGACAGCATCGATATTGATGACTTAACATTAGACAGTGATTTTGCAGACAGCAGTGATGACGCTACTCCTACTTTGACAGCAGCCTCTGAGCTGACTTCGAGTAGCCCCACATCGTTTGATGATAATACATTGATCGATGATGACTTTGATTTTGATCTTGATGCATTATCAGATGAATCGGATACAGCAGCAAGCTCAGCTGCCCCAGTAGCAGCTCAACCTGCCGGGAGTATTGAAAAAGATAACGCTGAGGACTTCTTAGCACGCTTTGCCGCTGATTTTGACTTTGTCAAATCATTAGACAGCAATCAGGTAGCATTAGACTTGGCAGGCCAGTACCTGCAGCTAGGTGAGTACGATAGTGCCAAACGCTTGCTCAATGAAGTCATTTCTCAAGGCAATAGTGCACAGCAGCAGCAAGCGCAGTCACTACTCGAGCGCACAGCGTAATTAAAAAGCAGGCTTTTTTATCAGCAAGTATTCTTGTGCCTTGAGAATACTTGCTTTTTTTTGCATTGAGCCTTTATAGTAGGGTCTGATTTAGATGACTATCAATTTATTGAGCAACTCATTGAGCAGTTCATTTGAGCGATTGAGCTGGGGCACCCTAGTTCTTATTTTTATTTACTTTTTATGACGGCGCCGACTATGCCCTCTTCTGTTATGACCAAGACGCTTACTGATCCCGTCCAGCTAATTTATGCAGGCGGCACTTTTGGCAGTTATGGCCGGCCATTAGCACCGCTACCAGCAGAGGTGTTTTTACCGACATTACAAACACTGCTAACAGAGCCAGACCATGCCCACTATCTGCCGCCAGTCTCTTGGCTAGACAACACTTTGATCAAAGACAGTAGCCAATTAACGCCCGTCGATTTTGTGCATTTTTACCAGCTGATACTAGCCGCCTATACGCAGGGGCACAGACGTTTTGTGCTGATCACTGGTACCGATACGCTTAGTTATCTCGGGGCGTTTTTAGCAGAGGCCTTTGCAGGGAGTGATATCTGTGTGGCGGTCACTGGCAGTATGCGCCCGCTATTAGACAGCGAGATGCTACATACCTATAGCGTCGATACGCATAGCGATGCGTGGGGCAACCTAAACGATGCGTTAAAACTGGCAGCAGCGGGTGAGTCAGGAGTAAAAATTGCCTTTGGCGGCGAATCTTGGCCTGCGCAAACGGTACAAAAAATTCATAGTCATGATCTCATGGCGTTTACTGGTCACTCTCGGGCAGCCTATCCTGCCAATAGTTATATAAAGCACTTGCCAGATGCCCGCCGCCAACACTGGGTCGAGGATCAACAAGAAGTCAGCAAAAGCATCGATGCTCGTGCCAAGCAAGCACGTATTCATGCTCTGTATTGCCTCCCCAACGATACTGAGGTTATAAGCAATCAGCTACAAGCCCTACTTTCTCAGCCGCCATGTGGCATTATCTTATTAGGATTTGGTGCAGGCAACGTGCCCTATTCAGCTGATTTGGCGCAGGCATTGACCCTTGCGCATCAACATGGGCATATGGTGGTTTGTGCCAGTCAATCGCCTTTTGGCGGCGTAAGTGATAACTATGCGGCTGGTAGTTGGCAATATGAGTATCATGTCATCGCTGGCGGCCGGTTGACCATTCCAGCCATCTATGCGCGGTTATTGTGGCTGCTGCTGCGGTACGACAGTCCTACCAGACGCCGTCAACGCTGGACAAACAATGTCAGCCAAGCCAGCATCACCATCAAAAAGCGCTGATCGGTCCTATTAAAGCCATAAAAAAACCTTACCATTTACTTTATAAGCCACACATTATCATGTCTGAGATACTCCCTATCGAAACCGCCAGCCAACCCACTTACACCCTAGCAATCGCTATCGAGTTTTTGGGTACGCAGTATCACGGCTGGCAGCGGCAACAAGAAGTGCTGGGTGTCCAAGAGGCCCTCGAAACCGCTATCGGCAAAGTCGCCAATGAGACCGTAGAAGTCGTCGCCGCAGGGCGTACCGATGCCAGCGTCCATGCCAGCAATATGATTGCCCACTTTACCACTCACGCCTATCGCCCGACTCATAACTGGCTTCGCGGTGTAAACAGCCTACTCCCTGACGACATTGCGCTGCGCTGGATACAGCCCATGCCGAACGACTTTCATGCACGGTTTGGCGCTATCGCCCGTCGTTATCGTTATATCACCCTCAATCAACCCCAGCGCCCTGCTATCTTAAACCATCAAGTCACTCATATTTATGAACCACTTGACCTGGCCGCCATGCAGCAGGCAGCAGCGGATATCGTCGGTACGCACAACTTTAGTAGTTTCCGCGCTGCCGCTTGTCAGTCCAATCAGCCAGTGCGCTCAGTCAGTCATGCCAGATTGTTTGCCCATGGCCAGTTTATCGTGTTTGACATTCAAGCAGATGGTTTTTTGCATCATATGGTACGCAACCTAATGGGCACCTTGTACGCTATCGGTAAGCACGAGCTAGAGCCGTCTGATTTTTTGACTATTTTGGCCAAAAAAGACCGTACTATTGCACCACCGACCGCCTCTGGTGACGGCCTATACTTTGTCAATGCTTACTATCCCGAGCATTGGCAAAAACTATTGCCCACCGTGCCTCTTACGCCCCTTTGGCTAAACCTGCCTGACTGATATACATATCGATTACAAGCTGTCAAGCCAAAACCAGGTTCTGTATTGCTTTAATACGCTAGCTTGCGTATAATATGGGCTTATTTTTAACTGATTGATACAAAATTATGGCAAAAGACGATATTATCGAATTTGAAGGCGAAGTCATCGACACCCTTCCAAACACATTATTTAAAGTTCGTTTAGAAAACGGACACGAAATCATCGCGCATATCTCTGGTAAAATGCGTAAACACTACATCCGTATCTTGACTGGCGATAAAGTCAAAGTCGAGATGACCCCCTATGACTTATCAAAGGGTCGTATCACCTATCGTGGTAAAAACTAATTACGATAAAAATCGGCTTTATTGCAATCGATTTTATTAAACAGTGATGACGAAAACGTGGTTATGACAAATATCATCATTACCAAATGATGCAGTACTTGCTAAGACAATTTTAAGAGCATTTTTGTGAATGCTTGGGTGGTTTAACAGATAATAATAATGAAAATGCAAACCGACTCATTATTGGCTATCAATGTTTTGTCTTACAAGTTAGTCACATCAATATAGAAAAGATATGGCATGACTCGGATAAGTTTTTTGCGGCATCGAGCGGCGCAGGCACAGCACGCAAGAAAAACTTGTACCAATCTCGCGAATTTATGCTGTGCATCTTTTTTATTTAGTAATGACTATATCCGCCATACCCGCATAAAAATACCGCTAACTGATGGTTAGCGGTATTTTTTTGACGCGTTCATAAAACCCGCCTTTATAAGCAAAAAACCCTGATGGTTTCATGCTCTTTGTCTTTTGTCTGAAGCTATTTGAACTCTACCGTAGCCCCATCTTGTATGACGCCTAATAGTGCCAAGGCATCCCAGTTGGTCAGACGCACGCAGCCTGCGGATGCTTGACGGCTGATACGATCAGGGTCTGGCGAGCCATGAATACCATAAGAGGGTTTACTCAGGCCAATCCACACAGAGCCGACTGGGTTGTTAGGGCCTGGCGGCAAGATAGTTTGGCTCCCATCATCGGCAGTATAAGTATAGTTGGGCTCATGAACCTTTACCTCTACTGTATGCGTGCCTGATGGCGACGGGGTGGCCGTACTCCCTACTGTCGTCGGATAACTGGCAACCAGTGTTCCTTTGTCATCGTACGCATATAGCGTCTGAGTGGTTTTGTCGGCGACCACACGGCTGACAGGCGCGGTGTTGGGGTTTCCTGGATTATAGACCGTTATGGTCTCACCCGCTGAAAAGCTGGCATTGGGGTTTAGGGTTTTGAGATATTTTTCACTCATGTGAAACTTCTCTGCCAACGCCTCTATCACACTCTCATAATACAGACCCTCTAGCTCAGCTTTTGCGGTAGCACCCGCTGGGATAGAAGTGGTTTTGATATCGACGTCCACGTCTGTCAATTGATAGTTGACCAATACAGGCTGTATCATAAGCGCCTTATCACTTGTGAGGGCCTGCCAAGTCTCGGTATTTAGAGTTTCTGTGACACTTAGGCCATTGGCTTTTTGAAAGGCTTGCATGGCTTTTTTGGTATTTTTTCCCCAGTATCCATCGACCGCACCCACGCCACTGTGATGCCAATTTAATAATGCTTGTAACTTGGTGCCAATTGTCCGATCGATATTAGTACCTGGCGTCCAGCTGGCGTCGTTTACTTTTTTTGCCATCGCTGGCAAATCGTCGGTGCTGTACTTAATGGTAGGAAGCAGTTTGTTAAGCGACATCGACGTTTTGCTATCACCAGTCAGCTTTTGACTGACGCCGTTGGTGACTGGGCTAACGTCTTTAGTGGCGGCGGATTTGCTCATCGTTGCCTGAGCATCGCCCCTGGCATTGTCTGTATCGGCGATAACGCTTTGTCCTATCAATACGGCAGCTGACAAACCAACCGCGGCGAGCGCTGCACTGACTTTATTTAAATGATACATGTGTGCTCCTAGCATTTTTATCAGGTTTTATTGTTATATCGATTATTTTTATCAGATTGTTTTTTATAATCAGATTGTTTTTTTCAGTTGTATACGTGAAATATGGTGCCATATCGGTCTGTGAGCATATAACACCTTTATGTTAATAAGACCGGCCTTCTGCACAAGCTGTGTTAATAAAAGTACTTTTTTGCGGATAACAGGTTGGTTATGTTACCCAGCGCAGCCAACTGTTAAACAAGTATAAAAAAACCCATAAACTGCACAGCAATTTATGGGTACTAAATTTACAGAATATAATGATTTAACAGTTAAAAAATGAGTCGTCAAACTTTGTATATGGCTTTTTATAGAGCGCGATATCGCAGAGCCTTATACCAATTTTGCCAAAACAGCTTGTCCCATTTGCTGACAGCCAACTTGAGTCAATCCAGCTTCACTAGGATCTAAAATATCGAGCGTACGAAGTCCATCATCCAGCACGTCGCTGACTGCTTGTTCAATGGCTTGGGCGGCCATTTCTTGTTTAAAGGTATAGCGCAGCATCATGGCAACAGATAATATCGTCGCTAATGGGTTGGCCTTGTCTTGCCCTGCGATATCCGGTGCCGAGCCATGACAAGGCTCGTACATGCCTTTTCCTGACGCATCAAGACTGGCTGATGGCAACATACCAATAGACCCTGTCAGCATCGCAGCTTCATCAGATAAGATGTCACCAAACATATTGCCCGTCACCATGACGTCAAACTGTTTTGGGTCTTTGATCAGCTGCATGCACGCATTATCAGCATACATATGTGATAACGCCACATCACTATACTCAGCCTGCTGCATCTCAATCATCGTCTGCTTCCACAGCTCAGTGACCTCTAAGACATTGGCCTTATCCACTGAGCAGACTTTGGCGGCGCCACCTGTCGCAGCTGCCCGCGTTTTTGCCAACTCAAATGCCACCTTGCCGATACGCTGAATTTCGCTTGTGCTATAGACCATGGTGTTATAGCCTTGCTGCTCACCATTATCTAGCGTACGAATACCGCGCGGCTCTCCAAAATAGATACCGCCTGTCAGTTCACGCACGATTAGCAGGTCGAGACCTGAGATGATTTCAGGCTTGATACTCGAGGCATTGGCCAACTGAGGATACAGCTTTGCCACACGTAGATTGGCAAACAAGCCAAGCTCACCGCGAATCTTTAGAAGACCGCGCTCAGGACGCTTGCTGCGCTCGATACCATCCCATTTTGGGCCACCGACCGCGCCTAGCAATACTGCATCGGCGGCACGGGCACGAGCCAAGGTCTCATCTGGTAAAGGCTCGCCTGTCGCATCGATGGCGACGCCGCCGATCAGCCCAGATTCAAGGGTCAAATTTAATGCAAACTTGTCATTGACGGCATTTAATACATCAATGGCTTGGGTCATAATCTCAGGGCCGATGCCATCGCCCGCTAGTGTCAAAATCGTTGCCATACTGATCCTTTTTCATAGGTTTTTATTGAATAATATTGCTATGGATTTTTGCTAAAACATACCAAAAGATACGCTCTCGCTACAGCGTATTTCGCGGCTTTTAAGGCGCGTCTTTATCCCAAAACTGCATTAAACATGAGATAAGCGACAGTCAAGCAGGCTATCTAACACAAATAGATGACATCGACGTATTAACCAGATTGTTACATACGGGTTTCTACAAACTCACCGCGATGCTTGCTATCTAACTGTTTACAAAACCGGCGCTGTACGGTACTACCCTGTAGCAGCTCAATGCATAAAGGCTCGGGCGACGCGGTCTCTAGCAAGCTGCCTGACTTATTATTAGGTTTTTTTTGATAAGCACGTAACTGATAAGTCCCTGCCTGAGTAAAATCATGAATCATGGCAAAACGCTCAACATAGCCCACGTTGTTTTCTGGGTAGAAGTTGACGTGAATTTCGCGCTTGGCTGGCATGACTCTGGCATAGTAATTGGTCAGTCCTGGCATTGCAGAGGCGGATAGCGGCACTATCTTGATCGACTTTTTATTGGCAAGCGGCATCATCTCTGCACTGGTTGGGGTCTTTTTTGTGCCCTCTGCAAGCGTCGTCACCATGGCTGGATTTACCGGCTCGTGACTGTCAGGAGCGATGACGAGTGTTTTGTCTATCTGCACGATTTCGCAGTGATAGGTTCCAACACACGCGATACTTACCTCGCCTGGGATTGGCTGAATATGGCCTGCCCATACTTTGGCATTTTCGGCTTCATCGATTTTTTGATAACCGGTTAATAGCTGGCAGCCTGACATTAAAAAACTGGCAGCAATCACTGTACTGGTCCACAAAGCATAACGTGTTTTATTCATAATGGCGGCTACTATTAATGATAAGGAAGATAAAAACAACACAACGACCCCCTTATTTTAGCCAGTTCACCGCCATAACTCAACGCTGCATTACTATTGTTCAGCACTTTACCCACCGTGGTTTAAAGGCGCTTTATTTATGCTTGTACGTCATTAAATACCCACGGTGTTTTTTGCTTCATTTTATCTTCATACGCTTTGATGGCATCGCCTTGCTGCAATGTCAAACCGATGTCATCAAGTCCATTTAGCAAACAATGCTTGCGAAAAGCGTCTACTTCAAACGGATACGTCTCCCCTGTCGGTGTGATAACTACTTGACGCTCAAGGTCGGCGGTGAGCTCATAGCCTTCATTGGCCATGGTCGCTTTCATCAATTCATCGACAATCTCTTCGTCTAAGACGATGGGCAACATACCGTTTTTAAAGCAGTTATTATAAAAAATATCGGCAAAGCTTGGCGCAATAATCGTACGAAAGCCATATTCTGACAGTGCCCAAGGCGCATGCTCACGGCTTGAGCCACAGCCAAAGTTTCTGCGTGCCAGCAAAATGGTAGCGCCTTGATAGCGAGGCTGATTTAATACAAAGTCTGGATTAATCACGCGAGTGCTGCTGTCTTGGCCCTCATCCAAAGAAGGCACGCCTTCATCAAGGTAACGCCAGTCATCAAATAGATTGACGCCAAAACCGGTACGTTTAATAGATTTTAAAAACTGTTTGGCGATAATTTGATCAGTATCGACGTTGGCGCGATCAAGTGGGCAAACGATACCCTTTTCAGTGTTATAAGCTTGCATAGTTTTTCCTATCAATTCAATGAGGGAGTTATGAATAAGCGGTCTTAAAACGTACGCACGTCTACAAAGTGACCCGCCAATGCTGCTGCTGCTGCCATCGCGGGACTGACCAAATGCGTACGACCGCCGTTACCCTGACGACCTTCAAAGTTACGGTTAGAGGTTGAGGCACAATGCTCTCCGGGCTCTAACTTATCGGCATTCATCGCAAGGCACATCGAACAGCCAGGCTCACGCCACTCAAAACCTGCCTCCGTAAAGACGGCATCCAAGCCTTCTGACTCTGCCTGCTGCTTGACCTGTCCTGAGCCTGCCACCACAATCGCTTCCTTGATATTGTCAGCGACTTTGCGGCCTTTGATGACCGCAGCAGCATCACGCAAGTCTTCGATACGCGAGTTGGTGCATGAGCCAATAAAAATACGATCAAGCTGGATATCGGTAATCTTTTGTCCTGCGCTTAGGCCCATATAGGTATATGCGCGTAGCCAGCCTTCTTGTTGCGCCTCATCGATAGCTTCGTCAGGTGTCGGGACAGACTGAGTGACATCGACGACCATCTCAGGCGAGGTGCCCCAAGACACCTGCGGCGCAATCTCGCTCCCATCAATCTCAATTACGCTATCAAATACTGCGTCGTCATCTGAGTATAACGTACGCCAATAAGCTTCAGCTTGCTCCCACTGCTCCTCGGTTGGCGCATAAGGACGACCTTTGACATAGTCAATCGTCGTATCATCGACCGCCACCATACCAACGCGTGCGCCCGCCTCAATCGCCATATTACAGACGGTCATGCGCCCCTCCATGCTCATGTCTTCAAACACTTGCCCTGCAAACTCAATGGCGTATCCTGTGCCGCCTGCCGTACCGATTTTGGCAATAATCGCTAGCACCACATCTTTTGGCGTCACGCCAGCACCCAGCGTACCATTGACTCGGATTTGCATGTTTTTTGATTTCTTTTGAATCAAACACTGAGTGGCTAGTACATGCTCAACCTCAGAGGTACCGATGCCATGAGCGAGACAACCTAGCGCACCATGAGTGGCGGTATGTGAATCACCGCAGACTACTGTCATACCGGGCAATACCAAGCCCTGCTCAGGACCGACCACGTGCAAAATACCTTGACGCGCGTCATTGATGGTAAATTCGGCAATATCGAACTTGCTGCAGTTTTCATCCAACGTCAATACTTGTAAGCGCGATACTTTGTCTTTGATACCCGACACGCCCTCTAAGCGCTCTTTGGTCACTGTTGGGACGTTATGATCCGGGCTTGCGATATTTGCAGACAGACGCCACGGTGTACGATTGGCCAGCTCTAAGCCTTCAAACGCTTGTGGACTGGTCACTTCGTGCAGCAAATGGCGATCGATATAAATCAGGCTCGAGCCATCATCACGCTTGGTGACTTCGTGAGCGTTCCAAAGTTTGTCATATAACGTTTGACCGGCCATATTGCTATCCTTTATTAATTGCTAATTGCTCAGTTTTTCACTTGCTTACTATTTTTATCTGCTTGCTATCGGTAAGCGAAAATGAAATCTAGGTAGTATGTTTTATCTCTATGCCGACGCTTTGTCAGGTCAGTATATTTATCTATTATTTATTGCTAAAAACTATGCTTAAAACAAGCGTTATACGAAAAAATACCGCCGTTTATGCAATAAATATGTGACAATACGTCTCGATGTCTTGTGATTATAGCAGGCTAATCCTATAATAATAATTGATGATTTTTACATAGACGCAAACTTTTATTTCTAATACATTGTGATTGGGTCAGCCAACTTTTATTTATAGCTTACGAAGTAGCTAAGGACATCCATTTGAACACCACAAATTTGACGACATTCGTTACCGTTATGCACACTGGCAGCATCTCAGGCGCAGCCGAAAAGCTATTTATTACTCAGCCTGCGGTCAGTAAACGTATCAAAAATTTGGAAGATGAGTTTAACATCACTTTATTCGATACTGTCGGACGCGGTATCGTACCCACGCAAGCGGCGACCGAAATGTTGCCGCATGCCAAACGCTGGCTTGAAGATTATGAAAACTTCAAAATAAACCTGCAGCACTCTCAGCATATTGTCTCAGGTAAGCTGATCATCGGTACCAGCCATCATATTGGCCTACATCATTTAGCACCTGTCCTCAAACACTTTATCCAAGCGTACCCTGCCGTTCAGCTAGAGGTGCATTTTGTCGATTCAGAAGCGGCACACAAAGCAGTATTAGACGGTGACTTGTCACTGGCGTTTGTCACTTTGCCGCCTGTCTACGACAAGCGCCTAACCTACCATACGCTTTGGTCTGATCCTTTATACTTTATGACAGGCACTTTGTCACCATTAGCGACCAAATCCAATGTGACGCTCGAGCAGTTAGCTCGCTACCCTGCGATTTTGCCCTCTGCTAATACCTTTACCAGTCAGATTACACTAGCTGAGTTCGCCAAGCATAACCTCAAGCCTTATGCGACTATGAGCACTAACCCACTAGAGTCTATTCGCATGCTGGTCTCTGTCGGCCTTGGTTGGTCGGTACTGCCGCAGACCATGATCAGTCAAGATTTAGAGCGTATCGATATGGCGGACAATATTGAGCTACAGCGTTATTTGGGCGTGGTCATCAATCCAAAGCTGACTCAATCTAGCAGTGTGACGGCGCTATTGGATTTATTATCCCCTATCGATTAATAAAGTGATTCATACTATATTGCATCAGTCAAGGTGCATAATTCTTGCACCTTACCACTAGCAGGCACGCCATTCGCATTTGTAGTAGTCATACGTTATAATACGCTTGACGTTGTTTTTATAACAAAAATTTACCATATGAACACTGATAGTCATATATTGAACACTTCGAGTAATATATGATAGGTGGCAGTAGGTTTAATGGTTTTAAATGATTGGTTATATTGGCGACTAATATAGGTATATAACCGACAAATGCGATAAAGCGAAACATTGACTTTTTGATTTGCTCCTTATTGACTATACCATTTGCTATTTATGAGCGGATGACTGGGTCGATAATTGCAGTGTCATGATCTATATACCTTCGCCCTAGAGCAACGCCAATCATATAAAACTAACAGCAGATATTGAATCAAAGCCATTATGTCCTACTTAATGGCTTTTTTTGTCTTTAGATATTGTTTTGGACAGCGTCTTGTAATACTTACTCTTTATAGTTAAAAATAATTACCGCCAACGCAGTTGGTTAAGGACAATTTATATGAACGGAGTTTCTAGTGGCGTGCTGATATCGCTCGGCGCCTATTTTTTAGTGATGATTGGGATTGGCATTTATGCTTACTTTAAGCAGGCCAATGACACAGAAGGCTATATGCTCGGTGGTCGTAATCTCGGCCCAGCAGTAACGGCACTCTCAGCGGGTGCGTCAGACATGTCAGGCTGGTTATTGCTTGGATTGCCAGGCGCTATGTATGCCGATGGTGTGGTCAGTGCTTGGATTGCCATCGGTCTGACATTGGGTGCTTTTTTAAACTATATCATCGTGGCACCGCGTCTTCGGGTTTATACCGAAGTTGCTGACAACGCCATCACCCTTCCTGATTACTTCGCCAATCGCTTTGAGGACAAGTCGCACACGCTGCGCGTCATCTCTGCCATCGTTATCATCCTCTTCTTCACAGTTTATACCGCAGCCAGCCTCGTCGGTGGTGGTAAACTGTTTGAAAGCTCATTAAATCTATCTTATAGCACAGGCCTATGGGTCACCGCGGGTGTGGTCGTCATCTATACCTTGTTTGGTGGTTTCCTTGCCGTATCGATGACTGACTTTGTACAGGGTGTCATCATGCTGTTTGCTATGGTAATCGTCCCTATCGTTGCCTTGACAGATTTGGGCGGCGTGTCAGCCACGACTGATGCCATCAGAACCATCGATCCTAGTATGCTTGATATCACAAGTGGTATGACAGCCCTTGGTATCATCTCGCTACTCGCATGGGGCTTAGGCTATTTTGGTCAACCACATATCATCGTGCGCTTCATGGCGATTCGCTCAGTGCGAGATGTTCCGACAGCGCGTAACATCGGTATGAGCTGGATGATCATCAGCTTGATCGGTGCTTGTGTGACGGGTATCGCTGGTCGCGCTTACGTACAAAAAACCGCGATGACCCTAGATGATCCTGAGACCATCTTTTTGGTATTCACGCAGTTCTTATTCCATCCATTGGTTTCAGGCTTCTTGTTAGCCGCCATCTTAGCAGCGATTATGAGTACCATCTCATCTCAGCTATTGGTGGTCTCAAGCTCATTGACAAAAGATGTGTATAAGCTGTTTTTTGATAAAGAAGCACCAGAGGCGCGTCAAGTATTGGTCGGCCGTATTTCTGTGATTGTCGTGGCTCTCGTGGCTATCTTATTAGCGTCGAACCCAGACAGCTCAGTACTGAACCTTGTATCTAACGCTTGGGCAGGATTTGGCGCAGCATTTGGCCCGCTCGTTATCTTTAGCCTCACCTGGCGCGGTATGAACCGTAACGGCGCTGTCGCCGGTATGGTCGTCGGTGCCTTGACAGTCATCCTATGGGTCTATGGTCCATTTGAGATGAATGGTGTGGCGTTGAATAGCTGGTTATACGCCATCGTTCCAGGCTTTATTTTAAGTACTATTGCTATCTTTGCAGTGAGTATCATGACTGGCGGTCCAAGACCTTCGGTATCTGCCAAATATAAAGAGATGGAGCTTAACTTAAACAAATAAGTCAGATATGCTACTCATAGTATCTTAATGACCGGCCTCGCTACCTTGATCGTAGCGGGGTTTTTTATTGGCTAAGCCTGTCTTTATCTCAAATCAGACACATAAAAAAAGCGACCCATCAACGGATCGCTTCTTCTTCATACTTATCAATATGTATTAGGCTGGAAGCTTACTTATCTTGATAAGACAGTTTGACTCCTAATACATACCCATCATTATCTTCAAAATCAGAGACTATAGTACTATCTGGCAATGAACCTTCAGCATCACCGAACCATAGATATTTACCACCAGCGGAGACTGCCCAGTTTTCAGTGACATTATATTTCGCACCCAGACCTACACTATAGTAGCCTTCAATAGGACCTAAAGAAGACACTGGATTACCAGCACCACTATCCCAGCCCACTGTGCCTGAAACCGCTAGTTTTGGAGCAAGACGCTTGCCTAACCCTAGTTCTACTTGCCATTGATCTTTATCATAATCAACCAAGGGTAAGTTCGATGCTTGAGTATATGCAGGTGGTCTAATTGCAAAGTCACCCCACGGTACCCAGCGCACTTTGGCAGTAGCCAAGGTTGTTGGATTCACACCTGTCTGAAGATCTAAGTTGACCGATTCTGGCGTGGTTACATCAAACTTAGTAGTACTATTTGGATTCTGCCCACGAATTGCAAGTGCTGGGAAGTATTCGGCGGCATTTAATGTATGGTCTATCTCAGAGCGGTACGTCAAAGCCGCCTTTAAAGCAATCTCAGGCTTACTATAAGAAATACCAGCCAACCAACCATAGTCCTGATCGGGGCTTATGTGTGCAGTATATCCAGCAGCTCCTTTATAAGCGTTACCTCTTAGCTTAACATCTGCTTCTAAACGCTGAGCAACAGGCCCACCATATATTTGAAACTGGTTCTGAGCACCAAACTTCATACCACCGATAAGTGATAGCGTATGAGAACGTACTTCTACATTGGTTGCCTCATCAATACTTAATAAGTTGGCGACTGCATCACGGGTGGCTTCACTTTGCGCTAGATCTTCTTTGTTACCATCCAACAGATTTTGTGCAAGTTGATTTGTCTCATCCGACAAGCCTGGTGCTATTTGGTTAAGAATTCCTTCAGTTTGAGCAATATTCTCTCGAGTACCCTCAATTAAATTATTATAATTTTCAAGGGTTGGCGCATCATTTAATGACTCAAAGCCTGTAACTGCATTAGCTAGAGCGCCATTTGCCAGTTCTAAAACTGCTTTGTTTTGACCTAATACTTGCTGTTGCGCTGGTGGCAGATTGGGGTTTGCTAAAGCTGCATCAATACCTGCTATTTGTGTATTAATTTGATCAATTTTATCTTGAGTTCTTCCAACAGCAGTTTGTGCAACTGTTTGAATAGCTCCAGCACCAGTTACATCTGCTACTCCAGTGAAGTTATTATCACCTTCATACTTTGCGGCTGCACCAAAAGGCTCATCATACAATACACCCACACTGAATCTATCGCCTATATCTGTTTTTACACCATAGCGAAAGAAGTCATAGGATTCAGCAATATCACCACTTTTATTACCATCATTATCAACCCCAGTAACATCAGCATCGATGTAGGTATAAACAGTCTCTGCATAAGTACCATCTTGCAAGAATGCAGTGATGTCTTGACCAGAACGGTCGAGGCCAGCAGCTTGCGTCAACGAAGCAGCCGATAGCGTGATCAGAGCGAGGGTAAGTTTAGAGATAGGAAAATTTTGAGACACTTAGATATCCTCCATGAATAAAATAACTGGCAAGTAGCTCGGAGACTATACAGACTAGTGACCTGTACTAGTAACGTCAGCCGATGCTATGCAATCCTTTGCCAAACGACTTAACTGTCGAAAGTAACGAAGACTTATGCAACCTTACTTTCGTTGTTATCAGACATTACCGCTATGTAAGACAACGTAACTGATTTCAGTATCATAATTAAACTTCTATATTATAGCAATACTCTTTTAGAGATTTTACGAAAATAGATTTATGTTACTAGAATATTCACCACTGTTCCATTGAGCCAATGATGTAGTATTTCCTGCTTCATAAACGCTTTCTTATCGTCTATATACAACCTTACATGATTCAACATATCTTATTGATTATAATAGAAATATATTATAAAAAGGTTTTTGTAAAAAAAGTCAGCCGTTTTAGGTCACCATTTTTATAAAGAACAGCACAATAAATTATTAAAACAATCGTTCACTGACTGACGAGTATCAACTAGCTATTTGACATTTTTATTAAGCAAGAATCTAATCTATGATCGACTCTAAATAAAAAAATCATATGTTCATTCACCAATTAGGCTGACCATATTATTTGTTTTTGCCAAAAAAAAGCGACCCATAATGGATCGCTTTTTTAGTATTTATCTCATTTTAAAACTAAACTGATTTAGTGCTTATTTTGCTTGATAAGACAGCTTCACACCCAGCGCAAAACCGTCGTTGTCTTCAAACTTGCTAACCACGTCTTTGGTTGGAATCTGGCCTTTGGCATCACCAAACCATAGGTATTTACCACCTGCAGACACTGCCCAGTTTTCTGTCACGTTATACTTTGCACCTAGGCCAGCACTATAATAACCTTCAATAGGGCCAAGTGAAGTGACTGGGTCGCCAGCACCACTGTCCCAACCAACACTACCGCTAACTGCCAATACAGGTGACAAACGCTTGGCAAGACCTAACTCAACCTGCCACTGGTCTTTATCATAGCTCACTAAAGGTAGCCCTTTATCATCTTTAGTCGCGTTTTTGCTAACCTCATTATATAGCGGCGGTACGATAGCGAAGTCACCCCACGGCACCCAGCGTACTTTAGCAGTAGCTAACGTAGTGGGATTGACACCCGTTTGGAAATCAAGGTTGACTGATTTTGGTGTAGTAATATCAATATTACCACCCTGGCTTATTCCTGCTACTGGGTATTGTTCGTCTATAGGAAGCGTGTGGTCAATTTCTGAACGGTAGGTCAATGCAGCTTTTAAAGCAATTTCAGGTTTGCTGTAAGCAACACCTGCCAACCAACCAATATCCTTATCAGAGGTTATATGAGCGGTATAACCATTTGCCAAACCATAAGCCAGTCCTCTTAGTTTGACATCAGCTTGTACTTGCTGAGCAACGGGGCCACCATAGATTTGAAACTCTTTGTTAGTACCGAATTTAGCACCTAAAATCGCTGTAAGGCTTTCAGTACGCACTTCAACATTTGTACCCTCGCCTTTACTATCTAGCTCAGACTTAACTGCATTTAAGGGAGCACCAAGTTTCTCAGCTGTAGCTTTAGAAGCTAATGCCTTTTTTTCTGAATCCTTCGCTAGAGCAGCTAGTCTACCCGCTTCTGCAAGGTCACCTCTCTGCTGAGCTTGCCCTGCTTGCTGAGCAAAATTTTGCGCTTTGGTAGCTTCTTCTACCGCATTATTACGAGCACTACTAAAGTCTGAGTTTAAATCTTCAAAAGACGTATATTTGCCTTGTGTTAAATATTTCGCAGAGTTGTTTACATCACCTTGGGCTACAAAGTCATTGTCGCCAAGATAATCAGCGGCAGCACCAAATGGCTCGTCATATAAGATACCGATACTAAAGGTGTCATTGATATCTGCTTTTACACCATAACGGAAAAAGTCATAGTCTTCTGCGATATCATCAATTTTGTTGCCTGATGAATCCTTACCACTCACATCGGCATCGATATAAGTATAAACGGTTTCGGCATAGGTACCATCTTGTAAGAATGCGGTGATGTCTTGACCTGAACGATCAAGACCAGCAGCACTAGCAACGCTAGCGACAGATAGAGCAGCAACAGCTACTGTGAGAGTTTTTAAATGAAAAGTTGCGCGCATTGTATATCTCCAAACATCCGCATTGTTTCACTACTTAACCCGACTTTTATGAGTAAGCAGCATCCGAGGGTGAAGATAGTAAAGATTTTGGCACACGAAAACAACTACAAAAACACATTATTTCTTGTTTATGACTGAACAGTATCTTCATCTAATAATGTGCATTTGACTTCCTCCCCTCCCTAAAGTGAGGGGATTCCTACTAAAGACGGCCAAGCCCGACCGCGAGAATGTTTTTTGCTCCATTAACATCTCTGTTATGGGTCGCTTTACAAGAACGACAAAACCACTCTCTTATACCAAGACCTGATCTACCTTTCGGACTGTCTTGGCGAGAGCCGCAACACGAGCAGGTTTGGGTGCTGTACGCTTCATTGACTTCGATATAGTGGCAACCTGCGTTCGCGCATTTATAATCCAGTTGCCGCTTTATTTCAAACCAACCAGCGTCATAGACGGATTTGGCCAGTTTGGATGAAGTGAATGATGTTGATTTAATCTTTCCAACAACGATTAGGCTGTTGGCTTTAACAAGCTTTGATGTGAATTTATGGATCAAGTCTTGGCGGGTGTTTTTAATCTTGGCGTGAATGGCCTTAACCCGTTTTTTGTTTTTGGCTCTTTGGGCGCTGGCCAGTTTTTCGGCGTATTGATGGGTGACTTTGGTTTGTAGCTGATCACCATTACTACTGACTGCGGCATCTTTGCAGCCTAGATCAATACCGACTTGACCAGTGCCGCACTTAATCTTTGGAAACTCTTTGACGGTGATACAGGCGTACCAGTGACCGCTATTGTCTTGTACTAATTCGCACGTATTGATGCTGTACAGGGCTAGGTTATAGCTGTCCCATAGATCTATAGTAAGTTTTTTACCTTTAGCGAGGCTTAGTTGGATAGTTGATTTAAGGCTTTTCTTGCCTGTTTGTCTGGTTGCCAAGTGTTTGATAGCGGTTTTCTTAAACGGAATCCATCCAAGAGATCTGCGCTTGGCCTTTGGGTTGTTGGTGCGCCAGTTTAGTTTGGCTTTTTTGAATTGTTTACGGCTTTTGGCATGGGTTTCAGAGATGGCTTGTAGGGTTTGACTGTGCAAGTTTAAATACTCGCCACTACCTTTGGTATAAGTAGCCAAGTCATAGGCTGAAAAGAATTTGCCTGTGCGCTTAAGATGTTTAAAACTTAGCTCATTGACGTAATTCCAGACAAAGTTAACCGCCCCAGCTAAGATATTGAGCTGAGTGGCGTGTTTGTCTTTGATGCGTAGCTTGAGCGTTTTCATGGATTAATTATGATCTCAATGCAGTTGGGTATCAAGGGGTTCGCCATACTGGGCGACAATGGCTGACGCCTGATGCCTGATATCTACGCCCTAGAAGAATGTAGATATCAGGCGCTGGATGATAAAACAATCAAACAAAAAATATCCAGTCCTGCATCAGATATTGGTTTAGAAATCAGTAATGTGGCGGTCTATCTGCCATCACATCAAATGGTGCAATACCCACTTCAGTAGCTTGACTGTCTATTTGCTTATAAATGAGCTGTAACTGACGCTGCAATGTATGAATATCCCTATCTTGTCGCGTGATGACGTCATTTAACCTTTCGACAGTGACCTCAAGATGCGCTAGGCTCGTTTGTAAATCGATTACTTGGGCTTGCAAGTCATCTTGCATACCAAACCCGTCCTCTTTATCTTTGAATTGATTCATGTTGTTCTCTAAATAATGGTAAGTGTAAGGTCTAATAGACTCGTCGGCAGCATATTTGCAGCAGCGTCAATAATAGCCAGTCACCTTTGATAACGGGCGTCAAATCGCCGCCACTATGCAAAGTAATAAATAGTGATGATAAAACCACTTACGCGCACTACAGTGATGCGGTGGCATGTTATACTGCTGGCAATTTTGCAACAACCCCTACCTCACTATTATATAAGCTTAAGATACTTTATGGCACTGATACATTTAAAAGACATTCACTTAGCCTTTGGCGTCGCCCCCATTCTCGATGGTATTGATTTTTCAATTGATGCAGGCGAGCGCGTGTGCTTAATCGGCCGCAATGGCGAAGGTAAATCTACCTTATTTAAACTGATCAATGGCTCGCTGCAGCCAGATAGTGGTGAGATCATCATCAATAGTAGCATGCGCGTTGCGATGCTCGAGCAAGACGTCCCCGAGTCGAGCGGACGTATCTTGGACATCGTCATGGGCGGTAGCCGCCGCACAGCTGAGCTGCTGATCAATTATAATAAGCAAGTGGAGATGTGCGCCAATGGCGACATGGACGCTTGCGAGCACATGGCAACCTTGCAGCATGATATCGACGCCGTCCATGGCTGGGATTTAGAGCGCGATGCCACCCGTCTGATCACCACTATGGGGCTTGACCCAGAGGACGACCTCTCCTCGCTATCTGGCGGCCGTAAGCGCCGCGTTTTACTCGCGCGTGCGCTGGTTACCAAACCTGACGTATTATTATTAGACGAGCCGACCAACCATTTAGACGTTGATAGTATCGAATGGCTCGAGCGCTTCTTGCTTGATTGGCAAGGGTTGACGTTGTTATTTGTCACGCACGATAGAGCATTCGTTGATAAGCTTGCGACTCGTATTGTAGAGCTTGACCGTGGCCAATTGACCAGCTATGACGTCACCCAAGGTGCCAAAGGCTACGCTCGTTATCAAGAGCTAAAAGAGCAGCAGCTACTTGCCGAAGAAAAAAACAATGCCAATTTTGATAAAAAACTGGCGCAAGAAGAAGTGTGGATTCGTCAAGGCATCAAAGCCCGTCGTACCCGTAACGAAGGCCGGGTACGCGAGCTAAAGGCCCTGCGCGAAGAGCGAAAAAGCCGCCGCGAGCAAGTCGGCAACGTCAACATCACCATGGGTGAAGGCGAAAAAAGCGGCAAACTGGTCTGTAAAGTCAAAAACCTACATCTTGAATATGACGGCAATGTACTCGTCAATGACTTTAGCACCATGGTCATGCGCGGTGATAAGATTGGAATTGTCGGCCCTAACGGCGCAGGCAAAACCACGTTAATCAAAGCCCTACTCGATATGTCGGATGACGAGGTCACCAAGACCGGCAGCGTCACGCTTGGCACCAATTTGCAAATTGCCTTTTTTGATCAGCTGCGTGATCAGCTCGACCTTGAGGCAAGCGTCGCGCAAAACGTCTCAGAGGGCTCGGACTTTGTCGAAGTGGGCGGCCGAAAAACCCATATCATGAGCTATTTGCAAGACTTCTTATTTGCGCCAGAGCGTGCGCGTACACCTGTCAAAGCCTTATCAGGTGGTGAGCGCAACCGCGTATTACTTGCCAAGCAGTTATTAAAACCTGCCAACATATTAGTACTTGATGAGCCAACCAACGATTTGGATATGGCCACCCTTGAGCTATTAGAAGAGTCGGTCAGCAGCTTTAACGGTACCATCTTGCTGATCAGTCATGACCGCTCATTTATGGACAATGTGGTCACCTCCACTTGGGTATTTGACACGGATGAAAATGGCAATGGCATCGTCAAAGAGTATGTCGGCGGTTATCAAGAGTACTTGATACAAAAAAACCGTGAGGAAGCCGCGCACGCCGCAAAAGCACCCGTTAGCAATACTAAAGCGTCAAAATCAGCCAATAAAGCTGACGCTGGAAAGCCAAATAAAGCCGCCAAAAAGCTCAACTTCAATGAGCAGCGCGAGCTAGATAGCTTACCCAAAGAAATCGCGGCGCTAGAAGCCGAACAAAAAACGCTAGAAGACAAGCTGGCTGATGGCTCATGGTTTACCACCGACTTTGATGCCGCGACGGCCGCCAGTGAGCGCTTGTTGGTCATCGAAGAGGAGATGATGAGCAAGCTTGAACGCTGGAGTGAGCTTGAAGGCTAATCGCCTAGAGACGCGTTTAGGATAATAAAAAATCACCGCTTTTGTCGCTAAAGTGGTGATTTTTGATTGACAATGAGAGACATAACGCTTAAGTACTGAAAGTTAGTGAACATTGCCTGAATTTCAAGTATCATTCGCTATTGCTGAATATCCTTATTAATTATAAGGTCATCACGTGACCATCGTTTGCAAAACCTTTGAAGCGCCTTTGCGCCCTTTATCGAAACAAAACGGATGTTAGACGTTGATAATCCAGCTTTTTTGTATGGGTTACCCTGTTCAACCTTATACTGTGTTCTCTCAAGGTTGCTTTATTTTTAACGCAATAATTTATTTTATCACCGAAATAGCTTAGAATAGCAACAATTAGCAAAATTAGGCACAGCTAAAGTGGCTTGATATTGTATATTTTCTAAGCCACAAACCCAGTGTGGGATAATCCCATTTCATTCACCTGGAGGAAGTATTAATGAGCCAAGCCGAAGGCGTTAACGTACAACGCCGTAGAGTTCTTATTGCCTCAACTGCCGCAATTGGTGCAGCTGGGGTAGCTGCTGTGGCAACACCTTTTGTCCGCTCTTGGTACCCAAGCGCCAAAGCTGAGGCTGCAGGGGCTGCAGTCACCCAAGATATCAGCTCTATTGAAGCGGGACAGATGATTGTCGTCAAATATCGCGGTAAACCGATCTTTGTGGTAAAACGTACCGAAGACATGTTGAGCACGCTTGAGTCAGTTAAGCCATTACTATCTGACCCTAATTCAGAAGCATCGCTACAACCAGAGTATTGCCAAAACCCAGAGCGTTCTTTGACACCAGAGGTCTTGGTGGTCGAAGGCGTGTGTACGCATTTAGGCTGTGCACCGAACTACCGCCCTGATGTGGGCGCAACCGATTTGGGTGGTAACGACTGGTACGGCGGCTTTTTTTGCCCCTGTCACGGATCAAAATATGACTTAGCAGGCCGTGTCTATAGTGGCGTTCCTGCACCGCTGAATTTACCTGTTCCAGAATATAGCATGGACGGTACCATCTTGACGGTTGGGGAGGCTTAATATGAGTATGGGTAAAAAGTTAATGCATTGGGTGGACGCGCGTTTCCCAGCGACTGAAACCTATGAATACCACATGTCAAAGTACTATGCACCAAAGAACTTTAACTTTTGGTACTTCTTTGGCGTATTGTCAATGATCGTATTGGTCAACCAGTTGGTGACCGGTATTTGGCTGACGATGATGTACAACCCTAGTGCCGAGGGCGCATTTGCGTCTGTAGAATACATCATGCGTGATGTCAAAGGCGGTTGGCTCATCCGTTATATGCACTCGACTGGCGCTTCAGCGTTCTTTGTCGTGGTGTATTTGCATATGTTTAGAGCACTGCTCTACGGCTCATATCAAAAACCTCGTGAGCTTATTTGGCTCATCGGCATGGGCATCTATTTGGCTCTTATGGCCGAAGGTTTCTTTGGATACCTACTCCCTTGGGGCAACATGTCATTTTGGGGTGCTCAGGTTATCTTAAACCTTCCTGCGGCGCTGCCAGTGATTGGTGACGGTCTTGCTGAATGGGTACGTGGTGACTATATCATATCAGGTATCACTCTAAACCGCTTCTTTGCGCTACACGTTGTTGCTATTCCATTGGTCCTTGTGGGCTTGGTCTTTATGCACATTGTTGCATTGCACCATGTGGGCTCTAACAACCCTGATGGTATCGATATTAAGAAGCTAAAAGATAAAAACGGCGTACCATTAGACGGTATCGAATTCCATCCATACTACACTGTGCATGATATGGTGGGTATCGTGGTATTCTTTATCTGTTTCTTTGCGGTGGTGTTCTTCTTCCCTGAAGGCGGCGGCTTCTTCCTTGAGCCACCTAACTTTGAAGCGGCGAACTCTCTAAAAACACCAGAGCATATCGCGCCAGTCTGGTACTACACACCGTTCTATGCCATCTTACGTGCAGTTCCAAGTAAGCTGGGCGGGGTCATCGCCATGGGTGCAGCCATTGCTGTACTATTCTTGATACCATGGCTCGACAGATCACCTGTACGCTCAATACGCTACAAAGGTATCTTGTCTAAGATTGCACTAACTGTCTTTGCTATTAGCTTTGTAGTACTAGGCTACTTGGGTGCAACACCTGCGACGCCAACCGCGACGATTATGTCACGTATATTCACCATTCTGTATTTCTTGTTCTTCTTGTTGATGCCGTTTTACACTGCAATCGAGAAGTGTAAACAGCCACCAGAACGCGTTACCGGAGGTCACTAATGAGCACGCTAATCAAATCCCTAGCTGGTCTAGGCTTAGGCGCGGCATTGAGTTTGACTGCTGGTAGTGCGCTGGCAGCAGGCGGCGGCGGATGTGGTACTTTTACCAATGCCGACGGCGTGGTAGAATCTTTGGCTTGTAGTGAAGCCCCCATTGACTTTACCAATAAAGGCTCGCTACAAAACGGTGCAAAAATATTTATGAACTACTGTGCTGGTTGTCACTCTGCACAGTACGTTCGTCATTCGCGCATCGCCAAAGACTTGGATATTCCACCTGAGCTGGTCGAAAAATACCTAATGGTCACCACCGATCAAATCGGTGACCATATCACAGCGGAGATTGACCCTGATGTTCAAGCCGCATGGTTTGGGGCGGCGCCACCAGACTTATCGCTTGAAACCAGACTACGCGGTGATGACTGGGTTTATACTTATCTATTGTCATTTTATGAAGATCCAAGCCGTCCTTGGGGCTCAAATAACTTAGTACTGGCAAACGCAGCCATGCCGCACGTATTGCATAACATGCAAGAAGAGCTTAGTGCTGAAGAGTTTGAATCTGAAGTTGGTGACTTGGTCAACTTTATGGCGTGGATGGCAGAGCCTGTCCGTCATGACCGTCAAGTGATTGGCTTCTTTGTGATTTTATTCTTGTTAGTATTACTGATCCCAGTTTACTTACTCAATAAAGAGTTCTGGAAAGACGTAAAGTAATAGAATCATAAACATAGCCTATCGCTATAAAAACTTGGTCATAATAAACACAAAAAGGCACTACTTTGGTAGTGCCTTTTTTCATTTTGCCGCACCATATTTTGTACGTGTTACTATAGGGTGGACAATAGAGACTGATAATAGGACAAACACCTCATCGTGTTTACGTACGCTGGCTTGATAATCGGCTCTACTTTGTTTACGATGACATCCTTTACTATGAACATTAGGCTTTCATGATTGATGCAAACGACATTCCAAGTAGTCAGCTAATCTTATATGCTGATGACGGCTACGACAGTCATGTGGTGCGCCTATTACTTGAAGAAAAAAAGCTCGACTATTATTTGTCACGTTTGCACTCTGAGCGCCCCGAGGACTTGACTGAGCTAAACCCCTATCATACCCTGCCTGTGTTGCAGCAGCGTGATATTGCCCTTTATGAAATCAACGTGATTTTTGAATACTTAGAAGAGCGCTACCATACCAATAAGCTGCTCCCTGAAGCCCCGCAAGAGCGCGCACAGTTTCGCCAATTGGCATGGCGCATCCAGCATGATTGGCTGGTGCTCGGCAAGCAGCTACTGACACATCCTGATAGTTTTCATAAAGCAAAAGCTGTCATTGCCAAAAAACAGCTCAGTGATTCTTTAATCACGCTTGCGCCTTTGTTTGCGCATAAGCCTTATTTTATGGCAGATGACTTTGGCTGGTGTGACGTGTTGTTAGCGCCTTTACTGTGGCGACTAGAAGACATGGGCATAGCACTACCGCGTGCGATTAGTCGGCCTTTATTGGACTACCAGCAGCGTATCTTTGAGCGCGAGAGCTTCCAAAGAAGTGTGCGCTAATTAGACAACGCTCGATGTCTGTCTTAAAATAAAAAATGTAAAAACAATAAAAACCAAACAGACAGTGACTGCGCAAAAATCAGTCCCACCATACTTGCCTGTTGCAAACAATGTATTATTTAAAATAGTAGACTGTTGTCATAGATAACCGTTTATCTCATAACCCATATTTAGTATAGGAAATCATTAGATGAGCGATACCACTTCTCTCACCCCAACTCGCCCTTATATGGTACGCGCCCTTTATCAATGGATAGAGGACAATGCACTGACGCCCTATCTGATGGTCGATGCGACGGCCAAAAACGTCCAGGTACCAACCGAACATGTGCAAGATGGTCGTATTGTGCTCAATATTGCCAGCCGTGCGACAGGCAATATGCGCATGGACAATGACTATATCCAGTTTAGCGCTCGTTTTGGTGGCGTCTCACAAGAGATTTGGGTGCCATTGACGGCGGTGATGGGTATCTATGCCAAAGAAAACTCGCAAGGCATGTTTTTTGATCCAAACGAGTATGATAATTATGTGCCAGAAGAGCAGCACACGACGGCCAAGGTTGACAAGCCTAAACCCAAACGCGATAACAAAGCGGGTCTAAAAGTCTTAAAGTAACAGAAATCTCCAACACCTTGGTTTTAGCCCACAAAAAAGCCAGTCATGGTTCATATGACTGGCTTTTTTTATTTAACACTCTATAACTTTACTCTATAAGGCTAAAGACCTAAGCTATCGCCAAACAGCGATAATTGAGCGGCTGCCAATTACGTTCTTGGTAGCGTGACACCGCGTTGGCCTTGGTACTTGCCGCCGCGGTCTTTATAGCTGGTTTCACATACATCATCGCTATCGCTTTGGAAAAACAGCATCTGTGCAACCCCTTCACCCGCATAAATACGCGCAGGTAGATTGGTGGTATTACTAAACTCAAGTGTCACATGCCCTTCCCATTCAGGCTCAAGTGGCGTGACGTTGACGATGATGCCGCAGCGTGCATAAGTAGACTTACCAAGACAAATAGTCAGGACATCGCGCGGTATGCGAAAGTACTCAACGGTACGCGCCAGCGCAAATGAGTTGGGCGGAATGATGCACTCATCACCAACGATATCGATAAAGCTTTTATCATCGAAGTTTTTGGGATCGACCACCACAGAGTGTACATTGGTAAAAACTTTAAATTCAGGAGCACAGCGTACATCGTATCCGTAGCTTGATGTGCCGTAGCTGACCAAACGCTCGCCTGCATCGTTGAAACGTACTTGACCCGCCTCAAATGGCTCAATCATGCCATGTTCTTCAGCCATTTTGCGAATCCAGCGGTCAGATTTGATAGACATTTTTGTTCCTTAGCAAATAATAATATAGGGGTTGGGCGCTGACGATAGCGCATCAATGACCCAGAGGCTGTCATGATTGTCACCCTCTAAGAGACACGCTTCGTATATTGGTAGCGGTGATTATACGGAATTGAGCGCTGAATTTATAGAGCTGTCACTATTTATCATGCAAACCATTTAATAGTCAAACCCTTAACACCCAAACTACTTGACAACCAAACTTTTAACACCCGACTCAACCGAGTAACTTTATAAAAAGCAGGCACGACCTCTAGGCTACCATTTGGCAAAATGGTCTTCTGCCAATCCCATGACATGGTCAAGTCTGATGACGGTATCGCCCAGCCGTATCTCCCCACTATACCAGCCAAGCCACTGCTCAAAAATACTGGCCAGCACGCCAAAGTTATCGGTTTTTTGATAAACAGTCATGGGCGTAAAGGTCAAATCAATATCGACATTGCTCCAGCCAAGGTTTTGATGATAAACACGCCAAGTACTTGGCACAGCTGCCTGCAAGTCCTTACGTACAAACATCACAGGCGGTAGATAATGTATCTGCCCATCTAGCCAGCAGGCATTTTCGCTCATACCCGTTTCATTGACACCCATCGATAAGTTTAATAAAAAATGGCGACCATCGGGCACATAGTGATTGATACATGTCCAAAACCAATTTGTCTCGCGGCGCATATAGCCCAGCGTCCAATCTAGATTGGCAATTGCAGACGCATCAAAGTCTATTTGCTTGGTTTGGCTGCCAGCCGTAACCGCAGCGATATTAAGTATTGACGCTTCTTTGATGCACATGTGTCCCATGACTGCTGTCAGTGGCTCTTTTTGTGTGTATATCCAGCCGCGCCTGCCCGTTGGGGTGCAGATCGAAAGTGGCTGCGCTTGCCGCTGTAGCGTCGCATCAAGCGTAATATGTTTACTATCCAATGCTACTGCGATTTGTGAAGGCGTAAAATCCAACGTTACGGTCAGCTTATTATGGGTAAATGCCATTCGCCCTTGATAGCAATCACCTATTAGCTGCGTCTGCCGCGTCAAAGGCTGCAAAGCTTCACAAACCTCTAGCTCATCAGTCTCATCGTTATAAAGGTAAACAAAGGCACTGGTGGCAAGCTTGATGGTCGCCAGTGCCAAACAGATGCGATAAGGCGGCTGGATAATTTGGATAAAGCAAAATTGATTGGCTTTGAGGTCTTTTCGCCAGTTTGGCAACGTCTTTTGCGAGATCAGATGACTGTGGTAGTCAAGATAATTGATACTTTTGACTTGCGTAAACACCCCAAAAGTGGGCTGTCCCTCTTGGATAAGCTGTTCAATAACTGGTCTTGCACTCACAGATGAGTGCAGCTGATTTTGTGCGTTGGGGCTGGGGTTTTGGTTCATGTTTACGGCATCCTAGCCAAATTTTATCGTGAGACTACCCGTCCTTGGTAGCCAACGGTGGTGCTTATGACGCTTCTTTTTGCTTGTCTTGCAGACACCCAAATGGCTTCTCTTATCACCTTAATCTCTATATCGGTCAAACCATCTGTCAGCGTTTGTGTCACATCGGTAACGGCTATCGCGCTCGTCCACAAAAAGTGACGAGGAAACTTTTTTAATAACTCAGCCAACACTGCTGAAAACTTATTGAAGTCGGCGATCACCATGCGGCGATTGCTAAATTCGGCGTTGATTTGATACCGTTTGCTACTACCATCTTTGTTATAGCAAACGGCAATTATTTGATTGTTTGAAAGCTCGATCACATATATCGGCGGGCGCAACAGTTTCAATAACACATACTGCTTGGGAATATCGTCCAAATAATGCCGATAAATCGATACGCTCACCATACTTCCTTGTTGTAAACCACGTTCTTTATGGAAAAGTACGCTTAGGTTATCTTGCTATTATTCGAGTAGCGCGCGAAACTTATCAAAAAATCCGCTTATCATCGACTGGTTTGGCAAATTTTGCAATGTTGGCTTCGATGTTTTTGGCAATGCTCAAATAATAAGAGGCAAACTCATCGTCAGCCAAAACGCTTGGCACCCCTTTGTCCACTTGGGCGCGGATACCACTGGCAAGTGGCAGCTGGCCTAGTAGCGGCACCTGATACTGCTCTGCGATAAACTCGCCGCCGCCGCTGCCAAAGATGGCCTCGGTATGGTTGCAGTTACTACAAGTATGCAAGGCCATGTTTTCCACCACACCCAGTACAGGGATATTGGTTTTATGAAACATCTCAACGCCCTTTTGCGCATCCATCAAGGCCACATGCTGCGGTGTTGTCACAATCACCGCCCCTGTGACAGGAATACGCTGCGCCAATGTCAGCTGAATATCACCTGTACCTGGTGGCATATCAATCACCAAATAGTCCAATTGGGGCCAGTTGGTTTGATTGTATAGCTGCATCAGGGCGCCCGTGGCCTTAGGGCCGCGCCACGCGACAGGAGTGTTGTCACTATCGAGCAAGCTACCTATCGATAGCATGGCCATACTGTGCGCCTCGACAGGCACAAACTGCTCGTTTTCTAGCTCAGGCTTGATGTCCGCCACACCCAGCATCGTTGGCATACTAGGACCATAGATATCGGCATCTAGCACGCCCACACGGTTGCCAAGCTTTTGTAATGCCAAGGCAATATTGACTGTCGTCGTTGATTTGCCGACGCCGCCTTTGCCTGAGGCCACCACAATGATATGACGAATACGTGGGTGCGCTGCCAGCGATGCTTGCGTCGGCGCAGCCTTAGTAATCGGCGGCTCGCTGCTTGTCGGTTGTTGGTCTGTTGGGGTAGCAGGTTTGGCGTGAGTGGCCATGGCATCTGTCGTCTTTGGCATCGATTTGGGCGGCGCTTTGGGCAAGCTTGCACCGGCGCCTTTAGCATCGGCTGGTAGGCGCACATTCATATGAATGGTTCTGATACCATGCGGATGCAGCAGTTGCCCCAGCTCCTGTTGTATCTGTTCAGGGTTACTGTCTTTGGGTAAGCGCAAATCTAAAGTGAGCACTTGCCCGTCGCGCTCAAGTCCCGTCACCATCGTGGCGATGCTAACGGTGCCGACTTCATAGCCGAGCAAGACTTTATCGACCGCGCTATCACGCTCGGCGCGCTGCTGCGGTGTTTCGGCTTTGGGCTTTTTTTTCATAAAATTAAACATGGCTATCATGACTACCTATTTTGCAAGTGGGTCGGTAGAACAACTCGAGCAATACCGTCGTCGCGCTGGTCAATAATACATCATCAGCTTTTTGTCTACCCTTATTATCCGACAGTGTAGCTCAATTGACGCTATAAAAAAACCACAATGCCAGTGGGAACACGCGCGCCGACGATACCTATGGCAAAAACCAAATCAACCAATCGCCAAAAACTTCGAGGCGATAAATAAATAGATCAGCACCCCCGATGCATCACACACTGAAGTGATCAAAGGCGCACTGGCGGCGGCAGGGTCAAAGCCTAATTTGTTCAGCACAAATGGTAAGCTCATGCCGATCACACAACCAATCATCACCACCGACATCATGCTAAGCGCCAGCACCAGCGACACCACGGCATCACCGCGAATATAACCGATGATAGAGATCGCCACCGCCATGGTCGCACCGAGCATCAATGCTACCAAAGCCTCTCGGCCAAGTAAGGAAAACCAATCGCGCATCACCACTTCGCCCGTGGCCAGCGCCCGTACCATCAAGGTTGCAGACTGCGAGCCGGCGTTACCACCACTATCGACCAACAGCGGCAAAAAAAACACCAGCACTAAATTGGCGGCAATCACCTCTTCAAAATTTGCAATACTCAAACCAGATAGCAAGTTGCCAAACACCAAAAACACCAGCCAAAACACCCGTTTGCGGTAGAGCATACGGATACTGACGTCTTTTAGCTTACCGACCATGGTCGAGACACCACCCGACTTATGAAAATCGTCGGTGGCTTCATCATTGACCACATCGATCGCATCATCATGAGTGACGATCCCAACCAGAGCGCCACTGTCATCGGTAATGGGCAAGGCGATCAAGTCATAACGCGCGATGGTTTTGGCGACGTCCTCTTGGTCATCATGGACATTACACGACACCACACTACTCATCATCAGATCGGCGATACGCTGCTCAGGCGATGCCAAAATCAATACACGTAAGGACACCACGCCCAACAGCTTGCGCGCCGCATCGATGACATAAGCATGATAAATGGTCTCAGCATCCGGCGCCTCTAAGCGTAGCGCGGCCAATGCCTCAGCGACACTCATCTGAGCGCTTAAGGTAGCATAATCTGAGGTCATCAGCGCCCCAGCGGTACGCTCTTCATAGGCGGAGAGTCTGCGAATATCTTCGCGCTCTGCCTGTGCCAACGCTGGCAGCAGGGCATCACGCTGCGCTTGATTGAGGCGTTTATATAAATCGGTACGCTCATCAGCGGGCATCTCGCCGACAATCTTTGCTAGGCTGGCCCGCGGGAACACCTGCGCCATGGCGACCTGAATATCAGGCGCTAAGTAGGCAAACACTGTCGCACGATTGGGCAGTCGCTGTAGTAATGGCCACGCAAGCGTAGGCGTCATTAATGCCAGTACGTCAGCGCTATCGATAGGTCGCAGGTCTTGCAACTGCTGTACCGACTCATCAAGTTGCTGCTGTGCGACAGCGTCGCTTAACTTGGCTGCAAACGTTTCTGCAAAATCTTTCTCATTCATCATTGTCACTCCGTGCAGCGCGAAGTCAGGCAACAGGCGCTCATAAAAAAGAGCCAATACAATTGGCTCAAGTCAACATAAAATCAAATCCTAATGGATTGGTCTTTTATTAGCAAGCTGATGATGGTCAAACGCCTCAAATAGCCAGCAAATCACGGTCAGTGTTGCCAAAGTTGATACCACAAACCAACATGGATGGTATCGATTTATATAAAAGCGCCATAAACCCGCGACTGGCTCAGTTTGGATTTTATTAATTCATAAACCAACCATGGCTGGCGACGATGGATTGCCCAGTAAAGACATTGCTTGGGAATGCCGCTAAAAACAAAGCCAGCTGGGCAATATCATCGACTGTGGTAAACGCTTTATCGACGGTATTGACCAACATAATGTCATTCACCACCGACTCTTCACTGATGCCTTTTTCGGCGGCTTGTTCGGGGATTTGTTTTTCGACCAGTGGGGTTTTGACAAACCCAGGGCAGATCACATGCGCGCGGACATTATGAGGCGCGCCTTCTTTTGCCAACACACGGCACAGCCCTAGGAGTCCATGTTTGGCAGTGACATACGGCGCTTTATATAGCGATGCTTCGTGCGAGTGCACCGAACCCATATAGATGATCGTACCGCCTTTGTCATCTTTATACATGTGCTGCGTGGCCGCTTTGGTGGTCAAAAACGCCCCATCCAAATGAATGTCGAGCATTTTTTTCCAGTCCGCAAACGCCATCTTATCGATAGGATCAATGATTTGAATACCGGCATTGGAGACGAGAATATCGATACTACCAAACGTATCTACCAGCTGCTGCACGCCCTCACCCACCGCTTGCTCTGCGGTGACATCCATGGCGATTGCCAGCGCACGGCCACCAGCTGACTCGATGGCATCAACCGTTTGCTGGGCGGCGGCCAGATTGATATCAGCAATACCAACCGCAGCGCCTGCCTTGGCATAGGTTTCGGCGATATCGCGTCCGATACCACTTGCGGCGCCTGTGACTAAGGCCACTTTGCCTGTCAAATCTTGTTGTAATTGGGTCGCCATATGCGATCATCCTTTATCAGTTGGCTGTTTTCAGTCTTTGTTGGCCGCCGTTATTGCACAATGCTCACTGGCGTTTTTTCTTGTAGCTCCTCAAAGCTGACACCCTCTGCCAATTCCACCAGCTTTAGGCCATCGTCGGTGACGTCTAATACCGCAAGCTCGGTGATGATACGATCGACCACGCCTTTGCCTGTCAAGGGGAGCGCGCATTCTGCAAGGATTTTTGGGTCGCCATGCTTATTGACTTGCTCCATCAGTACAATCACGCGCTGTACACCTGCGACCAAATCCATCGCCCCGCCCATGCCTTTGACCATTTTTTTGGGGATCATCCAGTTGGCCAAGTCGCCTTTTTCTGAGACCTCCATTGCGCCGAGTATCGCCAGATTGACATGCCCACCGCGAATCATGGCAAATGACTCTGAGCTACTAAAATAACTGGCCCCCGGCTCTGCGGTCACCGTTTGCTTGCCTGCATTAATTAAATCGGCATCGACATTCTCCGCCGTTGGAAACTCACCAATACCCAATAAGCCATTTTCAGACTGTAGCCATACATCCACCCCTTCAGGAATATAGTTGGCCACGAGGGTCGGTAGTCCGATTCCCAAATTTACATAATAACCGTCTTGCAACTCTTGTGCGGCACGCTGTGCCATCTGCTCTCTTGTCCATGCCATGGTGATTTCCTTATTTTTATAACCACTCGAATTTATAACCACTCGAAAAAATATGATTAGCGGCATCAAACTCGCTTAGTCTACAAAATGTAGCACTTAGGGTTATCTTACTTGCTGCTCAATTTTTAGAAGTGGTATTACAATATTCTATTATTAATGTCATCTTTGAAAGGTTTGGATAAAACCACTAACTAAGCACTCTCAGCGGCTTTCGTGGTGGTTTTTTCGATACGTTTTTCGGGGTTATTATTTAAGACAATACGCTGCACAAAGATACCGGGTAGATGCACGTCATCAGGGTCAAGAGCGCCTGTCTCGACGATTTCTTCGACCTCGACGATGGTGATTTTGCCTGCCATCGCGCAATCTGGGTTGAAGTTACGAGCGGTCTTATTAAAGATTAAATTGCCTGCCTTATCTGCTTTTTGCGCTTTAATCAATGCCACATCGGCGCGCAGTGAATGCTCTAGCACATAAGTACGGCCGTCAAACTCACGGGTTTCTTTGCCTTCAGCGACCAACGTGCCAACGCCTGTGGCGGTATAAAATGCAGGAATGCCTGCACCGCCTGAGCGCAGTTTTTCGGCCAAGGTGCCTTGCGGCGTCAGCTCAACCTCTAACTCGCCGGCCAAGTATTGACGCTCAAACTCTTTGTTTTCGCCGACGTAAGACGAAATCATTTTCTTAATTTGACGGGTTTGTAGTAGTAATCCTAAGCCAAAGTCATCGACACCGGCGTTATTACTGATACAAGTCAAATCTTTGACACCGCTATCACGTAGCGCTTCGATTAACGCTTCAGGAATACCGCACAGACCAAAACCGCCGATAGCAAGTGTTTGTCCATCACTTACCACACCTTTTAGCGCCTCTTCGGCACTACTGTATACTTTTGAGCGACTCATGCTTATCTCCTTGCAAGTCTGTTTTTGTTATTAACGTCCATTATCTATCATGATTTATTTACTGTGCCCATCAATAGCGTATTGACTGTTTTAAATTTATATTAATACACTTTATATCGATATATCATATATCAAATACTTATGCTAACTTAACATATAAATCTCGTAGCGAGAAGACAATAACACTAAGAACGAACGAGACAGCACAGTGGCGGGGTATGAGGCAAGTCAATATCAGGCTCTTCTAGATTAATGTTTGATAAAAAATCAAAAATTACATATTTTGATTAATTTTATTGACCCAGATAAACATGCCCTGCATACTCGCTGATTGAACTTTGCCAAGGAGGGCGATTATGTTTAGCACATTTGCTATTGTCATTACGTTATTATTATTGATGTTCTTTGCTTATCGCGGTTATTCAGTGCTGATATTAGCACCGATTATGGCGACGCTGGCCGTATTACTGTCGGGCGACTTTCTTAGCAGTATTCCGGCTTATACCGATGTGTTTATGGGCGCGTTAAGTGGGTTTTTGCTTAAGTTTTTCCCCATATTTTTGTTAGGTGCGCTATTTGGGCGCTTGATGGCAGACTCAGGCGCGGCGACAGCGATTGCCAATACCGTGGTCGAAAAACTCGGTGCCAGCAAAGCCATTCTCGCCGTCATCTTAGTCTGCGCTATCTTAACCTACGGCGGTGTGTCGTTGTTTGTTGTGGCCTTTGCCATTTATCCAATCGCCAAGGATTTATTTAAGGCTGCAGATGTACCCAAGCGCTTGATTCCAGCGGCGATTGCGCTTGGCTCCTTTACCTTTACCATGACAGCGCTACCAGGCACGCCAGCCATTCAAAACGCCATCCCAATCCCATACTACAATACCAATGTTTTTGCCGCGCCTATCCTAGGTATTATCGGCGGTACCATTATGTTTGTCTGCGGCTGGCTATGGCTACAGACACGCGCCAAAAAAGCCAATGCCGCAGGTGAAGGCTATGGTCAGCATGACGAAGAAGATGTGGGCGGTGTTGGTGCGGTTAAAAAAGAAACCGAAACCCTCAGTACGCATCCTACCTCATTTACCGTTGCGATGATTCCGCTGGTGTTGGTCATCGCTCTCAACGCCGTTCTGACCTATTTCATTTTTCCTTCAATGGACTTTAGCGGCTTACAAGCGCAGTTCCCTGATCTCAATATCGCAGGCTCGCTTGGCCTTTGGTCAATTATCATCTCATTGGTCGTTGCTTGTACGGTTTTGATTGTGCTGCGTATTGGTCATTGGAATAACCTACAAAAAACCATCAACCGTGGCACTTACGACTCGATGTTGCCGATTTTTAACACGGCATCGGAAGTGGGTTACGGCGCGGTGATTGCCTCACTCGCAGGCTTTCTTATCATTCGTGATAGTATCTTAAACCTAAACCCTGACAATCCTTTGATTTCAGAAGCGGTGGCAATGACGACCTTGGCAGGTATCACTGGCTCCTCGTCTGGTGGCTTGAGTATCGCTCTCTCAACCTTGGGTGAAGACTATCTTAGAATGGCAGTCAATGCTGGTATCGACCCTGAGCTGATGCACCGTGTGGCGGTCATGGCGGCAGGCGGTCTGGATACCTTGCCGCACAGTGGCGCGGTCATCACCTTGCTGGCGATTTGTGGCTTGACTCATAAGCAGTCGTATCTCAACCTAGCCATGGTCACCATCGTGATTCCGCTGGTCGCAGTGGTCGCTATCATCATCTTAGGGACGATGTTTGGCTCTTTTTGATCGCACCGCTTGCCTAGCCTTAGCGCACCTCACTCTACAACTGTTTTATTTTCGATTGATGATAACCACGAATACCACCCACTTAGCCTGCGCTCGGTGGGTTTTTTATGTCAGAGCGATGCTGGTTTTTTATAAAAAATCGGTCATCACTTAGCGTTAATTACTAAGGAATATCACAAATTTGGCCGAATTACGGTATCATAGGCACACTTTTTAGACTTTTGCTTATTTTAGAAGTTTTTAGCCTTGATAACGTCATCATCATACCTTTATAAACAGCGTGTGACGTTTGATAACCAACCCATTTATACAAAAATATAGGTGATAAAAGTGCGTGAGATTTTAGTAACCAGTGCGCTGCCCTACGCCAATGGCTACATCCATTTGGGGCACCTTGTAGAATACATTCAGACAGACATCTGGGTACGTGCCATGAAGGCGCAAGGCCATCAGGTCACTTATGTCTGTGCCGATGACGCGCACGGTACAGCCATCATGCTCAAAGCAGAAGCCAATGGCGTCACGCCAGAAGAGCAAATCGCCTCGGTCAAAGCCTCACACGAAGCAGACTTTGCGAAGTTTTTGATTGAATTTGACAACTACCACAGCACCCATTCAGAAGAAAACAAGCATTTCTCAGAGCTGATTTATCGTCGTCTTAATAACGCCGGCCACATTAGCACAAAGGATGTCGAGCAATTGTTTGACCCCGAAAAACAATTGTTTTTGGCCGATCGATTTGTCAAGGGAGAGTGCCCAGAATGCGCTAGCCCAGACCAATATGGTGATAACTGTGAAGTCTGCGGCACCACCTATGATGCCACCGAGCTAAAAAACCCCTATTCGACGTTGTCGGATGCCACGCCGATACTCAAAACCTCAAAGCATTATTTCTTTGATTTGCCAGAATTTGAGCAGTTTTTAAAAGACTGGACCCGCAGTGATGAGCGCTTGCAAGTCTCGGTCGCCAATAAACTGCAAGAATGGTTTGAAGCGGGTCTCACCAGTTGGGATATCTCTCGCGATGCACCCTACTTCGGCTTCCAAATCCCAGATACCCCAAGCGATGAGCCAGACAAATACTTTTATGTATGGCTCGATGCACCAGTGGGCTACATGGCCAGCTTTAAAAACCTATGCGACAAACGCGAAGGCAGCGATCAGGCGCTTGATTTTGACCGCTACTGGGCACAGGAAAATGAGCATAAAACCGAGGTGTATCACTTCATCGGTAAAGACATCGTGTATTTCCATGCGCTATTTTGGCCTGCCATGCTAGCCGGTAGTGAATTCCGCACGCCAACGGGCGTTTTTGCTCATGGTTTCTTAATGGTCAATGGCGAAAAAATGAGTAAGTCACGTGGCACCTTTATCAAAGCTGAGACTTATGCCGAGCACTTGCACCCAGAGTATCTGCGTTATTACTTCGCCAGCAAGCTGTCGGACAAGGTCGAGGACATCAACCTTGATTTAGAAGACTTTATGCAAAAGGTCAACTCTGACTTGGTGGGTAAAGTGGTCAATATCGCCAGTCGCAGCGCCGGTTTTATCGTCAAAAAATACGACGGGATGCTCTCAGAGGTCTGCGCTGAGCCTGAGTTATTAGAAGACATCACCAAAACGGGCGATGAGATTGCGGCTGCTTATGAAAACCGCGAGTTCTCCCGTGCCATGCGCCTTATCATGCAGTGCGCGGACAAGGCCAACGAATATATCGATGGCAAAAAACCATGGTCACTTGCCAAGCAAGAAGGCACTGAACAAGAGGTGCAAGACGTCTGCTCGGTGGCGATCAACATCTTCCGTCAGCTCATGGTTTATCTTGCGCCAGTATTGCCTGAGCTGACCGCCAATGCCAAAACGTTTTTGAATATTGAAGACTTAAGCTTTGCCAGCCGCAATGAGTGGCTACTGGGTCATAAAATCAATAAATTCAAGCCACTCATGCAGCGTATCGAAGAAAAAAACGTCACCGCCATGATTGAAGACTCCAAAGCATCGCTAACCCAGAGTGAGACGCCAGCGGTTGATCAGCCGGCTTCTGCCGCAGACAACGCAAGCGAGTCAGACGACTATATCGGTATCGAGGATTTTGCCAAGGTTGAGATGAAAGTGGCGCACGTGGTCGCGTGCAACCATGTCGAAGGCGCGGACAAACTATTGCAATTTACCCTAGATGTCGGCGAAGAGTCTCCGCGCAATGTGTTTAGCGGTATTCGTAAATTTTATGAGCCTGAGCAGTTATTGGATAAAAAGGTGATCTGCGTCACCAATCTGGCGCCGCGCAAGATGAAGTTTGGTGTCTCAGAAGGCATGGTACTCTCAACCGGTCATCCAAAGACAGGGCTTACGGTCGTCACCTTGCCAGATGACTGCGTGATTGGCGATACATTAGCGTAAAGTCGGTTTTGAGCGTGATGCTCTTTGTACCTTTATAATTTTTTTTCAAAAAAGACGTCCAAGTGACGTCTTTTTTGCGTTTTTGCCGATAAAAGCTGAGAAACGCCATCGTCAATACATCTGGCGAGATGACTCATGACGAACTCGCCTTAATTTTTTATTGCGATAACTTACATTACTGTCATAATATGGACGTAATAATCATGGATTGATTACTTTTATGTTCGCCCGTTATCTCAGCATGTACATAATATTGACTCGGGTAACCTGCACTTCTTTAACCGACGAGCCAGAATAACATGACCTTTGCTACTACTTTACGCTTTAGCCTATATGGTGCCGCCATGAGCGCGGCCCTTGGACTACTGGGCTGCTCAGACGCCACCGACACCGCCGCCGATAGCGCTGGTACTGATGCCGACAAACCTGCCAAGACCTTGGCCATCACCCAGATCGTCGAACATCCATCGCTAGATGAGATGCGCCGCGGTATCATTGATGAGCTGGCTGATAATGGCTACATCGAAGGTCAAAACCTCACAGTAAACTTCCAAAGTGCGCAGGGTAATACTGCCACCGCAGGGCAAATCGCCAAACAGTTTGCCGGCGACAACCCTGATGCCATCGTTGCCATATCGACGCCCTCGGCACAGTCAGTGGTGGCCTCTACCAAAACCGTCCCTGTGATTTACACCGCCATCTCAGACCCTGTGGCGGCGAAACTCATCGATGCCAATGACGTGCCTATCCAGTCAAATGTCACTGGCCTATCAAGTGAGCTGCCTATCGAGCCGCAACTGGACAATATCAAAAAAATCGTCCCCGACGCCAAAACCATCGGCTATGTCTATAGCCCAGGTGAAGTCAACTCTGTGGTGGTGCTCGATCAGCTCAAAAAAGCCGCGCCAAATTATGGCCTTACCATCTTAGATGTCACGGCCAATCGCCCAACTGATGTCGCCATGGCAACGCGCAGCCTCTCAGGTCGTGCCGATGTCATTTATACCTCGCTTGACAACAACGTGGTATCCGCCTTTGAAGCCATGGCAGGCGCGGCCAACGAGCTGGACATTCCGGTGATTGCCTCGGACGAGTTTAGCGTACGACGCGGCGCGACCGCCGCACTTGGGGTCAATGATTATGACTTTGGTCGTACCACAGGCAAGATGGTCTATCGCGTGCTAAATGGTGAAACCGTGAGTGCCATCAAGCCTGAGGTCATGAACACCTTAACCTTGTACGCCAGTCCAAAGCATGCCGCTGAGCAAGGCGTCAGCTTGAGTGAGGATTTGCTAAAAAACGCCATCAATATCGACAAAAAAGCACAAGCCACTGCACAGTAGTCATAGGGCGTGTGATGCAGTAATTGTATGACACAGTCAACTGACGTTATCCTTTACCCATTTATTAAATAATGTACGGACACATTATTATTTTCAGGAGTGAGAGCTATGTTTTATCAAAACCGTTTTGGTCATTTCAACTTCAGTAAGGCACTGTTATTAGGCAGCGTTTGTACTGCGATCTTAACTGGCTGTAATCAGACAGCCCAAGACACCAACAGTGCTGACGGTGCGACAGACAGTACCGCCACGCAAATGAAAACGGTCGCCATTACCGCCATTGTCGAGCATCCTGCCTTAGATGACGTACGTAAAGGCGTGATCGACGAGCTCGATGAAGCAGGTTTTAAAGACGGTGAAAACCTAACGGTTAACTTTCAAAGCGCACAAGGCAATACGGCAACAGCCGGACAGATCGCCAAGCAGTTCGTCGCGGATGAGCCAGACGCTATCGTCGCGATCGCCACCCCATCCGCTCAGTCTGTTGCGGCAGCGACCAGCACCATTCCGATGGTGTTTTCGGCTGTGACTGACCCTGTCGCCGCCAAGCTAGTACCGAAACTTGATGGCTCAGGCACCAACGTCACTGGCGCATCAGATGCGCTACCCTATGAGCCGCAAATCGAGCTGATGCGTCAGATCATCCCAGACCTAAAAAACGTCGGTTACGTCTATAGCCCAGGTGAAGTCAATTCAACCATCATCCTAAAAAACTTAAAAGAAAAGCTGACGCCACTTGGTATCAATGTGCATGAAGCGCCAGCACAGCGTAGTAACGACATCGCCATGGCCGCCCGCAGTCTTGAAGGTAAGGTGGATATGATCTACACCTCAACCGATAACAACGTGGTGTCGGCTTATGAGTCGCTATACCAAATCGCCAAAGAAAGTAAGATTCCGCTGATTGCCTCAGACACCAGCTCAGTCGAGCGCGGTGCGGTGGCGGCATTGGGCGTCAACTACTACGATCTTGGCCGCGAAACTGGCAAAATCGTTGTGCGTATCTTAAATGGTGAAAAAGCCGGCGCTATCCCTGTCTATACGCCGCAAGCGCTAGATTTGTATGTCAGTCCAAAACATGCGACTGAAGAAGGCATTACTTTGTCACAAGCGGTTATCGATAACGCCAAAGAAGTGATAGAATAACGGCCTTTTATCTTTGACGTCACATAGCAGCGTCTATCTATCAGCAAAACCACCAAACAGACAGCGCTATTCATGGCTGTCTGTCGTTGGCTTTGTCCGATGGGGCTATATAATTAAAACCAAGGTAGCTTATGATCGTTATTCATCGTGATATGTTTTGGTTTACCCTAACCGCAGATTGTTTAATCTGTTAAATTCACCGCTTAGCTGTTTGGCGTTTATATGAGTGTGGCAATCGCCGCGCATTTATGTGACTCTCACGCGCCGGACACTTGGTTATGACTTACTGATCTCTTATGTCTTTAATTGCTTTTTTTGGTGCGCTTGAAAGCGGTCTGATTTATGGCCTTGTTGCACTTGGCGTCCTGATCTCATTTCGTACGCTCGACTTTCCTGATCTGACGGCTGATGGCAGTTTTCCGCTCGGCGGCGCTGTCGCTGGTATCTCTATCGTCGCTGGTATCAATCCATGGCTAGCTTGCGCGTTTGGTATGCTCGCAGGATCAGTCGCAGGTATCGTCACGGCATGGCTCCACGTCAAGCTGGGTATCTTGCAGCTACTTGCCAGTATCTTGGTGATGGTCGCGCTATATTCTGTCAACTTGCGCATCATGGGTGCGCCAAACTTACCGCTCCTTGGTGAGACCACTGTATTTAGCAGCTTGGTAACTGATGGCAACGGCTATTGGATGCGCTGCTTGATCATTGGGGTGGTGATCTTACTGGCCAAGCTGTTTTTAGATTGGTTTTATAACACTGAAACTGGCTTGTCGATGCGCGCCACAGGCTCCAACCTACGGATGGCACAAGCCCAAGGTATCAACACCTCATGGATGACCATCATCGGTATGGCCATATCCAATGGTCTAATCGCACTGGCAGGTGCTTTGTTTGTACAAACACAAGGCGGCGCGGACATCTCTATCGGTATCGGTACCATTGTCATTGGTCTAGCAGCCGTCATCATCGGTGAGACCATCATTCCTGCCAAGCGTATCTGGCTGATTACCTTTGCTGTTATCGTCGGGGCGGTACTATATAAGCTGTTTATTCAGGTGGCGCTATCGAGCGATACACTACGTAGCATCGGCTTTGGTCCGCAGGATTTAAACCTAATCACCGCCCTACTGGTGGTACTGGCACTGGTACTACCAAAAGCCAAAACCAAGTTTTTATCTCGTAAGGCTCGCGCTTAATAGTGGGTAAAGTAGCAGTACAAGCTTGAAGTGACTGTCTTAAAGTGACAATAAGGAATAACGACTATGATGCAAGCCACAGATTTGCGGTTAACCTTTAACCCAGGCACGCCTATCGAAAATCCGGCGCTACGCGGCATCAATCTCAACATTGCTGATGGTGAGTTTGTGACGGTGATTGGTACCAATGGTGCCGGTAAATCCACGTTTTTGAATGCTGTCAGTGGCACCACACGTGTCGATAGTGGCTCAATCTTACTCAACGGTATTGATGTCACCAAAAAAACCGCGCATCAGCGTGCGCACTGGGTCGCTCGCGTGTTTCAAGACCCGATGGCGGGCACCTGCGAGGCGCTCACCATCGAAGAAAACATGGCACTGGCGTACAAACGCGGCGGCAAGCGTGGGTTGAGCTTTGCCTTAAACCAAAATAACCGTGATTTGTTTCGCGAAAAGCTGTCCGTACTCAAACTGGGATTAGAAAACCGCTTAACTGACCGCATGGGATTGCTATCAGGCGGGCAACGTCAGGCAGTTAGCCTACTGATGGCCTCGCTCCAGCCTTCCAAAATCTTATTACTAGATGAGCATACGGCCGCGCTTGACCCGAAGACAGCGGCGTTTGTCTTGGAGCTGACTGATAAGATCGTCACAGACAACAGCCTCACGACGATGATGGTTACCCACTCTATGCAGCAGGCGCTGGCGCACGGCACGCGCACGGTGATGCTACATCAAGGCCAAGTGGTCTTAGATGTCGCAGGAGACACTCGTCGCGGCATGACCGTCCATGACCTGCTCGATATGTTCGAGCAAACCCGTGGTGAAAAGGTCGAAGATGATAGCCTGATTTTAAGCTAAGTCATTGATGTTATGCACAGTGCTTATTTTAAAATAGATCCCCGATAGCTGGTAAATAGACCGCAAAATGAGTCACCAGTAAGGACATGCCCTAAGCGTCAAGCAGCACCAGCTTTTGAATCAATTCACTGACATGCTGCGCTTGCATCTTTTTCATCACTTGTGAGCGGTGCACCTCGACTGTGCGCACGGCAATATCTAAGTGGTCGGCGATGACTTTATTGATATTACCTTGTAGCAGCTCATCGGCTACCAGCTTTTCTTTATCCGTCAGCTGAGCATACAGCTTGCGAATCTCGTACAGTTTGGCACGCTTGATGGTTAATGATTGCGCCTGTGCCAACGCTTGCTGTAGACGCTGGCTGCCTATGGGTTTTTCTAAATAGTCGGCTGCGCCCTGTTTGAGCATATTTACTGCATCCGCAATCTCGCCATTACCTGTCAAAGCAATGAGCGCCATAGGGCTATCATGAGTATTCAGATACGCCTGTAGCGCCTGCCCGCTCATCTCCGGCATCATCAAATCACTGATGATGACAGCGGGACGATAGATATCTACCTGCTGCAAAAACGCTAACGCACTCGGCCATCCTTGCGCTTGCACCCCCAAACTCCCAAGTAAAAACTCACAAGAGAGGCGCACGCTTTCTTCATCATCGATGATATGAACGACAAGGGGCTCAGCGCTGGTTTTTGGTACATGGTCAGATGACATCATAGGCGTATCTTGACCCTGCTCAGAGATGTGTGTCAAAGGGGAGAAAATCATATAAACCTTTTTGGCCCAATTGAGTGATGATAAATGATGGTGTTTTTAAATATAGGTTGCGCAGCATCGAAGGTATGCAGCACACACGTAAAACTTATCCCCATCACGCCTCACAATTTATAACCGTTTTCTATTTGCCTGTTGTTTCTATCAATTACAGACAGCGGCAAATAAAAAGAGACTTGCGCGCCCAGCGTATTTGCTGGCGGCTGGCCTAGATGCGCGGGGAGCAACTGCAGTTTACCCTGTAAGGTACGCCGAAAGCGATAGGTCTGAGCGTTTGCCACAGGATATTTATCGAGCTCTGCGGCTACTTCGATATTACTTAGCGCTATCTGCGCCTCTATAGATTTACACAGCCGCTGACAAATCATCAGACCCAGCCCCAGACCGTCCGCTTTGCTCGACTGCGCGGCATAATATCCAGATGCAGCCTCGTGCTGATGAGACTGAGCCAATTGCCGCACATCAAACCCTCCTGCGTCGTCACTGACATGTAGCGCCAGCCACTTTTCGTCATCGCGGCTATCTATCTGACAGCGTAACGAGATATTTGTCGCACCTTGCTGGGCGGCATTGCTCATGGTATTGATGAGCAGTTGATCTAAGAGCAGATGCGGCAGGGTCACGCCTTTATAGTCGGTTATCAGCCAAAAATCGATACCGCTCGCTTTATCACCCAATAATAAAACACACTGCCGATAGGTCGCTATGATGTCGACCCTCACGTCATCGGCGGCGCTCCGCTGCGGACGTCCCGCCCAGCTACGGATGTTGTTGACGACCGCCGCGACACGTCTGGTCTCATGGACAATCTGCTCTAAGGCATTTTGTGTCATTTTATTATTTGGCTCTTTATTATTTGGCTCTGTTTTATGCTGATGCCGTATCAGCAGTCCTTGTGCGTAGTTTTGGATAGTTGCCAGCGGCTGATTGATTTCATGGGCGATGGCACCGCTCATCTCACCAATGACCGCAAAACGCTCTGATTGACGCAGCTGCTCATCATAGTCACGAATGAGACGATTTTGCGTCAGTATTTTTTGGCGTCGACGCCATGCCAGCCAGCTCATCCAGCCATAATTGATGGTCGATATCAGGATAATAAACACCAGCACGCCGACCCCCAGCCGATGCGCTTGTATCCAGTCGAGCAAATGAGCGCTGAGCGGTTTTTGGGCTGGATGACGCTGCATCTCATACAAGACACGCTCAGCCTCCATGCTAGACTCTGGAGGTAGCCAGCGCAGCCCTGCCGTAGACATTGGCTCTGCTGGCGGCGGGGCAAATACCTGCTGACTGACTTGCCGTACCAATGCCGCCGGTGCTTGCTCAGTGGCGGCCAACGTCCAGTTGGGATAGATTGCTGTAGAAGACTGGCAGCTTGATGCGGTCGCGACTGGATGCAGTAGACGATATTGTTTAGCATGTATTTTCCCTTGCCGCGTCATCTCCTCCATCAAGCATAGCGGCACGATGGCAGCATCGACCCTGCCATAGGCCAAAGCCTGCAAACTCCGCTCAATCGGATAGCCGGTGAACTGTATGTGATAATGACTGGGCGTGATGCCGTTTTGCTGTAGTAAATGCGCGCCCAGCAAATATCCACCAAACGCATCGGCATCGACTGCGGCCACCGTACGGCGCTGTAAATCTGACAAACGATATATGTCGCTATCGGCTGCCACCCATAAGGCACTGGCGACCGCTTCCATCGCGCTGGGCTGTTGCTGCGCTATCGGCTTAGGTATTTGGCGAAACTGCTGAGCCAAGCTAACCGTCGCCTGCGACGCACGTTGGGTGAGCGTATGTGCCCGAAAGCCTTGCACCTTATCATCGACCGACAGCGCCGGCTCAGACAACACTGTCGGCGCCTGCAACGTAGCCAGCCAGCGCCATTTGGTGGTATTCATTTTTATAAACTGAACTTGCGGACCCAGCACAAATGCAAACTGTTTGGCTTGTATTTGCTGTTGCCAGTTTTCTAATGCCAATGGCACTAATATCACCGTGTCCTCGGCGAGTTGCCGATTGATATCATCTAGCCATGGCTGCCAGCGATCTTGCGCGGCTCTCTCGCCTTGCGGCGCCAGCACACCCAAATAATACGTCTGCGCAAATGCCGTCGCGACACCTACCCCACTATATAACGTCATTACAAGCAGCAAAACAGCACCAACAGACGCATGCCACGTCGCCTTATTTTTAGAGCCTTTGTACATCGTGCTCACTTCCCACTGGACCTATCAGTCGACATTATAAGCCAAAACCCCAATTATAATGTGGTTTTCCACAATATCGCCATTGCCGCGCCTGCCCTATACTCAATCATCATAGTATGACCTTTAAATCGTCATGCACACCGTATGCAATCCTAGGGAACGGTGTGCTGGACACAGCTATCTTATGGAGGGTGGACGGATGAAAAACAAAAAGTGGCCACTGATTATCTTGATCATCGGTATTATCGGGCTGGTCATTGCCTTTATTATTGGACAATTACTACCAAATATGCGCACCAGCACGAGCAATGTCGAGATCGATATTACCGACCCGGCCTTGATCAAAAAAGGCGCGTACATCGCCCGTACCGCAGACTGTGTCGCTTGTCATACGACGCTTGACGGCGAGACTTATGCAGGCGGCTTGCCTATGCTGACGCCACTTGGGGCGATTTACTCCACCAACATCACCCCCGACAAAGACACGGGCATTGGCAATTATAGTTTTGATGATTTCAAAAATGCGGTCAAACACGGGGTACGCCGTGATAACAAAGCCTTGTATCCTGCGATGCCCTACCCGTCTTATCAGCTGATGCCAGATGAGGACGTGGCCGCAATGTATGCGTTTTTTATGTCTGATGTCAAACCCGTTCAGCAAGCCAACCTAAAGAGCGAGCTACCACCAGTGGCCAATTGGCGCTGGCCCTTAGCCTACTGGCAGGTGTTATTTGATCACAAGCGTGAATTTGTCCCTGAAACGGACGATGCGCTCTTAACCCGTGGTCAGTATTTAATCGAAGGCCCTGGACATTGCGGTTCTTGTCACACTAGCCGCGGTATCGGCTTTCAAGAGGTCGCGCTCAGTAACGCAGACTCCAACAAATATCTAAGCGGCGCGGTCATCGATGGCTGGCGTGCCAAAAGCATACGCGGCGAGCATCGCGGACTTGGCACGTGGACAGTGGCAGAGTTAAACGACTTCTTTAAAACTGGCCGTACCGACACCACTGCTGCCTTTGGTGCCATGGCCGAAGTGGTCGAGCACAGCACCCAATACATGACTGACGACGATATCAACGCCATGTCGTCCTACCTCAAAACCCTAAGCCCTGCACCAAACAAAGAAGAAACCCTGCCGAATAAAGCAGACACCACCACGCAAAAACTGCTAGATGGCAACTATGACTCACGCGGTGCAATCCTCTACGCAGAGTATTGTCAAGTGTGCCACCGCGCCGATGGTCAAGGTGTGGCGCGTATCTTCCCCGCCCTTGATGGTAATAGCGCGGTGTATTCTAAAAACGCGGACTCCGTCTTGCAAATCACCTTAAGCGGCGGCCGGATGCCCAAGACCCCTTATGACCGTATGGCATTTACCATGCCTGAGTTTTCTAACTTAAGCGATGCGGATGTGGCCGAGGTGGTCAACTATGTCCGCAACAGCTGGACCAACCAAGCGCCCAAAATCGACGTCAATGACGTAGTAAAAATGCGCGCTTTTCTCGCCAAAAAACCAAAAACCAGTACCGATATCGCCCCAGACCTAAGCATTGACGCTGCAGAAAAAGGAGCAAACCAATGACCCATTTACTATTCACATGGCCGCGCGCCGCGGTTTATGCCGTCTTAGGTGTCATCAGTATAGGCGCCTTCAGTGGCTGCTCCAACCCTGCCCCTGCTGAGCGCAATGCGCCTGAATTTAACACGGTCACAGCCGACGATGCCAACGAAGACATCGGCACATATATCCTACCGCAAGACACTGCCATCTTATATGAGCCAAATGCTGAGGAAATATTTTATGGCAAACGGCTCCTCAACGAAACCAAGCGCCTGCTACCAGAGCACGTCGGCGCGCAGATGAACTGTAATAGCTGCCATATATCACAAGGCAAAGTCCCACTCGGCGACCCCTATATCAACAGCTATAACACCTACCCACGGGTGATGCCGCGCGCTGGCAAAGAAGTCGATTTAGAAGCCCGTATCAATGGCTGTTTTCAGCGCTCAATGAATGGCAAACCCTTAGACCGTGAGTCACCTGAGATGCAGGCGATGATGGCTTATATGAAATGGCTGTCACAAAACACGCCAAAAGAGCACAAAGTCGATATCAAAAACGCAGGCGCTGTCGATACCTCATTGACACCGGACCCTATACGCGGCGAGCAAATCTATCAGGCACAATGCGCGACTTGCCATGGCGACAATGGCGAAGGGCTCAAAGACAGTCGCGGTGACATCGTCTTTCCGCCATTATGGGGCGACGAGTCCTTTAATATCGGCGCAGGCATGGCTCGCACCTATAAGGCTGCCGCCTTTATTAAATACAACATGCCCATGGGCATTCAGACCAAAGGGCTATGGGGCCACGGCAATGTCCTAAGCGATCAAGATGCTGTCGACGTGGCGCATTTCTTTACCCATCAGCCGCGCCCTGATTTTGCAGGCAAGGTCAATGACTGGCCCAGTGGTAAAAAACCCAAAGACGCGCGCTACTGATCGTCCTAAACGCGGTGTTTTCTGTGGTTGTTCTTAGCTGTTAATAAAACCACTCTAACAAAGCAGACCTTTAAGAAAACGCGCTTTTCTTAAAGGTTTTTTGTTATCTATGGTTACTACTGCTACACACGGTACAGCGGGCATTATATAGTGATGAGATACCACCATTATGCCGCCATTTATCGATGAGGTCTGTCATGCGCAAAATTCCTGTTTACTCCCACCCTGCTGCCGGTTGGCCTGCGCTGATCTCCTCGACACGCAAACTGATGGATTATCAAACCTTTTTACGCGGTAGTGTCAGCGTCCTAAAAAGCAATCAGCCTCAAGGTGGATTTGACTGCCCAGGCTGCGCGTGGCCAGACCATAAGTCACATAAGCGCATCGACGTCTGCGAAAACGGCATCAAAGTCATCGCCAGCGAAACCATGACGAAAAAGGCGGATGCACAATTTTTTGCGCGGCATACCGTCACCGAGCTGCAAGGCTGGTCGGGCTATGAGCTTGAGCATAGTGGGCGCTTATCAGAACCTTTATATTACGACGCCGCACAAGATCGCTATGTACCGATTTCTTGGGAAGCCGCTTATAAGCGTATTGCAGAACAGTTAGCACAGCTTGATTCGCCAGACGAGGCGCTATTTTATACCTCAGGCCGTGTAACCAACGAGCCAGCCTTTATGTATCAATTGTTTGTACGCTGTTTTGGTACCAATAATTTACCAGATTGCTCAAACATGTGTCACGAGCCAACCTCAGTGATGCTCGGTAAACAGCTGGGCGTCGGCAAAGCGACAGTCATGCTAGAGGATTTTGAGCAAGCCAAGCTCATATTGATGTTTGGTCAAAACCCTGCCACCAACCATCCGCGCATGCTCGAGATGCTCGCTCATGCCCATGAGCAAGGCTGCCAAATCCTCTCGATAAACCCCATGCGCGAGCAAGGCTTGAGTAAGTTTCGAAACCCACAAAAACCCACGCATATGGCAGCAGGCCAAAGCGACACCATGGTCGATGAAGTCGTGCAAATCCAAATCGGCGGCGATGCGGCGCTACTGACCGGCATTGCCAAATGGCTGATTGAGAATAATAAAATTAATACCGATTTTATTACAACGCATACCTCAGGGTTCGAGCCATTAAAACAATGGCTGACCGAGCAATCATGGACGGATATCGAGCAAGGCTGCGGTATCGCTCAGACAGAGATTATCAGGCTTGCTAAGTTGGTCGCCGATAGTCCAGCGACCATTTGCACATGGGGCATGGGCATCACTCAGCATGTACAAGGCGATGACAATGTAGCAATGATTACCAACCTATTATTATTGATGGGTATGATTGGCATTGAGGGCGCAGGCGCATCTCCTGTGCGTGGACACTCTAATGTACAAGGCGATCGCACCATGGGTATCCATGAGCGCCCAGCGCAAAAGCTACTCGACAGCCTAGCGCGCGTCTTTAAGCGCCCAATGCCGCAAGCAGCAGGCTTTGATGTGGTGACAGGTGCCAAAGCATTGATCGCCGGTAAGCTAAAAGTCTTTATGAGTATGGGCGGTAACTATGCCGTGGCCGCCCCCGATACCAGCGCTATCGAGCAAGCACTCACCACCACACAGCTCAATATATTTGTGGGCACCAAGCTCAATGAAACCATGCTCTACCCCGGGGCGCACAACCTAATACTGCCTTGTCTAGGGCGTACTGAGCGTATCGTGACGGCCAAAGGTGAGCAGTTTGCCACCATCGAAGACTCTATGTGTCAGATTGTCCCGACGCAAGGCACCCTAACACCCGTCAGCGACGCGCTCAAATCCGAGGCGCAGATCGTCGCCGATATCGCCACGCATGTGCTCAAGACTGATACCGACATTCCTTGGCAAGCGATGAGTACCGACTTCGATCTCATTCGCGACTATATCGCCCAAGCGATTGACGGCTTTGAGAACTTCAACACGCACATTCGGGCAGCCGAGCGCGGTTTTCATTTATACCATCCAGCGCGCCACCGCGTGTGGAATACAGACAGTGGTAAAGCACAGTTTATCGTGCCGAAATACCCCATCACTTATGTCGCAGCCCAAATGGCCAACACCGCCGCTGCCTTAAATGATGGCTTAAACCCCTCTGGCAATGACAGCGACCAAAATATCGAACAAAAAATCTGGCAATTGACCAGTGTACGTAGCCATGATCAATTTAATACCATGATTTTTGGCTATAACGATCGCTATCGCCAGACCAACCGCCGCGACGTGCTATTTATGCATCCAGACGAGATAAGCCGCCTAGGCTGGCAAAAAGGAGATCAGGTGATGGTATCGCGGCACGCCAGCTCAAGCCACACAGCGCATAAAAACAAGCCGCGCGTACTAGGGCCGCTCATATTGACTGAGATGGATATCGCCGCCAATGCCGTCGCCGCCTATTATCCTGAATGTAACGACCTGTTTGATTTGGATACCCATGCGCCAGACTCGCACATACCTGCCTACAAATCGACAACGGTGGTTTTGCAGCGTGTTGCCACAGCCGCGCGATTATCTGACCCTGTACTGTCAGCATAAATTGTCAGCGTAGGCCGTGTCCCATAAAGGCGCTTAGCATAGCGCCGTATGGGTGTGTTTTCCATATCGATTGTTATTCCAAAACAGCCAGACGATCTGTCATGGCAATAAAGCGTGTTGAGTCATCATGATAAGCAAAAGCAACCCCATGCCTGATAGTAATAATGAGCGAAGCTATCCGCTAACAAACACCCTGCCTGTCTCTACGAGATCGCCTACCACCGCCCCACTCGCCCGTAGCCACTGTGCGAAAAAGCATTGTTATCTGCCCGATAATCCTACCTTTGCCAATAGCCGTATGCCAGACAATACCGGACAAATGGATAAGTCTCAGCTTCACAGTGAAGAGCAATCGGCGGACTTGGCAGTGGAAGCAGCTGTCGCTATCGTTATTAACGGTATTCACTATGCGGTATTAATGGCAAGTCCTCATCAGCTAGAATATTTAGCTGTTGGATTTTTATTTAGTGAAGGCTTAATTCAGCACAGTCATGAGCTGCTTGATTGGGAAGTTACCCAGCTTAAAGATATCGCAAGTTATCAAAAGTTTACGCAAGATTCATTTAGGCAAGATTCGCATGTAAAAAACCCTATGAATGAGAGTCTTGAATCTGAAGCATTTGAGCAAAGCTTAATATCACTGCAAGATTACGATATTTATGTAGTAGAGCTAGTGCTAAACCAACGCTGCCATCAGCGCATCCAAGCCCAAAAGCGACAACTGGCGGGACGAACGGGCTGCGGTATGTGCGGTATCACGGGGCTGACACAAGCCCTACCTGATTTAAGCGCTTATACGCAAGATAGCCAACTAATTCGGGCAGCCTGCCCGCGTCTGGATTATTTATTGGATATGCGCCAGCAAATCACTGCCATGCAGCATACCCATCAGCTGACAGGAGCGGTACACGCTGCAGCGACCCTGCATGACCAGCAGCTGTATTTGTTTGAAGATGTTGGCCGCCACAACGCGCTAGACAAACTGATTGGCTGGCAGCTGCGCAACAAGCGAGAGGCAGACTGTGTGCTGATGACCTCACGCTTGTCTATCGAGCTGGTACAAAAATCGATTCGTGGGCGTATCCCTTGGCTCGTTGGCATGTCTGCGCCCACCAGTACCGCCGTACGGGTCGCCCAGCGCTATGGTCTAGGGCTGGCTGGGTTTTTGCGTGACAATAGAGTCACCTACTACACGGGTATTTGATAAGTATTGCCTAACCACATTTTCTAAATCCTGTCATTATCACCGATTCATTTACTTTGATACCCTCACATTGAGCATTTAATACTGCCACCATTCAATACGTTAGCCTTATTGACACCCTCACAAACACCTTTTCATAAGCCCTATTTGTCAATGCCATTTTTCTTGAGGTCTGTCTCTGCCTTTTGGTCATTGATGATAAATAACTGACCGATAGATTTGAGCTTCACGGCAGAATAGGGTACCCTTAGCGCACGAGTATGTTACACATAGTTAACATAGCTGTAGTTTTATTTATAAATACCGAGCCTATGGTGCGACGCATCAGGGCTATAGCGTGTTTGATACCTTAACTACAGGTAATGCGTCAATTACCTAATCATGGGCAAAAATTCGCTCATGCTTGGGTGTATTTCAGCCGGCTATACATAATATTAGCCGATAAAGCTGTCTACACTTAGCACCGTCATCAGCAGATGGCTGAGTGCTTATCCATAATTTTGCTGTAGATACCTGCCTTGTCAGCGCTCTATAGCAGCCAGCTACTATCAAGTATGACCACTTGACAGCGTGATGGACTATCCATCAATAGACGCATGCTGATGACTGCCCTGCGATTTTTGTGAGACGTGGCTCACTGTTGCATGTGATTTTTTCAAATGACGTACAACAGTGAGTAACCGGCATGATGTCGATGGGCAGTTGTCATTTACAGGTTGCAGGATCTACTCTTAAAACACCAAGTGCGCCAGCGCGCTGCATTTGGATCGGCGCTGACCGCTTTTTATGACGGCCAACTGTTAGCACTGTGTGATGCCTCTACATAAGAATTTTATGGGCTTTATTATATTCTTAACAGTTTTGGATAAAGTTATACTATTAAACTTTTATTTATGTAAAATAATCGCGAGGTATGAATTTGAAAACTGAGTCACTGTTCCAATTTTCATCGTTAACCATTATTTTATTGTTGTTAGCGTTTTATGGCGGCACGTATTTGTTGTCATTGCTGATCAAAAAAGACAAAGAAACCACTTCAGGATTTATGGTAGCAGGCCACGGTGTCGGCTTTGGCATGGGTGCTGCTAGTATGACCGCTACTTGGATTTGGGCCGCATCATTTTATGCCGCGGCGACCTCTGGCTACAAGTATGGCGTGTCAGGGCCGATACATTACGGCTTTTGGGGCGCGCTGATGATCTTATTCATCTATCCTTTTGGTATGCGCTTTCGTGAGCTTGCGCCCGATGGTCATACCTTAGGTGAGCTTATCCACGCCCGCCATGGCTCATCAAGCCAATTAATTTTAGCCATATCCAACCTTATGGGCAGCTTAATTAGCTTGATGGTCAACTTTACTGCGGCTGGGGCATTGGTGTCGGTATTATCGCCATTATCGTTTCAGACAGGGGTCATGATTGCAGGTATCGGGGTGCTAAGCTATACCTTAACCTCAGGGTTTCGCGCTTCCGTCTTTACAGACTTTGCGCAATTGGTCGCTTTGATGGCCATCGGTATTGTCATTATTCCAGCGGTACTGTTTGCGATGGGTGGACCACAAGTCATGGTCGATGGCCTCTCTAACCTCACGCTTGAACAGCAGGATTTCTTTTCATCCGAAGCGTTTTTTCAGCAAGGGGCGCCCTATTTTGTCGCTGTACTTGCTTATGCGATTGGTAACCAAACCATCACTCAGCGCTTGTTTGCGATCGATAAGACTAAGATTAAACAGACCTTTATTACCGCCACAGTCGGCTATGCTGGTATCGTCATCGGTCTTGGTATGATCGGATTGATGGCTTTGACCATCGGTATCGAGCCACTAGATGGCAATATGAATAACCTCATCCCGCAGATGGTCAGCACTTACTTGCACCCTGTATTTATCGCCTTGTTCTTTATCTTGGTCATTGGCTCACTATCATCGACAGCCGACTCGGATTTGTCGGCATTATCGACCATTATGATGGCGGATGTGTATGGCAAAAACATTGCCAAAGGCCGCGTCAAGCCCAAAACGATGATGCTCGTTGGTCGTAGCACGATGATTATCGCCACCGCTGCCGGACTGATCTTTGCCAGCTTTAAGCTAGATATCTTGGTGATGTTAGTCTTTGTAGGGGCGCTGTGGGGCGCGATTGTTTTCCCGGTCATCGCCAGTGTGTTTTGGAACCGCGTGACCAATGCCGCCTTTACCTCGGCGGTCATCATCGGCCTGCTGCTATTCTGTGTGGTGCGCTTTGAGCTGCTACCGATGACAGGCTTTACTGCCCTTTTCTTTGAAATACTGGCCAGTGTGGGCGCCGCAGTCGTGATTGGACTGATGGTCTTTGGCTTTTTGGGTCGTAAAATCGGCATGGTAGCGGCAGCGATCACGCTGATACTGATGCTCATTTTTGCCACAGGCTTCTTACGTCAGTACATGGTACTACTGGCCTCACTAACGGCCTATGGTGCCAGCACCATCGTTTGTATCATCGTTAGCCTCATGGGTGATGAACACTTTGATTTTGCTTTAATCAATCAACGTGTCGGCGATTATGATAAAAAAGCCAAAGCATCGACCTCTGAGCTTTCATAAAAACAGGTGAGCTTTCATAAAAACAGGTAGCAAGCACCGCTTGCGGGTTTGGCAGTTGGTCAATATGTGGCCAACTGCACAAGCAACCCTTCATAAATACTATAAGGAGATATCATGGACAACGTCTTTATCTACGGCTTATATATTTTAATTTGGCCAGCCATTACGCTCGGCGTGCTGGTATTGATTTGTACCGCAACTTATCGCGATATCAAACGAGCCAAACGTAATAACGAAGAGATATTATAAAAGTACACACTCAATGATCAGTACTCTCATCAGTGAGTCCGGCTCGCTGATGAGCCTGAATACGCAAAAAAAACTCATAAAAAAGCACTAAAATCAGCACAAGTGAACAAATAAGCTATTTTTAGCCAAAAAATGACTTGTAATTTAAATTATTTTTGCTAATATAGTCCACCTTGATTGGCTGGATGGCAGAGTGGTCATGCAGCGGACTGCAACTCCGTTAACGCCGGTTCGATTCCGACTCCAGCCTCCAATTATTTATTAACGTCATGTTAATTTAGGCTTGCATTATCAGCATAACCGCTTATAATAGCGACCACTTATCTCACCAGCGAAAAGCACTATCAACGCTTTTTAATGTATAGATAACACAAGTTTTGCCCGGGTGGTGAAATTGGTAGACACAAGGGATTTAAAATCCCTCGCTAGCAATAGCGTGCCGGTTCAAGTCCGGCTCCGGGTACCATTATAGCAGTACAAAAAAACCGCAAACCAACTATGGTCTGCGGTTTTTTTGTGTCTGTTATTTTTTAAGCAGCCTTCTTAGAATGACGCTCCTCCCCTCCCTATACGTTAAGTCAGAAAACCTCTTTATCCATGCGACGCTCAATGTCGGACACTGATACAATGGCGATAGACTAAAGCGTGTCAGTAAACTAATATAGTGCGCAAGATGCATTAAACCAATAACACGATAACTATCAGTTCCTACAACTATAAATCATAGACTCATTTAAGGAAACATCCTGACATGGCTGCAACTCCTATCTCCCCTATCAGTCAAGCTGAGATCAACAAAGCGGTTTGGAACGCCTGTGACACCTTTCGCGGTGTGATCAGCGCCGATACTTATAAAGACTTTATTTTGACCATGCTGTTTTTGAAGTATCTATCGGACGTGTACCGTGACGAATACAACAGCCTGATGGACGAGTATGGCGATGCCGATTTGGTCAAAGAGCTGATGAGCAACCAGCGCTTTGTGTTGCCCGATGGTGCCAGCTTTTGGGATTTATACGAGCTGCGTCATCAGCCTGGCAACGGTCAGCGTATCGATGAGGCGCTGCATGCGATTGAAGAAGCCAATGGCAATAAGCTGAAAAACGTCTTTCAAGACATTAGCTTTAACACCGATCGCTTGGGGAATGAGAAGAAGAAAAACGAGCTACTGCGGCATTTATTAGAGGACTACGGTAAAGAGGTGATGAACCTCAGCCCGTCACGGGTCGGTAGCTTGGATGTGATTGGTAATGCCTATGAGTATCTGATCAAGCACTTCGCGGCTGATGCGGGCGCTAGTGCGGGCGAGTTCTATACCCCGCCTGAGGTGTCTACCCTACTTGCGACTATCTTAAATCCTGTCGAAGGTGATGCGATCTGCGATCCTGCTTGCGGGTCAGGTTCGCTACTGATTAAGTGCGGGGCGATGGCACGTAAAAACTCAGGCACAAAGAATTACGAGCTGTTTGGGCAAGAGGCGATTGGCTCGACGTGGGCACTGGCAAAGATGAATATGTTCCTTCATGGTGAGGATAACCACCGTATCGAATGGGGCGATACCTTGCGTCATCCGCTGCTGCTTGATGATAAAGGCTCGCTACTGCGCTTCGATGTGGTAACCGCCAATCCGCCGTTTTCTTTAAGCAAATGGGGTCATGGCGATGCCAGCGATGATCCACACGGTCGCTTTCATCGCGGCATACCGCCGAAGACTAAAGGCGACTATGCCTTTATCACCCACATGATTGAAACGCTTAAGAACGACACAGGTCGTATGGGTGTGGTGGTGCCGCATGGCGTGCTGTTCCGTGCGTCTAGTGAAGGTAAAATCCGTCAGCAGTTGATTGAAGAGAACCTGCTTGATACGGTGATTGGCTTACCAGAAAAGCTGTTCTTTGGGACGGGGATTCCGGCGGCGATATTGGTATTTAAGAAAAACAAAGCTGACGATACGGTACTGTTTATCGATGCCAGTCGTGAATTTGAATCAGGCTCGAATCAAAACAAGCTGACGGATGAGAATTTGGCAAAAATCATTGAGACTTATAAAAACCGTGAGTTTGTCGATAAATATGCCTATGTTGCCAGTCTTGATGAGATCAAGGAAAACGACTTTAACCTCAATATTCCTCGTTATGTCGATACCTTTGAGCCTGAGGCAGAGATTGACCTTGTGGCGGTGCGTGAGCAGCGTTTGGCATTGAAAGCTGAGCTTGCCAGCTTAGAGACTGAGATGGATGGTTATCTTAAGGAGCTTGGTTATGGTGCCTAATGGATGGAAGGTTAAATCCTTACAAGATATTGCAACTATTTCTTCTGGAGGTACGCCTAGCCGTAGCCAGCCTAGTTACTGGGAAAACGGAACTATACCTTGGGTTACAACTGCGGAAGTCAATTATCAAACAATAATTGATACTGAACAGAAGATAACTAAAGAAGGTTTAGATAACTCATCTGCTAAGCTTTACTCAAAAGATACCATACTAATGGCAATGTACGGACAAGGTAAAACACGTGGTCAAGTTGCAAAACTTGGTATTGAAGCTTCAACTAATCAAGCATGTGCCGCTATTCAATTAAAAGATAATTTTAATGTGGATTTCTATTATCAGCTTTTGGCATCTCAATATAAAAGAATTCGTCATTTAGCTAATAGTGGAGGGCAAAAAAATCTCAGCTCTACTATTATTAAAGAGATTTTAGTTCCTACACCACCTCTCCCCGAACAACAAAAAATCGCCAAAATCCTAACCACTTGGGATAAAGCGATTAATGTCACTGGGCGTTTGATTGATAACAGCAAACAGCAGAAAAAATCCTTGATGCAGCAGTTATTGACCGGTAAAAAGCGTTTGCTTGATGAGAATGGTAAGCGGTTTGAGGGTGAGTTTAATCAACATCGATTAAGTGAATTAGTTAATGTTGATAAAAAATCTTTAGGGAAAAATACACCTGAAGATTATGAGTTTGAGTATATTTCTCTGTCAGATGTTTCAACTGGCACAATATCAAAATCATTAGAGCGTCACGTTTTTAGTTCTGCTCCTTCTCGCGCAAGAAGAATAGTAAAAGAAAATGATTTACTACTAGCAACAGTTCGTCCCAACTTAAAAGGATTTGCTAAAGCTAGAAAAGAGCACGATGGGCTTGTGGCTTCAACTGGCTTTGCGGTTTTATCTGCTAAAAAAGATGTATCAAGTGACTATGTTTATCATTATTTATTTAGTCATCATCTAACAGGTCAGATAAATGCTTTGGTTGTTGGTTCCAATTATCCAGCAATTAATTCATCGGATGTAGGAAGCTTAAAGATACTTTGCCCTCCATTCGAAGAACAACAAAGAATCGCCACCTTGTTAACCAATGCTGATAAAGAGATTGAACTACTTGAGCGGCAATTGGCTGATTTGCAGCAAGAGAAAAAGGCGCTGATGCAGGTGTTGTTGACGGGTAAGAAACGGGTGGTGGTTGATGGGGATACCGCATAGTGCTGGCATGGCCACTCAAGTTTTTTGTACCGCCCTTAGTAGGCGCGGTGTTTTTGGCGTTGGCTTATACTATCTTTACATTTGATACCGTGCTTTGGGGATATGCCACGCTGTTTGAAAATATCAGGATAGTTATAACTCTATTGGCAGGAACTATAGTGACCTTTTATGTTTATTACACCTTGGCCTATGTGGTATTTTTTATTTACCTCGTCATTTTACAAAAAATAGGTAAACTGAGTTTATCCCTTGCCATGATCAGCGGTTTTTTGTATGGGCTGATACCACTCATGTTTGATCATAATACTTGGCTTTCTATCTGGATCAGCTTGGCAGTCGGTATCAGCGGTGCGGTGTGTGCAGGATGTTATTGTTATTTGGATAGGCGACTTAAAGCGACAAACAATAACAGACTGTTATACTGACAAGCCACAAGGGTTCTTATAAAGTACAAAAAAAGCGACTGGACACACTCATGGACATAAAAAAACTCACGCTCAATCATCTAGGACGCTTTGACAGCCTTGAGATTGATGTTGCGCCCACGGCTGAGCATCCTTCAAACGTCACGATATTCATTGGTAACAATGGTGCTGGCAAGACCTCGATACTCGAGGCACTGGCAACATCGCTCAGCTGGTTTGTCGCGCGCTTGCGAAATGAAAAAGGCAGCGGCAATACGATTAATGAACTGTCTATCCTCGATAATGCACCCGCCGCTAGCATCACATTACAGCTATCCGATCAGGCTCAGAGCAGCAATGATAGCGAGCTGTCACTCTATGAGTGGACACTTGCCAAAGCACGTAAGGGTCGCAAGAGCGACAAATCTAGCGCTTTGAGTCAGCTCAATAAACTGGTAGACAGCTATCGGCAGCAGCTTACCGATAATGACAATGCCAGTCTGCCACTGATCGCTTACTACCCTGTTGAGCGTTCAGTTTTAGATATTCCCCTAAAGATCAGAAATAAGCATAATTTTGACCAAATAGACGGCTACGATAGTGCGCTCAATCAAGGTGTGGACTTTCGGCGGTTTTTTGAATGGTTCCGTGAGCGCGAAGATATTGAGAATGAGGAGCGGCTCAGGTATCGCGAAAACTCTTGGTCTGAACAGATACAAGAAGTTAAACGACAAGAAGAGCTGACAGAGATATATAAGAAAAAAGCGGAGGAGTTAAGAAAGCGTCAAGATGAAAATTTAAGTACTGAAGAAAGAATTAATAATTTAAAAGAGTTGACGAAATTCATTGAAGAAGTAACGACTTTTCGTGAAAATTTTAAAAATATAGATAAGATAAATGACAGTCGAATTGAAGACAAACAACTAACCGCTGTTAGAACTGCCATTAGCGCGTTTATGCCTGATCTCAGCAATATCCGCGTACAGCGTAAACCGCGATTGCATATGGCAGTCGATAAAAATGGTCAATCCTTGAATGTGATGCAACTCTCGCAAGGTGAGAAATCGCTCATGGCATTGGTGGGTGATATTGCTCGGCGTTTGGCGATGATGAATCCTGACTTGGATGATCCGCTACAAGGCGATGGTATCATCTTAATCGATGAAGTGGACATGCACTTGCACCCCAGTTGGCAGCGTAATCTTGTACCACGCTTTACCGCTACTTTCCCCAATTGTCAGATCGTCCTAAGTACCCATTCGCCTTTGGTCATCAGTGATCAAAAAGACATCTTAGTCTATCTATTAGATGATGGTGAGATTGGTGCCTTGCCGCCTTTATATGGTGCAGACGTCAATACTGTATTACTTGAGGCGATGGACACAGACGTCCGTAACCCCGATATTAATGATCAGCTTAATGATTTATTAGATGCCATTCAAGATGGCGACGTCGATGACGCCAAGGCGCTTATGCAAACACTAGAGTGCGAGCTGCCAGCAGGCAATATGGGGCTTGCCAAAGCAAGATTACTGCTTCGTAAAAAGGAGCTACAGCTTGCGAAAAATAGATAAGCAGGCAGGTTTTGAGCCAACAAGCTTGCGTCAGTTTAAGCGTCGTCATAAACAAGGCAATTATAGCGATCTGACATCTGAGATAAGACAGGATATCCGTTTGGCCTGTACCACAGAGCAGTTTTATTTGTGTGCTTATTGCTGCAAGCCAATCTCTGGTGACAGTCGTGACACGATGAATGAGCATGTTGAAGCAAGAAAAACTGCTCCAAACAGAAGCCTTGATTACACCAATATCGTTGCCAGCTGCACAACGCCCAATCAGTGCGATGATGCCCATGGATCTCAACCACTGCCGCTAACGCCTTTTGACGCTGAGTGTGAGACGGACTTAGTGTTTAAGCTCAGTGGTAGAGTGACGGGTCTAACTGATGATGCCAAAGAGACTATTCGTGTTTTGAACTTAGATAATAAGTCTTTGATTGAACAAAGGAGTCAGTTTGTACAAGCCTTGCTATTAGGAGGAGGCGTTGATCCTGATGACGTCATAGATGATAGCGACTTGATTCAAATGGTTATTAATGATTTAGCACAGCCACAAGATGGCAAGCTTGAAGCCTTTACACCTGTGGTTATCAACATATTACGAGGGTGGTTAGATGACTAACAGTATTAATTTCGCCGAGGAATTCAGCGCCAAAATTCCCGCCCTTACCCTACTGATGAATTTAGGCTATCGCTATCTCTCCCCACAAGAGTCCTTACAGCTACGCAGTCCTAAAAGCTCAAGTCTACAGATACCAACCAATAGCACCAATCAAGTGATGCTATTGCCTATACTGCGTGAGTTTTTAACCACTCAAACCTTCCCCTTTGAAGGTCAGCAGCATCATCTATCTGACGCTGGTATCGACAAGATCATCAGCGAGCTAAATCCTGCGATGAACCTAGGACTCACCCGTGCTAATGAGAAACTATATGACGCCCTACTCTATGGCATCAGCGTCACCGAATTTATCGATGGCAAAAAAGCCTCGCCGACTATTCAGCTCATCGACTGGCAAAATATCGAAAACAATGCCTATCACGTGACCGAAGAGATGGTCGTGCAAAATACCGACGCCACTGGTAACGTCATCCCCGATATCGTCTGCTTTGTAAATGGGCTACCGCTAGTAGTCATAGAAGCCAAACGCCCACACTCAAATAATCCCCATCGATCCACCAATAGCCAAGCTATATCACAGCACATCCGCAATCAAGGGCAGAAGTACATTCCGCATCTATTTGCCTACAGTCAGCTGCTGCTTGCTATCAATGGTCATGAAGGCTTGTACGGTACTTGCGGCACCCCTGAGAAGTTCTGGTCTAAGTGGATTGAAGAAGAAATCAGCGAGCCTGAGTTCCATCAATTAAAGAATCAGCGCTTAGATGATCCTCAAATCGACCATTTGTTTGCACAGCGTAGCGCTTTTGATAAACGTGAATATCAATCGCTGCTTGATGCTGGCAAGCTTGTCGTTACCGATCAAGACCGTTTGATTATCAGCTTATTGCGTCCCGACCGACTGCTCGATATGACCCGCTACTACACCCTATTTGATAGTAAGGCAGGCAAGATCGTGGCGCGCTATCAGCAAGTCTTCGGCATCAAAGCCTTAGTTAAGCGCATCAGCCATTTTGACGAGCAAGGAAGCCGTGAGGGTGGCGTGATTTGGCATACCACAGGTAGTGGTAAGTCCTTTACCATGGTATTTTTATCCAAAGCGCTGATTTGGCTTGAGGATCTTGCCAAATGCCGTGTGTTTGTCGTGACCGACCGAATAGACTTGGAAAACCAGATCGCCCGTACCTTTATCTCAGCTGGTGCGCTGAGTGATAAAGACCGTCGCCTTGCCAAAGCGCTCTCTGGGCGTGACCTAGCCAAAAAGATCGGCAAGAGTAACGAGCGTATTGTGTTTTCTATCATCAATAAGTTTGGTGCAGCGGCGCAGTACGATGAGTTTTATAATCCCAGTGAGAATATCATTGTCTTGGTCGATGAAGGGCACCGTAGCCAAAACGGTGAGAATAACATTCGTATGCAGCAAGCACTGCCCAATGCCGCCTTTATCGCCTTTACGGGTACACCACTACTTAAAGACGATAAGACCGAAAACAAATTTGGCACCATCATTCACTCCTACACCATGCAGCAAGCGGTAGCCGATAAAACGGTCACGCCCCTACTCTACGAAGAGCGCATCCCTGAGCTGAACACCAACGATGTCGCAATCGATAAATGGTTTGAGCGTATCACCCAAAAGCTCACCAGTGAGCAAAAAGCAGATCTTAAACGTAAGTTTTCTAAAAAAGGCCAAGTCTATCAAGTTGAAGGCCGTATAGAACTCATCGCCCATGACATCTCCGACCACTTCCAGAACTTCAAGCAGCAAGGCTTAAAAGGTCAGCTGGCTTGTGATTCTAAAGTGTCTGCCATTCGCTACAAGCAAGCCTTAGATGCCATTGGTAAGGTCAGCTCAGTCGTGGCTATGTCACCACCTGACACCCGTGAAGGTCATGAAGTCGTCGATGCCGAGAGTAAAGACATCGTACAAAACTGGTGGCAGGATAACGTCGCGCCCAAATATGGTATGGACGATACGCAATATACCAAGGACATCATCGATGCTTTTGGTGAGGATGCTGGTCCAGATATTATGATCGTGGTGGATAAGCTGTTAACTGGCTTTGATGAACCAAAAAACACCGTGCTGTATATCGACAAACCCCTAAAGAGTCATAACTTGATTCAAGCCATTGCTCGCGTTAACCGCTTGCATAACAAAAAGCAGTTCGGTTATTTGATTGATTATCGTGGCATCCTAAAGGAACTCGATACCACGATTGAAAAATACCAAGATCTAGCGGAACGTACCCAAGGTGGCTTTGACATTGAAGACTTAGCGGGTATGTACCATGCCATGGACTCTGAGTACAAAAGACTGCCCATGCTACACAAAAAGGTCTGGGGTATTTTCTCTGATGTGACCAACAAACAAGATGGCAATGCCCTGCGTCAGTCGTTATCGCCTAAAATAGAAGAGCGAGAGGGCACGTTCGTCGATACGCACCTAAAGAAGCGTGATGATTTTTATGCCGCGTTAACTGAGTTTGCTAATGTGATGAAAGTCGCATTACAATCGGCTTCCTACTTTGAAGACAGCTTTTTTGAGGGTAAGCGAGAGCGTTATAAAAAGGACTTAAAAGCCTTTGTGCAGCTACGTAAACAGGCGCGTGAAGATGCCAATGAGACCATCAATTTTGATGAGTTTGAGGATGATATTCGTAGCCTGCTCAACAAGCATATCGCAGGTATAGAAGTCAGAGAGCCAAAAGGCGCTTACCTAGTCGGCAATATGGGCAAAAACATTAAGCCTGAAGCGCTGAGTGATGATGAGGCACGTAACCAAACGGACAAGATCACCAGCCGCGTCACTAAAATGATTGAAGAGGATTTGGCTGACGACCCTCATGCGCAAGAGCACTTCTCCAAGCTGCTAAAAAAAGCCATTGAGGACGCCAAAGCCATGTTTGATGCACCAGTCAAGCAGTACATGATGTTCGCAGGCTTTGAGCAAGACGTCAAAGCTCGTAAAGTGCCTGATGTTCCTAATGAGTTTATCGATGAGTCAGGTAAGCATAACAAGCATGCACAAGCCTATTATGGACTGTTCAAGCACCTATTTGATCCAAGTCTTCTAGAAGAAAACGGCCTAGACAAGGACACACTCGTCAGCTTCGCTTACGCTATTGATGACGTCGTCGATAAAGCGGTAGCAGTCAACTCCTTAAACCCGTCACAGATGGAAAAAGACATTAAGGTTGGGCTACTAAAGCTACTGTTTAAAGCCATCGGTACCGATAATGCCAAGAAGCTATCTGATGAAGTGATCCGTATCACTCGCCATGGCATCTCTAGAGGCAACTAATCATGGCAAGTCGCTTAGAGCACACTACAGCAAACAATGACAAGAAGCCTATCGTAGATAGCAAGCCCACCAAAGCTGACGGCCTACTACACCATTTGTACTATGGACAGGACAAAATCAGCTATGAGGTGATACGGAAAGACAAAGCTCGTAAGCTACGTATTAAGGTGTATCCGGATCAGCGGGTGGTGGTCAGCGTACCGATGCAGGTGACAGATGAATTTATTTATCAGTCAGTGCAAAAACGGGTGCGCTGGATATGGCAGCACCTGCAAGACTTTGCCAAGCAAAAAACTGATGTGCTGCCAAAACGCTATGTCAGTGGTGAGCCTCAGTTTTATTTGGGTCGCAGATACGTGCTCAAAGTAATTGTCGACCCTGAGCAAGCTGCTAATGTGAAGCTGATTCGTGGCAAGCTGACGGTTACCTTGACTCATGATTCCAGTGACGGAAGCGACCGAGCGGTTAAAGTTAAGACAATGTTAGATGCTTGGTATCATGCTAAGGCTAAAACGATATTTGCAGAGCGCCTTGCTGCCGTATTGCCGCAAGCTGATTGGGTGCATCACTCCCCTACCTTCAAGCTGCTGTCAATGAAAAAACAATGGGGCAGCTGCTCGGCTCAAGGCAACTTAGTCCTCAATCCACATTTGGTTAAAGCCCCTAAAGAATGTATCGACTACGTGATACTGCATGAGCTGTGTCATATCAAAGAGCACAACCATAGTGAGCGGTTTTGGCGACTGCTGTCGCAAGTTATGCCGCATTGGAAAGCGGTCAAAACCGAGCTTGATAGCATGGCTGAGCTTTATTTGAATGAGTGATAGTTATTAATAGAAAGCCTTGATGGTTAAAGAGCTCAATCCCGTATGATCAGGAAGCATTCAAGGTGGTTTATCTATCCGAAAATTATATTTAGGCGACAAAAAACCCGCTATAGTTAGCTGGTCATGAAAATTGCTTCTGCGTATGTTATAGCTCTTACCTCAATCGGTACAGCATGTAACCATTGCATTCCGCTTTCACAATAGAAATATCCGTCCTGAGACTCTATGATATAAGCTGTAAAGTCATTGCCAGTTAGATAACTTGTTGTTTGTTGATCACTCCCATCATCAACAGCACACCATTGATGTAATACCACGTAGTCAACATGTCCTACTCATAATAACAGAGTTAGACATAATTCTAGCCGTGCACAAAATTTCAATATAGAAGGTTTAAGTAAAATTAATTAGATATAGTTAGTAGCAAAAAAAACGCTAATACTCTATACAGCATATTGTTAGCATCCTTCTTAGATTAGGAGGTTTACTCAAGTAAGTTTATCGAAACTGCAGTTTGAAATTATAAATGTCCAACACATCCGATATAACAAAAGTTAATTCACGTCCTAATCTGTTCGCTAGCTATAATGGCTCTTATTATCAAAGCTCTGATTTAATTTTATGTTGGGTATTAAATTGCTCATGTGTTAGCCGCTCATCTGCATCCATGGTTAAGGGCTTAACTTCCTCTAAAGAGTACAAACAACGTTTGGTCAGATTTATATATTGCTGAGTACCATGAGCTTTCCAAGCCAGCTCCTTTTCTTCAAGCTCTCTTATCACTTTTGCAGGGCTGCCTAATGCCATGACATTTGGCGGAAGGACCATCTTCGCCTTGACTGTACTATTAGCACCAATAATGCTATTTTCACCAACTTCTGCTAAGTCTAAAATTACACTGTTCATTCCAACCAGTGCATTCTTTTTTACAATACAACCATGGAGAATGGCTGCATGTCCAATATGGCCATACTCTTCAACCACCACTACATTGTTAGGAAAGCCATGTATAATGCAGTTATCTTGGATATTGGCGTTTTTTTTGACACGAATACCACCAAAATCAGCACGTAATGAAGCGAACGGACCAATATATACACCTGCTTCAATCACAACATCACCGATAATTACAGCTGTTGGATGAACATAAGCATCTGGACTAATAACCGGTATTACCCCGTCAATGGCATAGCAAGGCATAATCGCCTCCTTATCAAGAAATATCAAACAAAGTTCAAAGTCATCATTTTCTTAAGTTCCTTCAGCAAACTTTAACCCGCCGAAGCGCTGATAAAACTGTGGGCGTGCTGGTGGCATGGTCCCCTCAGCAGTGCGAGCAACATTAAGAAAAAACTCTTCAGACGAACTAATAGTCATTTGATACACATTACTGGTCAAATTACGCGCGGTTAGTGCTAGCCAATCCGATGGCAATAGTTCTAGAGGTAAATTCGGGTCTTTTAATAAGATACGGCGATACTGGTGGATCAGTAGAATTCGAATTTGAAACGCTTGTAGTGCATTAAATTCACCATCTTCGATGAGGCTTAAAACATTACGAAAGTCGTTAATGAATTTATCATAGCGTTGGTGCAGCTGCTCAATGGGCCAATTCACCTCAACCATACGCTTGAGTGTTGGGTATGACTCTTGCCACAAGTGCAAGGCTTCGGCGCGAAACACCACCACTTGCTCAGTCATGTTGAGATTAAGTAGTAAGTTTTGTAGCTGTAATTCATCACAGCCCGGATAGGCCATAAGATTGGTGGCAATATTGGCAAACCCTAACCACTCCAACTCTTTTTTAAGGAAGGCTTTGTTTTCAAGATCAACCGAGCTTAATAACACTAAGTCCCATTTACGATCCCACTCACACTGATCTAAGTCGTAAATTTTTTCGTGGGCAGCAGCAAAGCGTTCACGGCTAACTTCGGTAATGCGGTAGTAACTGGTACGTCCGATTTTTTCGGAGCTTAACCAGTCATTTTGCACCAAGCGAAACACTGCAGTACGCACAGAGCGTTCGTTAAAACCGAACACATCCATAAGTTGAATCAGACTAGCTAAACTAATCACCCCGCCTCGTTGAAAGACACAATCACCAAAGATTGACATAATTAACGAGGTGCCACTTAATACGTTTTCACAGGTAAGCTCATTAAGACAGTGTTTTAGTTTAGCATTCATATCATTTATTCGTTATCTAAAAAGCGCGCGATAATATCCAAGAGACGATCGCGCGGAGTTAACTACATTAAGCAGGCACAGCGGTATGTCGTAAGTCAATAACACGTTGAGCCTTACCCTCAGAACGAGGTAACATACCTTGTGGTAAGACTTCTACATGAATGCTGATACCCACCATGGTTTTGATTTTTTGTTTAAGCTTATTAGCCAATTGCGTTGCTTCGACATCACTGGTATCAATACGCGACTCAACACGGACATGCAGGGTGTCTAAGTGGCCGTGTTTGGTGATATTAATCTGATAGTTTGGCAGTAACTTTGGTATTTGTAAAATCTGTTCTTCAATTTGCGAGGGAAATACATTAACGCCACGGATGATCATCATATCATCACTACGGCCAACTATCTTGTCCATACGACGCATAGTGCGTACAGAGCCTGGTAATAAGCGGGTCAGATCTCGGGTACGGTAGCGAATGACGGGCATACCTTCTTTAGTAATGGTAGTAAACACCAATTCGCCAAGCTCTCCGTCTGGCAGTACTTCCCCAGTCTTGGGGTTAATGATTTCTGGATAAAAATGGTCTTCCCAAATGGTTGGGCCGTCTTTAGATTCTAAGCATTCCATGGCGACGCCTGGACCCATGACTTCTGACAGGCCATATATATCTAAAGCGTCAATACCTAAGCGCGCTTCGATTTCTTGGCGCATAGCATTAGTCCACGGTTCTGCCCCGAAGACACCGGTTTTGAGAGAACACTCTTTGGCCGTACCAAATTTTTTCTCTAACGCTTCAACGATGTTTAAGCAGTAGGAGGGAGTAACCATTAAGGCGGTTGGTTTAAAGTCATGGATTAACTGAGCTTGGCGATCAGTTTGGCCACCTGACATAGGTACAACCGTTGCACCTAGTCGCTCAACACCATAGTGCGCACCCAAACCACCGGTGAACAGGCCGTAGCCGTAGGATACTTGGATAGTATCTTTGCTAGTAAGGCCAGCTGCACGCAACGAGCGTGCTACTACATCTGACCAAGTTACGATATCTTGCTTAGTATAGCCAACAACCGTAGGTTGGCCAGTAGTACCTGATGATGCATGAACACGGACAATTTGTTCATTTGGCACGCTAAACATACCAAATGGGTAGTTTTCGCGCAAGTCTGACTTGCTGGTAAATGGGAATTTGGCTAAATCCTCCAATGATTGGCAATCATCTGGGTGGACACCGATTTGGTCAAACTTCTTTCTATAAACAGAGCTATTTTCGTAGGCGCGTGTGAGTGTTTCTTTCAAACGTTCCAACTGTACGCTGCGTAATTCGTCTACTGACGCGGTTTCGATGTGTTCCATAACGTTATGATTCATGTAAAACTCCTTGTCGTAGTCATCCTGACTACATTTCCAATTAAAAAATTCGTGAAAGCCGTGATCAGATGTTTTCTATCACCAGTGCCACGCCTTGGCCCACACCCACACACATGGTGCATAACGCATACTTACCGTTACGACGTTTTAACTCTTTCATTGCGGTGATGACTAAACGTGTACCACTCATTCCTAAAGGGTGACCTAGTGCAATTGCACCACCATTTGGGTTAATGCGTACGTCATTATCAGCAAGACCTAATTCACGAATTACGGCAAGGGATTGCGCTGCGAATGCTTCATTAAGCTCGATAACATCCATTTGATCTAACGTTAGTCCGGTTTGTTCAAGTACTTTTATTACCGCAGGCACAGGGCCGATACCCATATAACGTGGTTCGACACCAGCACTCGCCATACCAACAATACTAGCTTGCGGCGTTAGATTGTGTGCTTTACCAAAGCGTTCGCTACCCATCAGCACACAAGCTGCACCGTCATTGACACCTGATGCGTTACCTGCCGTCACTGAACCACCTTCTTTTCGAAACGGGGTTTTGAGGTTTGCAAGAGCTTCTATACTAGTATCTGCACGTGGGTGTTCGTCTTTATCAACAATCACTATGTCTTTTTTGACTTTGACTTCAACCGGTAAAATTTCTTCGGTTAAGATACCTGCCTGCTGGGCAGCGGCAGTTTTTTGTTGGCTGCGTAGCGCGAATAGATCTTGGTCTTCTCTGCTTATTTGGTATTTTTCCGCAACGTTTTCGGCAGTTTCTGGCATACTATCAACGCCATATGCTACTTTCATTAATGGGTTAATAAAGCGCCAACCGATTGAAGTGTCAAAGATCTCTGGTGCGCGGTGAAAGGCACTGGTCGGTTTCGATTGGACATATGGGGCGCGGCTCATACTCTCAACACCACCGGCCAATACAAACTCGGCCTCACCGGTTTTTACCACACGTGAGGCTATGCCAATCGCGTCCATACCAGAGGCACAGAGACGGTTAACCGTGATAGCAGGCACGCTATCAGGCAAGCCTGCAAGTAACGTTGCCATTCGCGCTACGTTACGGTTGTCTTCGCCGGCTTGGTTAGCACAGCCAAGTACTACCTCATCGATTTTATTCCATGGCAAGCTTGGGTTTTGATCTTTTAGATATTTAATCGGCAAGGCTGCCAAATCATCCGTACGAACACTACTTAAAGCACCGCCATAACGCCCGATTGGGGTGCGAATGGCATCATAGATATATACTTGTTGCATCATAATTTCCCTTTACAATAAACCAATAAGCTTAAGCGGTCGCCATGTGACAGGTGACGGCTTTTTTTACTAGATACATGCTGGCACGATAACGCTCTTCCCCATAAATACGCTGCAAGTTATTGAGAGTGTTAAGAACGGTGTCGTAACCGAGCATTTGCGCCCATTCGAACGGACCTTGGGGGTAATTCACGCCGTACTTCATAGCAGCGTCAATGTCTGCTTCAGAGGCGATGTTATGTAATACTGCTTCACAGCCTTCATTAATGAGCATTGCAATGGTACGTAAAACATATAGACCGGGATGGTCGGCAGACCAAATAACACCCAAATCAAGACGGGCAAAGACTTGTGCCACTTGCTCACGGTCGTTGTCATCACAGGCCGTAGAAGCAGCCAATACAACGGCACGGGCTTGTGACCAGTCCGCATGCCAGTCCATTAGCATGACTTTGGCATTGCTATGATCAATCACCACTGATTCACCAAGTGATAAACGGATGCTGACATCACCAATTTCGATACTGTTTTGGTCTGCCTCTTCAAAGGTCATTGTGAGACTATCAGCAGCTTGTAGGCGTTCAACCAAACCTTTGGCATAAAGCCAATTACCGCGCACGCTAATTACAGGTAACTCAGCATCGTTTACCTCAACAGCTGGTAACTCATAGGTGGAGGCTTTTGTGGATTGGCGATAGTCATAGAACCCTTGACCGGATTTGCGGCCAAAGCAACCTGCATCGACCAATTCTTTCTGTACCAATGATGGGCGGTAACGAGGCTCATAGAAGAAGGCTTGGTATACGCTTTGGGTCACCGAGAAGTTAACATCTTGACCGATCAAGTCGGTCAACTCACATGGGCCCATGGCAAAACGACCTGATTCACGCATGATAAAGTCAAGCTGCTCTGGCGTGGTGGCATTTTCTTGTAATGCGCGAAAGCCTTCGGCGTAGTATGGACGCGCCACACGGTTGACGATAAAGCCTGGGGTAGATTTGGCAGTTACTGGCACTTTTTTCCAAGCACGCATCAAGTTAAACAAGCCATCTACAATTTCAGGCGCAGTTCGTAAACCGCGAACAATCTCAACAAGTTTCATCACTGGGGCTGGATTAAAGAAGTGTAAGCCAACCACTCGCTCAGGGTTTGGTATTGCTGAGGCAATCGCTGTAATCGATATTGATGAGGTGTTTGAGGCAAAAATCGTATCATACGCACAAATATCAGCCAATTGGACAAAGAGCTGCTGCTTAATTTCTTGGCGTTCAACAATTGCTTCAACGACCATCTGCACCTCTGCCAGCTCATTAATATCTGTAATAATCGATAAATTCGCTAGGGTGCTATCGAGTAGCGCTTGAGACATTTTTCCTCTTTCGACCCTTTTTGCAAGTAGGCCTTCTAGGCCCGCTAAGGCGGCTTGGCTTTTGGCAGCATCCACGTCAAAAAGATAGGTCGTGTGACCGTGCATGGCAGCTAGCTGTACAATGCCAATCCCCATTGTGCCTGCCCCTATAACGGCAATGGCAGCTTTTGATAAATCCCTCGTTTCCATGCTTAACGTCCTTGGTAAATTGGGGTGCGTTTTTGCATAAAGGCTTGGACACCTTCTTTATAGTCGGCTGAGCGACCAGCAAGGCGCTGCAAGTCCCGCTCTAAGCATAGCTGGTCTTCTAGGCTATTGTCCGCGGATGTATTGATGGCTTTTTTAATTAGGCTTAGGCCATAGGTCGGCTGGCTGGCCAAGTGTTCGGCTAACGTACTGGCTTCGCTACGTAGCGCGTCATCTTCGATCACTTGCCAAATCATGCCCCACGCCAACGCTTGTTCAGCCGATAGCTTATCGCCTAACATGGCTAAGCCCATCGCTCGAGCGCGTCCAACAACGCGTGGTAAAAACCATGTACCACCTGAATCGGGTACCAGACCAAGACGGCAAAACGCTTGAACAAATGAGGCTGATTTGGCGGCCAATACCAAGTCACACGCCAAGGCAATATTCGCTCCAGCACCAGCTGCTACGCCATTTACCGAACAGATTACTGGTTTTGGCATGTCAGTAATCAGCTTAATCAGTGGATTGTAGTAAGTCTCAATAGATAAGCCTAAATCTGGCGCATCAGCATCCGGGGCAACTGCGCGATCGCCTAAATCTTGACCTGCACAAAAACCGCGACCCTCAGCAGAGAGCACTACAGCACGAATGGTGCTATCTTTTGACCATGCTTTTAGCACCTTGGCTACTTCTTTGTGCATGGCTTCATTAAAGCTATTAAGCTGTTTTGGGCGGTTTAAAGTAAGATAGCCAACGGCATTTTTTTCTTCGACGAGAATCGTTTGATAGTCCATTATATACCTCTAAAAATTGGTTGACGTTTTTCTAAAAACGCACTGATGCCTTCTTGGCGATCTTGGGTAGCGGCAAGCCAAACAAATAGCTGGCGTTCTTGCTTAAGCCCTTGGCTTAAGTTCACTTCATGGATAGTTTTGAGTGATTGTTTGATGGCGCGAATGGCTAAAGGGGCTTGTTTGGCAATTTTTGTCGCCAGATCAATGGTGTATTGTACGGTCAGTTCGGTTGGGCAAACTTGGGTGGTAATCCCATGTTGTTGCGCGCTCAACGCACTAATCCGCTCACCTGTCATCGCCCAACGCATAGCAAGCTGCTGACCCACTAGGCGGGCGAGGCGCTGTGTCCCACCTGCTCCTGGTAGCATGCCCAAGCCAATTTCAGGCAGCGCAAATTGGGCATTTTCGCCCGTGACCACGATGTCACCATGCAGTACCAGCTCAAAACCAGCACCGAGTGCGTAGCCATTGACCGCGATTAATAACGGCTTGCTAAATTCATCGATTCGCTTCCATAAGGTTGGGCGAATGTCGGTTTGTAGGCTAACGGTATCGAGTTGAATAAGTTCGTTAAGATCTGCACCCGCAGCGAAGCACTGGGTATTGCCAGTAATGACGACCGCTCTTATATCGGTATCAGCTTCATAGGCTTGAAGCTGTTCAACGATTTCTTGTAATGTGGCGTTATTTAAGGCGTTACGTTTTTCTGGACGATTAAGCACAATCAGTGCAACACCTTCCTCTGGGTTGGAGGTTTTAATGTAATTCATCCCTGAATCCTAATACAAACAATGAAATAAGGAGTTTTTGCTAAGCCCTACTTTGGATACAAAAACTATAGATATGTAAGTTGGCTAACATCTAACGATTATGCGTCAAAGCTTAAGCGTACGTTGGGTGATACAGGTAATGCTTGGCAGCTGAGTACGTAGCCTTTATCTAACTCTTCTTGCTCAAGGCTATAGTTAACAGCCATTTCTACCTCGCCTTCCATTACCCTACACTTACAAGTGGCACAAACACCCCCTTTACAAGCATATGGTAAGTCAGCACCCGCATGTAACGCAGCCTCTAGAATGCTGTCATCTTGTTTTGATACTTCAACTATCAATTCACGTCCGTCCAAAACAATATTAACGCGCTCTTCGCTACGTTTTTCAATTTGCTGTGGGGTTGGTTTGTTGACGGTCCCAGTGTGAAAACGCTCTGTATGGATTTTATTGCGATCAATACCATAATTTGGTAATACAGTCTCAACAGCTTCCATCATATCTTCTGGGCCACAGGCAAAGCAGTGATCGACATCAGCATTGATAAGTCGTGAATCAAACAACTGTTGTAATTTATTCGCATCGATACGGCCGTTAAAGATTTCACTGTCACTCATCTCACGTGAGAAAATATTGACTAGCTGTAGGCGCGTTTTGAAACGATCTTTGAGGTCCATAATTTGCTCAGAGAACATGGTTTGTTTCCATGAGCGATTACCGTATACCAAAGTAAAGGTAGCATCTGGTTGTGTGTTTAACACCGTTTTAACAATGGATAAAATTGGGGTAATACCACTACCTGCAGCAAAGCTTAGGTAGTTTTGACCACCCGTTTTAGCGGCTTTTTGAAAGAAAACCCCTTGGGGTGGCATAACTTCTAGGGTTTGGCCTACTTCTAGGTGTTCATTTGCCCAAGTAGAGAATTGACCTTGATCAATCTTCTTGATGGCAATACTCATATCTTCTTGTACATCACTACAGATTGAGTAACAGCGACGGATTTCACCATTATCTGTCATGTGACGAATAGTCAAGTGTTGACCTGGTTGGTACTTGAAGGTTGCCGCGACTTCCGGAGCAAGGTCAAATGCAATGCAAATCGCTTGTTCAGTTTGCGGTTGGATAGATTTGATGGTTAAAGGTAAAAATTGACTCATGCGAAAATCCTTCTTTCATATTGCATATTTAGAGAGCTGACCGTCACGTGCGATCTTGCAACTATCCTTGTTCTAGATGCATTTAAAATAATCAAACGGCTCAAGGCAATCGAGACACTTATAGAATGCCTTGCACGCAGTTGAACCAAATTCGCTAATTAGTTGGGTTTTTTGACTGCGACAATGGGGACAGGTCACACCATCGGTTAGCGCCACGTGGGTACCACAGCTGTGTGAATCGCCTTGCGGCGGTGCAATGCCATATTCTTGCAGCTTTTGCTTACCTGCCTCACTCATCCAGTCAGTCGTCCAAGCTTCAGACAAGTCAATCACCACTTTTACAGGGGTCAGCCCACGTTCGGTAAACGTGTTGGTAATCTCATCTTTTAGCATATCGGTTGCTGGGCAGCCGCTATAGGTTGGTGTTAAACGCACCACGATTTCGTTATCTGCGTTGATATCAACGCCACGAATCATGCCTAAATCAAGCACGGTCAAAACAGGTACTTCTGGATCATGAACCTGATTAAGGGCTTGCCAGCAGGCATCTGTGACTTGTGGAATTAAACGCATACTTTGACTCCCTGTCGTGTATGTTTACCAATTCATATTTGGGTAAGCACGTTGCATGTACTGCAATTCTGCCAAAATATAGCCCAAGTGTTCGGTATGAACACCTTGTTTCGCACCACGGCGGTATGCGCCAATCTCAGGCAACGTTAAGTTAAAACGTGCCAACTCACTTTCAATCTGCGCTGACCACTCATCTTTTAGGAAATTGAGTTTTGGTAAGACGCCACTGTCAACCAAAGCTTGTTCGTCAGTGGTGAGTTCAAACAATTCAGCAGTAAAGCGCCATAGTTCGTTGAGAGCTTGTTGCACTTTTTGGTGTGCCTCATCGGTGCCTAGGCTTAAGCGCTCCATCCATGCCTGTGAGAAACGTAGGTGATATTTTGCTTCTTTCAATGATTTCACACCAAAAGCTGCGATATCTAAGTGGCTGCTTTGGCTTAAAGCATCAAGTAACAACACATGGTACTGATCCATCAGCCATTGGCGCACGATAGTTTGGGCAAAATCGCCATTGGGTTGCTCACATAGCAATAGGTTGCGATATTCACGTTCGGTACGTAAAAAAGCCATTTTATCTTCATCACGGCCCAAGCCTTCGATTTGTCCAGCTAGACTTAGCACAGTACGCGATTGACCCAATAAGTCTAAACCGATATTTGATAACGCAATATCAATCTCAAGCTCAGGGGCATGTCCACACCACTCAGACAAGCGGTGCGATAGAATCAGTTGGCTGTCACCAACGTGAAGTAAAAACTGTGTTAATGCTTGATTATTCATCGATTATCTCCCACCTTAAATATGCTCAATACCGTCCGGAATTTGATAGAAGGTAGGATGACGATATACCTTGTCGAGTGATGGCTCAAAAAATTCTGGTTTTTCCTCAGGTTGCGATGAAGTAATCAACTCTGATTTCACTACCCAAATGCTTATACCTTCGTTACGACGCGTGTAGACATCACGTGCGTTTTGCAGGGCAATTTCATCATCTGGTGCGCGCAAACTGCCAACATGACGATGGCTTAATCCTTGCTTGCTACGGATAAACACTTCGTAAAGTGACCAATTGTTTTTGTTTTCCATGGCTAATTTTCCTTTAAAAAATATTAAGCAGCTTTTTGAGCATTGACTTGTTGTTTCTGCGCATAGACAGCAGCAGAATCACGAACCCATTTACCATCTTCCCAAGCTTTACGTCGGGCTTCGATACGCTCATGGTTACACGGGCCTTTACCAGCGATAACGGCAAAAAATTCGTCCCAGTTAATTTCACCAAATTCGTAGTTGCCCGTTTCTTCGTTAAACGTTAAATCTTTGTCAGGAATGGTTAGACCAAGTTGCAACACTTGTGGGACGGTATTATTGACGAATTTTTGGCGGAGCTCATCGTTACTAAATAGTTTGATTTTCCAAGCCATGCTAGCAGCACTATTGGGTGAGTTATCATCATTTGGACCGAACATCATGAGCGCTGGCCACCAGAAACGATCGACTGCATCTTGTGCCATGGCTTTTTGTTCAGGTGTGCCGTTCGCTAATACCATCATGGCTTCAAAGCCTTGGCGTTGGTGGAAGCTTTCTTCTTTACAGATACGCACCATAGCGCGAGCGTATGGGCCATATGACGTTCGGCAAAGCGCTACTTGATTGACGATGGCAGCACCGTCGACCAACCAGCCGATAGCAGCGATATCAGCCCATGTTAAAGTTGGGTAATTAAAAATTGATGAGTATTTCATGCGGCCGGCAATCAGCTTTTCCATCATATCGTCACGATCTGCACCTAGGGTTTCAGCGGCGCTGTATAGATACAATCCATGACCTGCTTCATCTTGAACTTTGGCCAACAAGACAGCCTTACGCTTGAGTGTTGGTGCACGTGTAATCCAGTTACCCTCAGGTAGCATACCAACCACTTCTGAATGCCCATGCTGACCAATCTGGCGAATAAGCGTTTTACGATAAGCATCTGGCATCCAATCCTTTGGTTCAATTGAAATGTCATTTTCAACCTTGTTATCAAACAATTCTACTTGCGTATTCATATAATCCCTCATCCTTAAGTGTTAGTGTCATATAATATAAAGCGATACCAATTTTAAATCAACATCTATTTTTACGTATCACTTTGTTTTCCTCTAATATTAAACCCAAGTTGTTGTTTTATATAAGTAATTTCTAATTAAATTTTCAAAAAAGCCTTTTAAATTATAAATAAACTTGACTTTTTAGTGATTTAGATACAGATTATGATACTCTTTATTTTTGTTTTTTACCAAAATGTATCTTAAAAGGAATTGTTACATGTTAGACATCAAAACTTTAAGCTCGCTCGTCCTCGGCAAAGACTACGTCGCACAAAGCGACTTTCGAACCGTGAACCATGCGATCACCGGTGAGCCCATTTATCAAGTCAGCAGTGCTGGTATCGATACCAAAGCTGTGGTTGACTACGCCAAAGAATATGGCTCAGCGCTTGCCAATTGGACATTCCACCAACGCGCTAACGCCCTAAAACTGGTTGCACAATATTTGCTTCAACGTAAAGAAGATTTTTATGCATTAGCTACAGCAACTGGTGCGACGCGTAAAGACGCTTGGATTGACATTGAAGGAGGTATCGGTACCTTATTTGCTTATTCAAGCCTCGTGCGCCGTGAGCTAAGCGATGAAACTACCTTAGTCGAAGACGCTTGGATTCCTTTATCAAAAAATGGTACGTTCGGCGCTAAGCATATCCTAAGCCCAAAAGCGGGCGTGGCCATTCATATTGATGCGTTTAACTTCCCTGTCTGGGGCATGTTAGAAAAAATCGCACCAACTCTATTAGCGGGCGTCCCTTGTATTGTCAAGCCAGCAACAGAAGGCGCTGAGCTGACTCATGCTGTAGTAACAGCGATCAATGAAAGCGGCCTATTGCCCGAAGGTTCATTGCAGTTGATATGTGGTCAAACCTATGACTTGTTTGATCATCTAAATGTCCAAGACACTGTAACCTTCACAGGTTCCGCAGCAACGGGTCAAAAACTACGAGCCCATCCACACTTAAATGCCTATTCAATTCCATTCACCATGGAAGCCGATTCGGTGAATAGTGCAATTTTAAGCCCAGCCGCTAACGATGAAACTATCGATTTATTTGTCCGCGAAGTGTTCCGTGAAGTTACTACCAAAGCGGGTCAAAAATGTACTGCGATTCGTCGCGCGTTTGTCCCTGCCGACTTGCTGGAAACAGTGCAAACCCGGCTAGTTGAAAAACTACAAAAAGTCGTGGTCGGCGACCCAAGCCGTGAAGAGGTGACCATGGGTACATTAGCTAGCGTGAAGCAAAAACTTGATGTCGCCGAAAAAGTCGAGCAACTAAGTCAAGAGGCCGAAGTAATATTCGGTAGTCACTTACGTAAAGACTTCTCCCTACAAGTAGATGATGAGGAAAAATCAGCCTGTTACCCACCTACCGTACTGGTCTGTAATAATCCAAGCCAAGCTGAAAACATCCATCGCATCGAAGCATTTGGCCCAGTTGTCACCCTGATGCCATACAGGGACCAAGCTGAACTCGGCGCACTTGTAGCACGTGGCGAAGGCAGCTTGGTTGCCTCTATCGTGCGCAATGCAGATGAAAACATCGAAGCTGTATTGAAAAAAATTGCCCCTTGGCATGGTCGTGTCCATATCTTAGATAGCGAAAGCGCTCGTGAAAGTACGGGTCACGGGTCACCTATCCCATTACTTGTGCACGGTGGACCAGGCCGTGCCGGTGGTGGTGAAGAACTTGGTGGATTGCGAGCCGTTAAACACTACATGCAACGTACCGCCATTCAAGGTTCACCCGATGCCATGACTCAAGTCAGTCACAGCTGGACGGCTGGCGCGCAAGTGTTCGAAGACCGTGTCCATCCGTTCAAAAAATCATTCGATGAACTTCGTATTGGTGAGCGTCTATTGACCGCACGACGTACGGTGACCGAGGCGGATATCGTAAACTTTGGCAGTTTAAGTGGTGATCACTTCTATGTACATATGGACAAAATTGCTGCAGCAGATTCATTGTTCGGTGAGCGTATCGCTCATGGTTACTTTATCGTATCAGCGGCCGCAGGCCTATTTGTTGATGGCACGCCTGGTCCGGTTATCGCTAACTACGGTATGGAAAACCTACGCTTCGTTGAGCCAGTCAAGATTGGTGACACCATCCAAGTTGAGTTCACTTGTAAACAAAAAACGCCAAAAGCACAACGCGACCCAGCTGAAAAAGCTCATGGCGTTGTAGTATGGGATATCAAAGTCAAGAACCAACATAATGAATTGGTCGCAACTTATGACATCCTGACATTAGTTGAACGTAGTGCTTGATATCCATACAAATTTGCAAAAAAAAGGAATCGTCATGATTCCTTTTTTTTCAACTAAAGTAAAATTTATTGAAAAAACATATTGACGTCAGCTTACAGAATGACTAAATTATGGAACATGTGATACATAATTTTTATTTAATGGATTAAAAAGTATCACTAGATAATTCTTAGCTAAAACAGCTAAGCAGTTATTTCTAGGATAACTTATAGACAAGGAGTCACTAATGACAACCACTACAACGATGGCTGGAAATGCCACGCTTGCTGTGCATCAGGATAAAAAAGTACTTACTGCCACCTTGGTTGGCACGGCAGTTGAATGGTATGATTTTTTCATCTACGCACAAGCTGCAAGTCTCGTATTTGCTCCCCTATTTTTCGCTGAAGTCAGTAAATCCAACCCTATATTAGCCCAAATCATCGCTTTTGCTACCGTTGGTATCTCATTCCTATTTCGCCCATTAGGCGCAATCGTGTGTGGTCGTTTGGGTGATAAGTACGGTCGTAAGATGGTATTGGTATTCACCTTGGTTTTGATGGGTGCGTCGACGACCTTAATTGGTTTTTTGCCGACTTATGCGCAGATTGGCATATTAGCCCCGCTAGCTTTAGTATTTTTACGTATTATCCAAGGCTTTTCTGCGGGTGGTGAGTGGGGTGGTGCAGCATTGTTATCTGTAGAGCATGCCCCCCTTAACAAACGCTCGCTGTTTGGTGCTTACCCACAGATTGGCGTACCTATAGGCATGATTTTAGCGACCAGTGTACTGCTACTTTTAAATTTAATTTTAGGTAAAGAAGCCTACCTCGAGTGGGGCTGGCGCATTCCATTTTTATTATCGGTCGCATTAATAATCGTGGGTACCTTTATTCGTCGTTCAGTTAAAGAATCACCGGTTTTTGAAGCCATGCATCGTCGTAAAGCAGAAGCCTCTGCACCACTGTCATTGTTATTTAAAGATCATACGCCAACAGTTCTTAAAGCGGCTTTAATTTTTATGGGAGTAAATGCAGGTGGTTATATTCTCATCGCTTATATGGTGGGTTATGGCCAAAAAGTCTTAGGTTTTAGCCCTACTTTAACCATGCTAATTGTAGTTTCGGCGGCTGTTTCTTGGTTAGTATCAACCCTTTGGGGAGGCATGCTAGGTGATAAGATTGGTCGTTTAAAAACTTTTAAATTAGGCTATATCTTATTGTCGTTATGGTCAATTCCAATGTGGTTTTTGATTGATACACAAAACCCTGTTTTATTTATGCTCGCATTAGTGATTTGGGGTATTCCCTTAGGTTTCACTTATGGTCCATTATCAGCCCTATTTGCTGAAATGTTCCCTGCAAAAGTACGTTTCTCAGGTGTATCCATTAGTTATGCATTAGGTTCTATTATTGGTGGTGCATTCGCTCCGATGATTGCGCAATGGGTTATGGCAACTTATCAACAATCATGGATGATTGGCTTATATATTACTATCGTCTCTTTAATTTCATTAATCACACTTTATACGATTAAAAAAGACCCACAAGGCGTTGATCTATCAAAATAAATTTAGATAAATAGTGAGATGTATTGTCATATAAGTTGTATAAGCATTTTCTTAGGACATGGCAGAAAACCAGCTTCTCCTTTAACGGTTTAAGAGTTGAAAAACTGACTAACTTTCGCAATACCGAATTATCGTTATTGATAATTACCAAACTCAAGCCCTAGTCAGTAGGGCTAAACCTAGAGCGGATAAACTGGCATAAGAGCAATATTTTGACTCTAGCTTACGTTTTAAGGATTTATCGCTATCTTTATAAAGCCTTTCCAATCCTAAAATAAATTAATAGTTTTTTACTAAGTCAGATACCCTGTGTATCTGGCTTTTTACATTAACAGGGCATAAATAGCTATCATGAACAGCGCCACTCCTAGCCCATTCATCAAAAATCACCTAACAGATCGCCCTTCTCCCTCAATAACAAGCATGGGTATCAAAAAGTCGGTAGCTTGGTATGCGTAACCGTATTGGCTTATTTTTACACATTCCCTTTGGTTTTTTGGCAGCCGCTGCAACAAAGCACCGAGCTGATTTATCACCTCGCGCACTACGACCTACTTGGCATGCAGACCATGCAAGAAAAAACCAAGGCAACGGTCGTCTGTCAGCATTACCTAAAAGTGTGTCATAAAAAAAGCCAGCCACCTAAGTGACTGACTTTATTTAAAATATTTGGTGGAGATGGCGGGAGTTGAACCCGCGTCCGCCAGCATTACGCTCATGAATCTACATGTTTAGTTTCTGTCTTTGGTTTTAATCCGCACCGATCCGACAGTCAGGATGGATTGGACGATTCTCTACTTTTGAACCCAAGCGATTGAGACAATCACTTGTGGCGAACCTATATGCGGACGCTTCAACTGGGCTAACCAACTATAGGTAATCGGCAGCGCAGTAAGCAGGGTTTAAGCTGCTAGAGCGTAAGTTTCGTCGTTTGCGACTATAACAATATATGTTTGATTAACGAGAGGACATACACTCTCGACATGCATCATTGAGTTTCATCACCAGCGTCGAAGCCAGAACATCCCCAATAAGACTGACTATTATATAGGATTTATTGATGGTTTTTCAACCTATACATAACCCTTATTACATTACGTTACAGCGAATCATCTTAAGCCAAGACGGTGTTTAGCCATTTGCCGATGTTTTGAATCTGCGGCATACAGACTTGATGTGCCATCGGATAAGTATGATATTCAACATTGTAGCCTTTGCTCGCTAATAACTGCTGCGCCTGCTCGCCTAGCATCACGGGTACGACTGGATCATGCGTACCATGCTCAATCAAAATCGGTAGGTCTCTATTGGCAGCACTATACTCAATATTGTCATTGGTTGCTAAGTAGGTAGAGAGCGTCATCAGACCCGCCAAGCGCTCTGGATGACTGAGTGCCACATGATAAGCGACCGCCCCGCCCTGTGAAAACCCAGCGATAACGATATGTTCAGGCTTGACGCCGCGCTCAATTTCACGAGCAATCAAATCGCGAATCTGCTGCGAGGATGTCTCAATTTGTGTCACATCAACTTTGCGCTCAAGACTCATCTCCAAAATATCGTACCAAGCCGGCATTACCATCCCACCATTGACCGTGACAGGACGCTTGGGCGCATGCGGAAAGATAAACCGTACTGCCATGTCGTCAGCCAGTCCGAGCTGCGGCACCACAGGCTCAAAATCATGACCGCTGGCCCCTAAGCCATGTAGCCAAATGACCGCTCTGTCTATCTTTTTTTGTGCCGGATTGTGCTCGGCGGTGACCACGTCTAGATACTTACTCATTATCACTAGTTTCCTTTTATAAAGCATAAAATATGCATCAAATATAGAACTGAGATGGCGTTTGTATCGCCTTTATCCCTATTATTTTCATCAATTTTTCACAGTGTTTTGCACTGACTGACAAAATCCAGCCACGCTTTTGTGCTACGATAATTATAGACTCTGCTACTACTGATACCAATTGCTACATAGTAAGTACGACGGATATCAAACACTGCGCTCACTACTGTATGACGCCTTATTTATATTTTTCAATCTCATATCACCAGTGCCCTATATAGCAGGCACCCTTTAATAAAGATATTACGTTTATGACTCATATTTTACTGGTAGAAGATGATCCGGCGATTGCTATGTCGCTCAAAGTTACTTGCAAGCGTGAGGGGTGGCAGATGACGTGGCTCGATAACGCCAGTAGTGTATTGCCGATGCTACACAGTAATGATGCGCAAGATTTATCAGCTATTATTCTAGATGTTGGGCTGCCCGATGGTGATGGGCTCAGTCTCTGCCAGCAGATACGCCATACACCGGATATCGGCCGATTAAAAGATATCCCTGTGGTGTTTTTGACCGCGCGTAGCGATGAGGTTGATCGTATCTTGGGACTAGAAATGGGCGGCGATGACTACTGCGCCAAGCCTTTTAGCCCTCGTGAGCTAGTCGCACGCCTAAAAGCCATTTGGCGTCGTGAGCAGCTGCTCTTTGAGCAATCAGCGGCCACGGCGACTGTTACTGAGGCGACTGAGAACGCCAATCAGCATGTATCTGCCCGTTCCTCTGGCAGCACGCCTGCTCACCATCTATCAGGGCAAGCCTTGAGCTTTGAGTGTCAATCTGGCATCTGGCATTACCAGCCGCTCAATTACTCTTTGATGTGGCAAGATACAAAACTGGAGCTGAGTAATACCGAGCGTAAGATTTTATTAACCTTATTACAAGCGCCCAACCAAGTCTTTAGCCGTGAGCAGCTGCTAAATGCGGTAAGCGACTATCCTGATCATCGCCTCGCGCGGACGATAGACAGTCATATCAAATCCATCCGTAAGCAGCTGGCGATCGTCGATCCTAGCCGCGATGTTATCTACACGCATCGCGGTTTGGGGTATGCCTTATGCCCAGCTTAGCTCATCCGCTATACTCAATTTATGATATTACTAAAGTGCTAAAGACATGAACGCTCCTGATAAGAGTCATCGTCATCTTGAAAAAACACCTGCCAATCAGAGCAATTGGTATGCCAAACTGCACCCCATTGGGACCGCGCAACAAACCCGCAGTCCGAAACGCCTGCTAAATTTGAGCATATTTTTTCGGATTTGGCTTGCAGTCGCATTGGTGTTAAGCATTTGCGGTGTGGTCGCTTTCACACAGCTGTTTGGCTACGTCAAACCCACCGCCCAACAAGTCATCGAAGACACGTTGCTAGATACCAGTAAACTGCTGGCTGCGACGCTGCAGCTGCCATTGTCATCAGGGCAATTGTACGATGATACTTATCAAGCCACCCTTGATGCGACGCTCAAGCACACTTCAGCCGCGAGCTCTACCCTCGAGCCTACCCAAGAGTCCTCAAACAATAGCAACTCTCGCGTTTATGTAACAGACGCGAATGGCGTGGTCATATATGACTCTCTGCCTACCCCGCTCAATGCCGAAGGTCAGGACTATAGCCGCTGGAATGATGTGTACCTTACGCTGCAGGGTCGCTACGGCGCGAGGAGCACGGCAGATATCGATAGCACTCGTGGTAGCTCTATTATGTATGTAGCGCAGCCTATCATCGATAGCAAGGGTGCCGTGATCGGTGTCGTCAGTGTTGGCAAACCGGTCGATAGTGTGCTGCCGTATCTTGATAATACCCGCAATCGCATGCTCATCACCGCGCTGCTGATGAGCATTGCCGCTCTTATCCTCGCAGGACTGGTGGCATGGTGGCTCAAACAGAGCATTACTTTGGTCACGCACTACACCAATGCCTTAGCTGAAGACACCAAAAAACCATATTTTTATTTCGGTCATGAGCTCAACAGCTTGACAGATACGATCGAATCTATGAAACATCGGTTAGAAAACCGCGCCTATGTCACCGACTATGTCCATACCCTGACTCACGAGCTCAAAAGCCCGCTAACCGCCATTCGTGCTAGTAGCGAGCTATTAGAAGATGAGCAACTAGATGCAGAAGATCGGCAGATGTTAAACCACTCGGTCGCTGAACAAAGCATCAAAATGCAGCAACTGATTGATCGATTATTACTACTGGCCAAGGTCGAGCAACCTACCTTTAAGCTCAATCGGCAGCTGACAGCTCTACTGCCAGTATTGCAAACCCTCACAAAAAACAATAGCGCCAAACTACAACAGCAAAACCTACCACCTATCAAGATTTATAGTGAGGATAAATGCGTGACTGACTTGGTTATCACCGAGGCTCCACTACAGGCCGATTCGTTGACAAATCCGCATGTCTTTGCTGATCCGTTTTGGTTGGTACAAGCGCTACAAAATGTGTTAGATAATGCCATTTATTTTGCCAACACTGAGGTCACCCTTACTGTGTATAGCCACTCTCACGATAGTAGCGACAAAACCGTGACCATTGATATCTTTAATGATGGCAAACCACTGCCCGAATATGCCCTCTCTAAAGCGTTTGATCGCTATTTTAGTCTCTCGCATCAAAGCCCGCAGACAGCACCTGATCAGGCTAATACAGCCCTTAAAAAAGGCACGGGGCTGGGCCTCACCTTAGTCAAGCAAGTGATCGAACACCATGGCGGTCATGTGAAGATCAGTAATATCGGCACAGAGCAAGCCTTTGCTAGACATGACAAGAGTCCAAACGCTGGTGTCAGCGTACGCATTACCTTACCGCTGGCTTAAAACACACCCGTTATACCAATTCATAGATTTTTCATCAGAACTGCACAGGATTTCTACTCGCTTGTCTTACGATGACGTTATACACATTCATCACTTATCTTAGGAGTAGAGACCGCATGTCACAGTTATTAATGCATCCGTCTATTGTCAAAAACTTAGTGGGGCAAAGCCGTCAGTGCTGTGCTCAGATTTTATCCGGCCAAGGGATAGATAGTATCGCGTTTGGTCATTGGCTTGCCATACCCAGTAAGCAGCTACTATTGATATTTCGGCATCAGCAGTGCGTGGCGATTGATACCTATCCGCTGGCAGCGTAACTGATTGACCACTCACAAAAAAGCCCTTTAGCATTTTTAGTCATGGCATACTAAAGACGCTAAAGGGCTGATACGCTAGATAACTGATGCTATCTCACGATATTACGTAATTGAGGAGACCGGCGGCTCGACATCGGCGTTTTGACCACGGTGGCGCAGATAATGATCGAGTAACACAATCGCTAGCATCGCCTCGGCGATCGGGGTGGCACGTACTCCAACGCAAGGATCATGACGACCTTTGGTCAGCATGTCGACAGCTTCGCCTTGGGTGTTGATACTCTTGCCAGCCGTGGTGATACTAGAAGTTGGCTTGAGGGCGATGCTCACGCGGATATCTTGTCCTGATGAAATACCGCCCAAAATACCACCAGCATGATTGGCCGTAAAACCCTCTGGCGTCAGCTCATCACGAGAGCGATGACCGAACTGCCCTGCTACCGCCATGCCATCGCCAATCTCCACCCCCTTGACCGCATTGATACTCATCATGGCATGAGCGATATCCGCATCCAGACGGTCAAATACCGGCTCGCCCAGACCCACAGGCACCCCACTGGCGATCACTTCTAGACGCGCACCGCAGCTGCTTCCTTCGCGGCGCAGACTGTCTATCAAAGCCTCAAACCGACCAATAGCGTCTTTATCCGCCGTAAAAAACGGATTGCTATTGACAAACTCCCAGTCAATTTGGCTAGTATCAGTGACGCTGCTATATTGATCGCCTATCTGCGTCACATGACCACGGATTTGCACGCCCAAGCGATCTTGCAGGTATCTTTTGGCGATAGCACCAGCCGCTACCCGCATCGCCGTCTCACGCGCTGACGAGCGTCCACCACCGCGATAATCGCGAAAACCGTATTTCATACTATATGTATAGTCGGCATGACCGGGGCGAAAGGTGTCTTTGATGTCGTTATAATCTTTGGATTTTTGATTGGTATTTCGAATCAGCAGCCCGATCGAAGTGCCTGTGGTCTTACCTTCAAAGACGCCCGAGATAATCTCGACTTCATCGGCCTCACGGCGCTGGGTTGAGTATTTAGAGGTGCCTGGCTTGCGGCGATCCAGATCTACCTGCAAATCCTCTGCCGACAGTGCCAAACCAGGTGGCACGCCATCGACAATGGCCATCAATCCAGCGCCATGTGACTCACCGCACGTCGTGACGGTAAAAACCTGCCCAATACTATTGCCTGCCATATCTGTCCTTAAATCCGTAAAATCTATTGCGCGCTATCCTATTGAGGTATTGACGCATGGTCGCCGCTTTTATTTGTCATCTAACAGCACCGCCTACATACGACTACTGCGCGCTATCCAATAACTGCACATAAGCGGCAAACAGCTCGCGGTTTGCCACCAGCTCATCATAAGTCATGGCAAATACCCCATGACCACCACGAGCAAATTTTAACCAGTCAAAACTGATATCAGGATAGGCTTGCTTTAGCGCCCATTCACTATCGCCCACCTCGCAGACCAGCAAGCCTTCAGGGCTTAAGTAATCTGGCGCTTCAAATAAGATACGATGTACCAAGTCCAAACCGTCTTGACCTGCCGCCAATGCATGCTCAGGCTCATATAAAAACTCAGGCGGCAAATCAGCCATGATGGCAGCATCGACGTATGGCGGGTTGGTAACGATCAGCTCGTATTGATTTTCAGCAGGTATCTTGGCAAACAAATCTGACTCAATGACATTGATTTGATGACCAAGCTCATGATGATCAACGTTGACCATCGCCACCTCTAGCGCCCCTTTATCGATGTCGACTGCATCGACCAACGCATCGACAAAACGGGTCGCAAGCGCAATGGCAATACAGCCAGAGCCTGTACATAGGTCTAAGATACGCTCAGGCTGTGATAGCTGTTTGATGTCCAAACCATGGTCATAAAATACCGAGGTTTGCTCATTGACATCGACGCCGAGCGGTTTGGCCAGCTCATTGACCTCAAAGTACGGATGAAACTGCTGGCGAATCAGCTCGGCGATGGGCGAGCGCGGGATGAGCACACGCTCATCGACATAAAACGGTAAATCACAAAAGTACGATAAGTTGATTAAGTAGCTTAACGGTTTGCGCTCAGCGATACGCTCTTCTAATAAGCTAAGCACCAGCTGCTTTTCTGAAGACGTCAGGCGACAATCGAGGATTTGCTCATTGGCCGACCAGTCCAAAGACAAAGAATGTAAGACGATAGCAGAGGCCTCAGCAAACTCATCCGTGGTGCCCTGAGCGACGACCACATCATAATTGCGCAGCTGGGTGACCGAAAAACGGATAAAATCACGAATACTCACAAGCTGCTCACGTGCTTCTGCAAGCTCAGCATGTAAATTGGCAAATTGCTCATGCTCACCGAGCAGACCGGTCTCTAAATCATACGCTATATCACCTTCTGCGACCTGCGCGCCCTCTTCATTGAAGTACTGATTTTGAAACGCTTCTGCGCTCATTGTTTGCTCTTCTGACATATCGCACCTTGCTGATTGCATGCTCACGGATAGCATGCGGATGGATTAAATCGCCTGATAATAAAAGCCGATTTACTAAATAAAAATCTCGTTTACCATTATAGACGCAAACCGTAACTTGCGCCAATACTTGCATTTATACTGTCACATTTATCTTTGTTTCTATTTGCTTTTATGTATCAGATTGCCTCATCAGCTTACTTGGCCGTCTACACATTTTCACTATATTATTGCCCAACTGTAGTGAATACGTCAGCAGTTGACGTTTAGACGTCTTAAGATAGAAAAACATGTATCAAAAGTTTGCGAAGCGCCACAATTATGCGCATAATAACCCCATTAGTAGCAACCACAAGTAACGTCATATGATGAAAAAAAAGCCACTTATTACCGCTATCTCAATCGCTATCATTAGCGCCAGTGTTAGCGCGTTTGCCGCGCCCGATGAGACCGCGCGCACATTGCCAGTACGTACGGCTGAGACCCTACCAAGTCTTGCCCAAAAAGTCAGTCTTGATGTGCAAGAAAACCGGAGTCACGCGATTGAGCCGCGAACGACTGATGCGACGCCCAGCGTCAAGCCAAACAAATCGACCTCAAGCGACAGCATGACGCAGCTGATTGACTCAAAACAAGCCTCAGATGCCGCTCCCAAGGCAAACGCGGCTGATAATATGAGTGCCGCCGAGCTGACTCTAAAGGATGAGCAGTCTGAGCGCACAGATGACATCAGTGAAGGCCAAGCCGTTGCTGCGCCCAGCAATATCGATACTATCGACTCCTCTGACCCGTTGTCTTTTGAGCTACCAGACAACGAAAAACGCCAAGACTTCAGCGACGATCCTACCATCAAGAGCATCGAAGACAAAAACGGTAAGCGCTATACCACGCTGAACTTGTCAAGCTATGCCAAACAAGTCAACAACGCCGTTTGGTCGCCGAACATGAAAGTCAACTCAGCGATGACGATAAAAATGCAGGCGCTGCTAGATTGGAACCATGCCTCTCCTGGTCCTATCGATGGTGGCTGGGGCATGAACAGCAAAAAAGCATTGATCAACTTTCAAACCATGAAAGGCTTGCCCGCCACCGGCAGGATGGATCAAAAAACGTGGGATGCCTTAACCAAAAACATCCCCGCCAATAAGCCGGTACTGGTGACTTACACACTGACTGATGACGACATCAAAACCAACTTTGCCAGTACACCTGCAGGCTCAGAAGCCAAGTCAAAAATGAAAGGCCTATACTACCAAGACATCAAAGAGATGCTGGCTGAGCGCTTTCATATGGACATTCGCTACTTGGACAAACTCAATAAAAACAAAACCTACAAAGCGGGCGAGACCATCACTGTCCTAAACACCCGAGACCCTCTCAACCAACGTATCAACCGCGTGGTCGCCAACAAAGCCGACAAAACACTGTATGCCTATAATGGTGACAAGCTTGTGGCCACTTATCCTACCACCGTAGGTAGTGACGCCACCCCGTCTCCGCAAGGTACCTTCAAAATCATCAATAAGGTCAAAATGCCTTGGTACAAAGCGACTGTCGGTAAAGGCTCGCAGAAAAAAGTACACATGCTGCCACCAGGCCCAAACAATCCAGTCGGCGTCGTATGGATGGGTCTGTCTAAGCCATCATATGGTCTACACGGCTCGCCAAAGCCTGAAGGCATCAGCCGTCAAGCATCAGCAGGCTGTGTGCGTCTGACCAACTGGGATGTGCTCGAGGTATATGCCAATATTGAAAATGGCGCAACCGTCGAGTTGAAATAACTACTTAACTGGTATTGTATACGCCAAAAAAAAGACCTTGCTTGCAAGGTCTTTTTTTTGGCGTATCTAAAACAAGAGGCGTAAAGCAGTGGCTAGGTATATGTTTGGTACAAACCCAAAAACAGAAAGTCACAAACTCAGCTAAGATGCGATTACGTATTATAGCCTTCCTCATTACCCGTGATACTGCCGACTTTTTTGGTAAAAAACAAACCTGCAGGAATAGAGAGCAAAAGACCGGCGACGACCGCGATTTGTATATGCGGGATTTGATTAAAACCTGTCACCAACGCACCAATGATAAAGACACCGACTGTCACGGTCGCAGCGATTGAGTAAATAACAGAGAATAATGGCCAATTCATGAATTACTCCTTACTTTTTTTGTGGGTATAACTCCTTTATACACTAAATCCACAAAAAAAGTAAGTGTTTCTTACAAGCCTTCAGGCCAGTCATAGCAACTGATAACGGGCAAAGCCCTTGCTATTATTAAGGTTTTTATAATAAACCGCTCTATCATTATTTCTACAGCATTTTTATGCTACCGATTTTTCCTATTGCCGCGTCTCTGACTGAGTCCACCGTCCATAGTTCATAGTTGTCAACCGTATTGCGCTACATGACCACCACTCATTCATTACTACCTTCCATGCTGCCTGCTCTGATGCTGCTCGATGACGACTCGCAAAAAACCCACACAGCTGCGGCCATTTATCATTACAATAACGAGTGTCTTTTTTTGATAGAAAGCTACCTATTATGACGTCTGTTGATAAACAAAAAGCCCACCACTCATCCAGCCACACCGCTGATACAACGGCACCATCTCGCACGGATAAAAGCTTAGAGACGCCAACGACTAAGACAGACACTGATGTCGAACCTACTATCACTGATGACGCCGAAATAGAAAATAGCGCTGATAACAGTAGAGGCGATGACAATAGAAGTAATGATAATGGATATGAGGACGATGATGACGATATGGCATGTGCCAAACCCCCTGAGTCTAAAATTAACATGGAGTCCATCGCACCTGATGTCGTCGTTGCGACCTTAGAGACCACGGACCCCAATGCACCATCAGCAAACGACCAGCCAACCTCAGAGTCAGAGCCTTTAAACCCTGATGCCGATGATGAGCAAACACCGACACAAACAGCCGAGCAAGCCTCTACACCCGTATCTCAGCAACAGACAGATACCAATGCCCCTGACCAAGAATATGATAAAAAAAATGACCAAGGACACGATAACAGCGAAGTAAATGAGGAGCAGCAAAACCCAGAGAATGCTGAGCAACAAACCAAAACTACCGACGCAGAGCAGCTGAAATCGAACAAAACAACAGACAAGCCAGCAACAGATGATAGCGACCAGCAAGAAGATGAGATAAAAGAAGAAAAAGAAGCCAAACTAGAGTCTTATAAGCAGTTTGCAGCGGAGCAGTTTAGCAACCAAAAAGTCGACTATCCTGAGGTTCGGGTAAAGATAGAGGCCAACGCCCTGCCCAGTAGGATGTATTTTATCATGAATATCCTCTCAGCCATCATTGCCAGCTATGGGCTGGTGACCAACTCAGCTGCGGTGGTGATTGGTGCGATGCTGGTGGCTATGATGCTCGGACCCATCACGGGTGTGGCATTGGCCATTATCGATCACCGGATGCCGCTGCTACGTAAGTCGCTGATTACGGTACTTTTGGGCATCACTTTGGTGTTGGTGGTTGGTTTTATCGTCGGCTGGCTGCACAAAGACCAACCTCTCACCGCCGAGATTTTATCGCGTACGCAGCCGACCTCTATGGATTTGATGATTGCCTTAGCAGGTGGCACAGCCGGCGCTTATGCCATGGTATCCCCGCATCTTTCGGTTGCCGTTGTTGGGGTGGCGGTGGCGACTGCTTTGGTACCACCACTGGCCGCCAGCGGGATTTTGTTTGCCAACGGTGAGATGCAGCTAGGCTTTGGCGCGCTGTTACTGGCAGTGACCAACATCATTGCGATTCAGTTTACCAACGCCTTGGTGCTGTGGGTGCTTGGGTTTCGGCGACTGGTCGATGACGACTACAAGTCCAGCAACTACCTGACTTTTTTGCAGCGTAACGCGGTGACGTTGTTATTGTTAGGCGGCCTCGGTACCTATCTAACCATCAACCTACAAACCAACGCCAAGCAGCAAGTGTTTGAAAGCAGTGTCAAAGAAGCCATCAATCACTATTTTATTGATAAAGGCAATGTGCTGACCAACACTCAGTTTGATAGCACTGAGCAAAACCAAGTAGTCCGCGCTGTCATCCGCGGTGAGACAACACCGAGCGCTTATGACGTGCAGCAAATAGAAACCCGCATCACCCAAGATATGGCAAAAAACTTCCCTTATTATCTGCCGATAAAACTCCAGCTGCGTTACCTACCCGTACAGGTCATTGAGTCCAATCCGCTGACACAAGACAAACTCGACAAAACAGATGCCGCGATTTTGACCAATTAATGCTGAGGGCGTGTAAACCAAACGTATCGGCTGTACTCGATTGCTGACTTCTCAATGCCGTGTTAGTATCTAGGCTTTTTTTACAGCCTTACTGCCATAATTTTGTTGTCTGACGCGCAATCGTCTGTCAATAAAGCATTGGATACTATACTTTGCGCCGCAGCAACAACTCAGGCAGATTAGCCTCACCAACCTAGACTTCAGGGATAGGAGTACATCATAGTGAACAAACAATCTTGGCAAATAGCCGCAGCCTATATGTCAGTAGTCGTTGGCGGTGGTTTTGCCTCTGGCCAAGAAGTCCTTCAGTTTTTTACCGGATATGGGATGGCAAGTGTTATTGGCACGCTGGTTAGTGCCGCGCTGTTTGCTTTTTTGGGTATGCAAATTGCGCGCATGAGCTCAAACATGCAGGCCAACTCACACAAAAAAGTACTGTATACCTTATTTGGTACACGCGCTGGGTTGGTTGTGGATGTGGTGTTATCATTCTTTTTATTTGGTGTGGGCGTGGTCATGCTGGCTGGTAGTGGTTCCATCTTTACGCAGCAGTACGGTTGGCCACCACTAGTAGGCAGTGTTTTTATGACGGTACTGGTCGTCGCCACACTCTGCTTAAAAGTAAAAGGCATTATTAGGCTAATCAGTATCATCATGCCTGTGCTGCTGCTATTGATATTGGCGATTACCACCTACTCATTTTTTAACAGCACCGCCTCAAGTGAGACGCTAAATAAGGTAGCGCAAGAAATACCTACTATCAGCTCAGACTGGCCGATCTCAAATTGGTTTTTTGGGGCAGTGCTTTATGCCTCATTTAATATCGCGGTTGGCTTTCCTATGCTGGCAGTCATTGGCGGTATGACTCGCTCCGAAAAAACAGCAGCCAGCGGTGGCGCGATGGGCGGACTCGGCTTGGGCTTGTTAGTATTTTTACTCAATATTGGCCTTTTTGCTAACATTGACACACTCATCGGTGTTGAGATGCCTACTCTAGGACTGGCTTCAAACATCTCACCCGTGTTGGCGATCATCATGTCAGCGACGCTCATTTGTATGATATACAGCACCGCCGTGGGTATGTTTTTTGCCTTTAGTACCCGCTTTGCAACACCAGGGACAAACCGCTTCAAAGCACTTAGCGCGTTTTTTGCTATCGTGGGTCTTGGTTTAAGCCAGCTCGGTTTTAGCACACTCATTGGCACCGTGTATCCCATGCTGGGCATTATTGGTCTCATCATGATCGTGGCTATTATTTGGGTGTGGGTTCGCAACCGCAAGCAGCCTATACAAGCGCAAGCTCAAACATCAAGTTAGCAGTTGGACGACTCATGCCGTCATTTGCGGTAAGACGTTCACGCTGATTGTTTGTAAATGAAAGCCTCATTGACCTTGGCACAATATCCCAACAGTGATAACTCTTATACCAAGAGCTTGGGCGTTTGTGCTAAAATCGCTTGCAAAATTATTTTACTCAATTCTATCCGTCAGTAAGGAGCCGCTGTGAGCCAGCCATCTCAAACAGCCGATATTCGCCAAGCCTTTATCGATTTTTTTATCAGCAAGCAGCATACCCAAGTGTCATCGTCTAGCTTGATTCCGCACAATGACCCGACACTGTTATTTACCAACGCGGGCATGAATCAGTTTAAAGAAACCTTTTTGGGCATGGAAACGCGCGACTATACGCGTGCGGTGACCTCGCAAAAATGCGTACGGGCTGGCGGCAAACACAATGATTTGGACAACGTGGGCTATACCGCGCGCCACCATACGTTTTTTGAGATGCTCGGTAACTTCTCGTTTGGCGATTACTTCAAAAAATCTGGTATTGAATATATCTGGGAGTTTTTGACCTCAGATAAGTGGTTGGCCATTGATAAAGACCGTCTGTATGTGACCATTTACGAAACGGATGATGAAGCGTTCGATATTTGGCATCATGACATCGGCATCCCAAGCGACCGTATTATCCGTATTGGTGATAATAAAGGCGCGCCTTACGCGTCAGATAACTTTTGGACCATGGGCGACACCGGTCCTTGTGGCCCATGTACTGAGGTGTTTTATGATCATGGTGCCGATATCGAAGGCGGCCTGCCGGGTACGCCTGAGGAAGACGGCGACCGCTATATCGAGATTTGGAACTGCGTCTTTATGCAGTTCAATCGCCAAAAAGACGGCACCATGTTGCCGCTGCCTGCGCCAAGTGTTGATACGGGCATGGGGCTTGAGCGTATCAGCGCCATTATGCAAGGCGTCCATAGCAACTATGAGATAGATTTATTTGTACATCTAATGGAGGCAGCGGCTGAGATTTTAGAGATTGACAATCAGCAGCAGTCATCACTCAAAGTCATCGCCGACCACATCCGGGCAGTGGCGTTTTTGATTGCAGATGGCGTCACGCCAAGCAACGAAGGCCGCGGTTATGTACTGCGCCGTGTCATTCGCCGCGCGGTACGTCATGGCAACAAACTGGGCGCTGATAGTGAGTTTTTCTATAAAATGGTCGCGCCTTTAGTGGCGGAGATGGGCGACGCGTATCCCGAGCTAAAAGACAAACAAAGCGCGATCGAGAGCGCCATTCAAAAAGAAGAAGCGCAGTTTGCTAAGACACTCGCGCAAGGTCTGCGCCTGCTCGCCTCTGAGCTTGAAGGCCTAAAAGATGGTGATATCCTCTCTGGCGAAGCGGCGTTTAAGCTTTATGATACCTATGGCTTCCCGCTTGATTTGACAGCTGACATCACACGCGAGCGCGGTATCGCCATCGATGAGGCTGAGTTCGATGAGCACATGCAAGCACAGCGCGAGCGGGCTCGGGATGCTGGTAAGTTTGATGTGGACTATAGCAGCGTCATTCAAGTTGAGAGTCCTACTGAGTTTATTGGTTATGAGCAGCTAGAAGAAGATGGCGTGAGCATCGATGCCCTTTATCAAGATGGCAACCCTGCTGAGCGTTTGGCTGAAGGGATGGAAGGCGTCGTGGTTCTTGATCGCACCCCGTTTTATGCTGAAGGCGGTGGTCAAGTCGGTGAGCTGGGCGAAATCCACACCGCAACGGGCGTGTTTGCCGTGCAAGACACCAAAAAATCTGGGCAAGCCATCATTCATCATGGCGTCGTGACCATGGGCGAGATTTGTAGCAAACAAACCGCCAATGCTCAAGTACTCTCAAGCATCCGCGCGGCAAGTGCCAAAAACCACTCAGCCACTCACCTATTGCACGCCGCCCTAAGAGAAGTGCTGGGCGATGCGGTCACCCAAAAAGGCTCATTGGTATCCAGTGAGGTTTTGCGCTTTGACTTTGCGTACGACAAACCTGTCACGCCCGATGAGATTAGCCGTATTGAGCGCCTCGTCAATGAGCAAATTCAAGCCAACACCCCGATCCGTATCGAGCATATGTCCATCGATGAAGCCATGAACCAAGGGGCGATGGCGCTGTTTGGCGAAAAGTATGGCAGTGATGTCCGTGTATTGACGATGGGCACAGAGCGCATTATCGATAGTCAGCGCAAGCCCTTCTCTATCGAGCTGTGCGGCGGTCTGCATGTGCAGCGCACCGGTGATATAGGCCTACTCAAAATCACCAGCGAATCTGGTATCGCCGCTGGTATCCGCCGTATTGAAGCCGTCACTGGCATGAACGCCATCAAAAACATACAGCAAGGCGAGCAGCAACTCAGCGAGCTGGCAAGTCAGCTAAAAGCCAAGCGCCCTGACGTGGCACAGCGTGTACGTACGATGGTCGACAAGCAGCGCGAGCTAGAAAAAGAGCTTGAGCGTTTGCAGCAAAAGATGGCCAGTGCCCAAGCAGCCAACTTACTCGATGAAGTACAGACTATCGCAGACACACCTGTACTCATCAGCACCCTAAGCGGTATCGATGGCAAATCCATCCGTACCCTGATGGATGATATCAAATCCAAACTGCCAGATAGCGTCATTGTCCTGATCGGTGATAAAAACGAGCAATTGGCATTGGCAGCCAGTGTGGCAAAATCTGTCACCGCCAAGATAAAGGCGGGCGATATTATTCGTCATCTAGCAGGCGAGCTGGGCGGTAAAGGCGGCGGCAAGCCTGACTATGCGCAAGGCGGCGCACCAAAATCTGACAGTGCAAAAACCGTCATCGACGCACTACCCGCTTGGATTGCCGAGCAGTTAGGTTAGGGCATCTCGGGCATGGCGCTGGGACGAAAACCCAAGCGCTATCTAACCCAAATGCTATCCAGCCTAAATGCTATCTGAGTGTCATAGAGCAATCCTTATCGCATGATGCGGGTTGGTTATGGCCTTCATAACCAATCGCCATGCATCTAAGCACTGCTGGCACTTAACGTTGCTTAGCAGATATGATATAAAGGTCAACGTTTGAACATATCGTTCATTCACTTGCTCAGCAGCACAACATAGCAAACAGCATAGGGCACAACTCTTATAATACGGCTTTATCTATGCAGACATTGATTGGGCGTCACATAGATGCACAGCGATGATAAAAAAGGCCATTATTGAATAATAGGTAGATTTTTATGGCGTTAATAGTACAAAAATATGGCGGCACCTCGATGGGCAGTATCGACCGCATAAAAAACGTCGCCAAACGAGTCAAACGCTGGCATGATAACGGTCACCAAGTGGTCGTCGTGGTCTCAGCCATGAGCGGCGAAACCAACCGTTTGATCGACTTGGCACGCCAAATCAGTACCCAACCTGACCCACGTGAATACGACCAAATGGTCTCAACAGGTGAGCAAGTCTCCATCTCATTGCTTGCGATGGCGCTAAAAGAGCTGGGCGTGGGGGCGCGCTCATTGACGGGTCGCCAAGTGGCGATCAAAACCGATAACGCGTATAACAAAGCCCGTATCGAGAGCATCGATGACGCAAACATCCGCGAACAGCTCGATGCTGGCAATGTCGTCATCGTCGCAGGCTTTCAGGGTATCGACGCAGAAGGCAACGCCACCACCCTAGGCCGCGGCGGCTCTGACACCACCGGCGTGGCGATTGCAGCAGCACTAGGCGCTGATGAGTGTCAAATCTATACCGACGTCGATGGCGTCTATACCACCGATCCACGCGTGACCTCGAAAGCCAAAAAGCTTGAAAAAATTACCTTTGAAGAAATGCTTGAGATGGCAAGCCTTGGCTCCAAAATCCTACAGATTCGTTCGGTAGAGTTTGCTGGTAAATATGGCGTGCCGCTGCGTGTGCTATCTAGCTTTGATGAAAATACTGACGGTAGCTTTGACCAAGAATTTCAAGACAATGTCGGCACCCTAATTACGATAGACGAAGGAGACAGTATGGAACAGGCAATCATCTCAGGTATCGCCTTTAACCGAGACGAAGCAAAAATTGTAGTGCGCGGCGTACCTGATCACCCTGGTATTGCCTCTGCTATTTTAAGCCCGATTGGACGTGCCAATATCGAAATCGATATGATTGTACAAAACCTATCGGATCAAGGCACCACTGACTTCACCTTTACCGTTAACCGTACTGACTTAGACAAAGCCATGAAAGTGCTAAACGACGAGGTCAAAGACGACATCGGTGCCAAAGAAATTTTGGGTAACAGTGAAGTGGTCAAAGTATCTTTGGTCGGTGTGGGCATGCGCTCACACGCAGGGGTTGCCAGCTTGATGTTCCAAACCTTGGCCGAGCACAACATCAACATTCAGATGATCTCGACCAGTGAAATCAAAGTCTCTGTCTTGATTCAAGATCAGCATCTAGAAAAAGCGGTCAAATCATTGCATACAGCGTTCGGTCTAGACCGCGACGATGGCGATAGTAAAATCGCTGGGCTATAATTTATAATTGATATCACCATTATTGATGAAACTGTCATTGATTTTAAACCATTAAACCTATCAACTTAGCATCAACGGTTATCAATTAAATCAGTATCAATTACTTTGTCTAATATACTTAATAAAATAGGGTCTTTTTAGATCCTATTTTTATTTTTTATTATTACTAGGCTGCGTATTTACCCAATAGTTTTGTGAAAACCCGTGACAGTAACTGTTATGCCCCCTATAATGGGGGTTTCATTTGGGCTAAATGAATCTACCTATCATCGCCGTTATTGGCACAATCATTATGTTGTGATCAACACATGGTTTGTTTTGTGCTGCGGCGATGTCCTGCAATCGAGAAGTAATCTGATGAGTAATAATCTGTTGATGCGACATAAGGAGTGTGACGCATGTTAATTTTGACACGCCGCGTGGGCGAAACGCTAATGATTGGCGATGAGGTCAGTGTGACTGTCCTTGGTGTCAAAGGCAATCAAGTACGTATCGGTGTAAACGCACCCAAAGATATTGCCGTACACCGCGAAGAGATCTACCAACGTATTCAGCATGAGCGTTCTGTACAGTCGCAAATGCAGCATCTTGAGCAAGGCAACTTTGCGCCTTCATTTGATGACGAAGACTATTTTAATCGTTGAACCATAAAACTGAACGATTAATCACGAATAATCATTGAGCATCTAGTAGAAGTGTGTTTTTATAAATACGCTGTGTTTTTAGAAGTACTGTCGTTTTTATAATTATATAATCTAATAGGTTTATTTTTTAATCTGCTCTGAGGTCATTTATTTATGAGTATCCGCCAATCAGATGTATCGGCCCTACTTAATGGTTTGGACAAAAAAGCCATTGGATTCAATGATGTCATCAGTTTTATTGATGATTTTTATCGTTATGCGCCAGCGCCTTTTGTCAACGGTATGGTACATAATGCTGCTGGTGAAAACGAAGGCAGTGCCAAGATTTTTGGGTTTGCCAAGCATCATGGCCTAAACCAATTAGACACGCTAAAACTGTTTGGCGAGCATTATGCCAAAGTCCTAGCGACGCCTAACGGCACAGATCATGCCAATATTCGCAACTTTTTACATTGGGGCTGGCAAGGGTTTTTGATGCAAAAAAACCCACTAACGGTTCGCCCTAGTGTGGATACCACTGCACTTTAGAACCTAATCTATCAAACCAAAAAAAGCCACGCTCATGAGCGTGGCTTTTTGCTGTGTGCCCTCTCAGTCAACTCAATACGAAGATAACTTCAATACGCAATCAACTGAGGGCTTATATTGTTTATTACGGTTTGTTTATTGCTTATTGCGAAACTTCACAGGCTGTACCGCGCCTTTGGGATTGGGCATGTTTGGATAGTGATGCTCATGCTCAACATCACACTCTGCCCCAACGACTGAGCCATCGTCTTTTACTGGCTTATGAATATAGCCGGTACGCTCAGCTGGCGGCAGATGCTCGTGTTCCCATACCATCACCGCTTGCATGCAGGTCTCGCGCTGCTCCGCGCTGAGCTTACGACCATCTGGCCATTTACCCAGCTCAATCGCCATACGAAACTTGTCGACCACCTCTGGCGTCAAACTCGCTAATATCGTTTTTTTATCCATCGTGCCTACTCTCACTATGTCTGACTGTGTTTTTTACCATCTAAGATATTTGTGTCTTAAAAACGCTTATTCATCGTCTATGATATCATCATCGACATCCAGACTGAATTCTTCAGCATGGACGTTCCAGTGTAGCTTGGTGCGACATGCCTCATAAAAATCAAAACCTGGCGGGTGCAGTAGCGTCAATTTGTCGGGGTGCTTACGGATATATAGGCGCTGCTCTTGATCTAAGGGTACGCTTGGCTTGCCATCTGCGCTCACCATCGGCTGGGTGCGGTTGTCTTCATGTATGCGAATACACACCTCACTGTTTCCGCTCACCACAATCGGCCTGCTCGAGAGCGTATGAGGATGCATGGGCACCAGACAAATGGCATCCATACTTGGATGGATGATAGGCCCACCGCCTGATAGCGCGTAGGCTGTGGAGCCGGTTGGCGTCGCCGCGATCAAGCCATCACTATGCTGCCGATAGACATCTTGACCATCGATTTTCATCTGAAAATCGATCATATGGACTGACTTACCGGCATGCAGCACCACGTCGTTGAGTGCCATGTCTTCATGAATGATGTTGCGCCCTTCTCGTATCTCCATGGTCAATAAAAACCGATGATCCAGCTGATAATTACCCATCAGTACTTGGCGCAGTTTAAAGGCCGCCTCGTCCGGCTTGACGTCCGCCAAAAACCCAAGGCGACCGCGGTTGACCCCAAGGACAGGCACACGGTAGCGTGCCAACGCCTCGGCCGCATGCAGGATAGAGCCATCCCCACCGACGACGATGACCAAATCACAAATCTCGCCGATCAAGCTGCGTTTGACGATTTTGACTTTTTCTATTTCGGTAAGGTTTAACGTCGGTAAATTGGCGGTTTGCACATCCATGATCAACGTCAAGTTCATGTCATTGATGGTTTGGGCAATTTGCACCAGACTTTGGGTCACACTGCGCTTGCCGGCACGCCCCATGAGGCCAATACGCCGAAAAGCTGGGTTTTTGATGGCGTGAAACAGCTCTGATTCGTGTAAATGTGGCAATCTTGCAGACTGCGCTGAGTTTTCCATAAAAAGACTCGGTATAACGGTAAAATACCAGCTCATGATAGCGATAAATACGTGCTTAGACTAGCATGTTTATGCATTATCGTTGTTAACAGTCGTAATCGACCCCAGATAAAAACCAGCGCACGCTACCACTAAATGAGTTTGTAGACGTGCTTGTTTGGCTACCAAAATGCCGCCACCGCTGGGTGTAGATCAGCGCTTTATAACGCCGCGCAGCCTTGCTTTTCATCACGCAAACACAGTTGACAATGATGGCGGTTTTGCTAAAGTAGCTGACATTACTATTTTTATATTTAATTAAGGACATATGTATGGCCAATCCTATTGTCAGTCGCGCAGAGCTTGCGATCGGCGGCAACCCAATGACGGTCAAGGGCGTGATTCAAAAGACCAGTCTGCTACTCGGGTTATCTGCCATCACTGGTGTGGGTTTTTTCTTTTATGCACTGATGGCAGGCCTATCACAAGGCTTTATCACGATGGCCGCCATGGTAAGTATGTTTGCCGCGTTTGGTCTTGCCATTTTTATCACCTTTAAACCACAAAAAGCCAAGACGTTTGCGGTCCCTTATGCTCTGTTAGAGGGTGTGTTTTTGGGCGGTATCTCGCTGTTTTTTATGCGCATGTACCCAAGCGTGCCGGTCACGGCGATGTGTGCGACGTTTGTGACGGCAGCGGTGATGCTGGGGCTATACCGCTCAGGGCTGGTAAAGGTCACTGAAAAGTTCCGCTCTATCGTCACCTCAGCGGTCATTGCCATTATGCTTGTCTATGTCGCGCAGTGGGTGTTGTCGTTGGTATTTGGCTCGACCTTGCCTTTCTTGTTTGAGGGCGGCGCTATCGCTATTGGTTTTAGCTTATTTGTCATCGTCATTGCTTCTTTTACCTTGCTACTAGACTTCGATAATATCGATCGCGGTGTGGCAATGGGCGTATCAGAGGATTACGAGTGGCTATTTAGTATCGGCATTCTTGCCACGCTAGTCTGGATGTACATTGAGTTTATGCGCTTATTAAGCTACCTACAAGACTAAATGATACATACCGCTATCACCGTGAACAAAAACCGCCTTGGCTAAGGCGGTTTTTTTATGCATAAGCTGATAGAGTCCCAGTGACTCGGTGGCAGCTACGCGCGTTTTAGACGCAGGGCGTTTAACACCACAAACAAAGAGCTAAGCGACATGCCAATGGCCGCTAACCATGGCGGTACATAACCGAGCGCCGCTGGTATCAGTACACTGCCATTATAAATAAGTGCCCAGCGAAAGTTTTGTTTGATGATGCGTTCGGTTTTATCAGCGATACGCTTGGCTGCGGTAATGGCTTCGATTTGACCATCCAAAACAATACTATCACTTGATACCTGTGCTAAGTCTGCCGCGCCTGCTATCGAGGTTGACACATCGGCAGCAGCAAGCACTGGCGCATCATTGATGCCATCTCCGACCATCAGCACCACCGCCCCTTGTGCCTGTAGGCTTTGGATATGATCGACCTTATCTGTCGGCGACAAACCATTGTAGGCGGCCTGCATGCCCAAACTCTCAGCCATACGCAGCGCTTGCGGGCTTGGGTCACCTGTCAGCATGACGGATTCGATACCCAAATCCTTTAACGCATCGAGCATCGGCTTGGCACTATCACGCACTTTGTCATTAAAATAAAAGCAGGCCAACGCTTGCCATGACGCGCCCACACTTTGCTGACAAGACAACACCACCGCCGAGCTTGCTCGCGCAGCCACCAAGTCAATGTGTCGCCCATGATCTGTACTGTCTAAGGCAAAATCCACATGGCCAATACGATAGCGTACATCATCAATCACCGCCTCGACGCCGCCTGCAGGATAGTACTGCAACAACTGAGTGGTAGGCAAATGCAACTGATACGCTGCGGTCAACAGCGCATGGGCAATCGGGTGACGGCTACCGACTTCTAAGGCGGCAGCTATCGCCAGCACTTTGTCTTTTTGCTCAGCGCGCGTCTGCCCTGCTTGCGCGCTGTCTGGTAACAGAGTCATCAGCTCAATATTTAATAAGTTGGGCTTGCCGTACGTCAGGGTACCTGTTTTATCAAACGCCACATGAGTAATCTCTGCAAGCGTCTGTAGCGTATGTCCACGCGTGGTCAAAAACCCATAGCTTGCCAAACGGTTGGTCGAAACCGTCAAGGCAATGGGCGTGGCCAAAGACAATGCGCAAGGACAAGTCGCCACTAACACCGCAACCGTTGCCCAAATCGCTTGGCTAGGATCGACGATATACCAGCCGACAAACACCAATACCGACAGTACTAAGATACGCGCCACAAACCAGCGTGCCAGCTTATCCGCTTGCTGAGCCAGTTTGGGTTTTTCGCTCATGGCGCGGTTCATCAGTCTATCGATCAAGCCGATTTGACTGTCTTTTGGCAAGGCGGTAATCAACATCTCAAAAGGCTGACTGTCGTTTTGTGCGCCGCCAACGATATAGTCGCCTTGCGTTTTGAGAATCAAATCGCCCTCACCGGTCAACAAACTCTGCGAGACGGTGGCTGTCTGACTGAGCAATATCCCATCACTGATGATCTCAGAGCCTGCCTCTACCAAAATAATATCGCCCACTTGCAAGCTATGCGCAGTGACCATCTGCTTGTCTTCTATATCGTACGCAGCGTTTGCGCGCTGTGCTTGCCACGCTTGCGCGATGCGCACTGTCATCTGCTGCAGACTGGTATCCATACTTTGGGTAAAGTCCGCGATGGCGTCTGATGCGTCGCCTGTGTCTTTTTGGGCCGCTGCTGCGCTCGCGTCACCAAGTTTAGCAGCACTCGAGGGATTTTTCGCGCCATCTTGTATCGAGGGGCTTTGCTCAAAATGCTGTAATATCTGTGCAGCGGCATCCTTGTTTTCAGCAATTTTTTGTACCAATACCGGCTCAACCACCACCAAGTCATTGGCCATGGTCGCCGCTTTTAGGCGAGCATTATGCTCGATATAACGCCCCGCCAATAAAAAGAAAATAAACATACTGACCGAATCATAGTATGTCTCGCCTTGTCCAGTGACGGTGGCGTACAGACTGGCAAAAAAAGTGACAACCAGTGCGATACTGACGGGCACATCCATATTCACCTGACGGGCGCGAATCGCAGACCATGCCGAGGTAAAAAACGGAATACCTGCATAAAAGAAAACCGGCGTACTGACAAACAACGACACCCAGCGCAAAAAATCACGCTGAAATATCAGCATATCGCTGTATTCCCCAAAATAAATCGCAACGGCATACATCATCGCTTGCATCGAGCCCAGCGCTGCAATACCCAAGCGCAGGAGCATTTGATTGTTATGACGTGCCAGCATCGCCTCGTGAGTATCTTGACGGTATGGCTTGGCTTCGTAGCCGATCTCGTTGATGACTGCCAAAATACGGCTGATCGGTAGGCGGCTTTCATTCCAGATCACACGCATGCGCTGGTTGGTCAAGTTGACTTGGCATTTGCTAATGCCCTCTAGCTCATCTAAGCGCGACTCAATCAGCCAAGTACAGGCGGCGCAGCGCAGGTTGTTGACCGACAGCTCAGCCACCGACATACCGTCTTGTGCGTAGACAAATTGTGACTTGATCTCTTCATGATCATAGGCTTCAAGACGCGTCAGCTGCGTAGGTAGGCTGGCAGTGCGGTTGATCTCTGAGCGGTCCAAATAATACTGCTCAAGCCCAGCCTCTACGATGCTCTCAGAGGCAAGCTGACACCCCATACAGCACATTTCACGCGATTGCCCCAATATCTCAGTATAAAATGGCGGCTCAGGTACAGGGTCTCCGCAGTGAAAACAGTGGCCTGCAAGAGGCAATACCAAACCTTCGGTGATAGAGCTATCTTCATAGCGTTGACTGGTAGATGCCGTTTGTGATGGAACACTAGACATAATCGCCCTTATTTCCTTTAGACAGGTTTGCTCGAACCTTATTTGCTTTAAATTTGCGTTACATAAACTGACTAGGTCGTGTCTGCATTGTAACAATGCTAATAAAAATGAGATCAATGATCTGTTCAACACTGCCATCGAATACTGTCATCGAACACTATCGCCAAACAACGAAAGAGCGCAGATGATACCGAGATAATGGTGAGCTATCTGATGCCATATGACAATGTTTAGCCACATTTAGCCCATTTAAATGACTATCGATTACATACCGATTGAGCTGAGGACACGCCCTAGCATTGACGATGCGAAACAGGATTAAAATAGCTGTTTTAACCCATGCTTTGCTCATATAAGTAGGCCACGCTGCCGCGGATTCATAAAAATTACATCATGGTCGACTAGACAAACTGCTATCGTGTGTTAGCAGCTGACATGCTCTTTAGACTGCCCGTAAAATTCTGCTGGTGACGAGAGTATGACCTGTATCAGCTTGGAATCTATTAGCTTAGAATCTATCAACTTAGAATCACTGTGCAGTTTGACTATCGATTATACTATAAGCAGCTCCCTCAAGCAGCGGTAACTACTGACCGCTAAATACCCATGAATACTGTCGTTGACGATGATAGATTGAAAAAGTTGTCAATTTGCGTCATTATGAGGCAGTTTTTTTATCCCAAAACGGTGCGACATCAGTGCAAAAATCCAATTTTAAGCGTTCTACTACTTTGCCTCAGTCTTCTAGACCTGCTATCGGCACGCTGCCTTCACAGCAGCGTGGTATCGTCTTTAGTAGTCTGATTTTACTTGTTATCATCGCAGGCATGGTGTTGTTGGCGCTCTATTTGATCAAACTTGATCGCACTATTACTCATAAGTTTGAGGGTAAGCGCTGGGACATTCCAGCCAAAGTCTACTCGCAGCCGCTTGAGCTATATCAAGGGGCAAATGTCGATCGCGAAACGATGAAGACTTGGCTTGAGCTGCTCAATTATCAAAGCAACAAATCCTATGATCGCACAGGGACTTATCACCGCTCGGGCAATACTTATTTTATTCACACGCGCGGCTTTACCTACAGTGCCAATGACAAAGACGCCGAGCAAGTCATTAAAATGACCATCTCAGGCAATAAGATTGCGTCTATTCAAAGCACACTGCCGGCCAAAAGTGGCATCATTCGTTTGGAGCCAGTAAATATCGGCGGTATCTATCCAGACAGCAACGAAGATCGCTTGGTGGTGTCGTTAGATGAGGTGCCGCAGCCATTGATTGATGCGCTGATTGCCACCGAAGATCGGGCGTTTTATGAGCATAAAGGGGTCTCGATACGCGGTATCGCGCGCGCCGTGCTCAATAACTTCTCTGGCGGCTCAATGCAAGGCGGCTCGACCATCACCCAGCAGCTTATCAAAAACTTTTATCTCAACTCAGATCGCACGCTTAAACGTAAGGCCAACGAAGCATTGATGGCGGTTTTATTGGAGCTGCACTACAGCAAAGATGAGATTTTGCAGACGTATCTTAATGAGATTTATTTGGGTCAAAACGGCAACCGTTCTATTAACGGTTTTGGGTTGGCATCACAGTTTTATTTTGACAAACCCCTAAAAGAGCTGCGTATAGATCAGCAAGCCATGCTGGTCGGTATGGCAAAAGGCCCTAGTATCTATAATCCGCGCCGTCATCCAAACGACTCAAAAGCGCGCCGTGACGTCGTGCTAAACAACATGCTGGCGATGGGTACTTTGAGCCAAGAAGACTACGAAAAAGCTTTGGAACAGCCGCTGGGCGTGGTGGATAAGCCAGTTGAAGGCAAAAGCCAATTCCCCGACTTTTTAGATATCGTCAAGCGTGAGCTAAATACTGTTTATTATTCTGACGATCTCAAAAACGAAGGTCTGATCATCATCAGTACCTTAGACCCTATTGCTCAGTTGGCCGCTGACAAAGCGGTCGATAAAAAACTGAGCGAGCTGCGCCGTAATAGTAGCAAAACCAAAGATCTGCAAGGTGCGCTGGTCAGTGCCAACCCTGAAACAGGTGAGCTGGTCTCTGTGGTGGGCAGTGGCAGTGAGTTTACAGGCTTTAACCGTGCTGTCGATGCCAAACGTCAGGTCGGCTCTTTATTAAAACCAGTCATTTATATGACCGCGCTCGAAAGTGGCCGCTATAACTTGGCAAGTCCAGTAGATGATTCGCCGATTACCGTCACCCTAGGCGATGGCACCAAGTGGAACCCCAAAAACTACTCAAACCGTGATCATGGCTATGTCCCCTTGACCACCGCTCTCGCCAAGTCTTATAACCAAAGCACGGTACGTTTGGGCATGGAGTTTGGTGTCGACACCTTTGCCAGACAGTTGCGTCGTCTGGGTGTACAAGAAAAAATCCCGCCTTACCCTTCAGCATTATTGGGTTCTGTCAATCTAAGCCCCATGGATATGCTCGGTGTTTATCAAGTCTTTGCCACCGGCGGCTTTCGTACGCCCATTCATAGTATTCGTACGGTGATCGACAATCGTGGCCGGATTTTGCAGCGTACGGGGCTAAACACGCAGCGCAGCATCCCGCCTGAGACCAACTTTTTGACCAATTATGCCCTACAACAAGTGGTGTCAAACGGTACGGCCAGACGCGCCCAGTCGCTGGGTAGTCATTTAAATCTGGCGGGCAAGACGGGTACGACCAATAACTATCGCGACGCCTGGTTTGCCGGCTATAGTGGCAACTACGTCAGCGTGGTATGGGTTGGCCGTGATGACAACAAACCTATCGGCTTAAGCGGTGGTACTGGCGCACTACCCGTTTGGATTGACTACATGAAACGCCTGAAGCTGACGCCCGTGGCGCTACCGGAGCCTGAAGGCATCGAGTGGCTCTGGCTAGAAAACAACTCAGGCAAACTCTCTAATGAGCGCTGTGCCGATGCACGCTATTTGCCTGTCTTATCCGCGCACCTACCAAAAGAAGCCAGTGCCTGCGCCCTTGGATTATACCAGCAAGAGCGAGCGCGTGAGCAGCTACAATGGCAAAGCCAGCAAGGCGTCATCAATCAACAACGTCGCCGCGAAGGCTTGGAGATTCCAAATGGCGAAGCGGTCGATTCTGATAATGATGAGGATCAAGCTGACAGCAATGATGCACAAAGTCGTGCAGATACATGGTATGACCGCGCTGTTGAATGGTTTTAACATTTTGGTAATTTATAAAGAGGCTCTCTATGCTGTCATTGATCAAACACACTGTCTTAGGTAACCATCGCCTGATGCCAACCTCTGTAAAAACCACATTGAGTACCGTTAAGTCCACACGCCGTTTGGTTTTTTCTGGCGCTGTGATAGGTATGCTGAGTTTGAGCGCTTGTCAAACGGTACCCAGCACGCCTGCTGATGCGCCTACTTCAGCTAAACAGACGCCATCAGGAGCATCAGGCACCGCCAGCCCCGCGCGACATGACACGACCTATCCGGTGACACAAGCCCCCATTGTCAAACAAGACAGCACAGGCAGCGCTGGTGCTTACCCAAATGACGGCACTTCTGAGTCAGCAAACCCACTGACAAAAGATACGCCGCAGACCCACCTACCCAGTCAAGATCCCATCGTCAGTCAGCCAGATGTGGTCATTCTTACGCCTTCTCGTGAAGACTATATGATCTCTGAGCCTGCAGCACCCTCACACAATGAGCTGCTAGAGCGCGCTAGAAAAAACTCACAACAACGCGGCCAGAGTACCACCAGCAATAACAGCGACCTGCCTGCATTTCGCAATCTGATGCAAGCGGGTATCAGTCAGCTCAAAGCTGGCAGCCTGACCAATGCCGAAAACAGTTTTACCCGCGCCCAGCGCTTGGCACCCAGATCCTCTGCCGTCTATTTTTATTTGGCACAAGTTGCGCTAAAAAAGAACCAACCACGTAAAGCAGAAGCCATGGCACGCCGCGGCCTTAGCGTGTCGCAAGACGCCAGTCGTAGACGTGCGCTATGGCAAGTCATCCTGCAATCAGGGCAAGCTCAGGGCAATGGCCGAGTGATTAACGAAGCAAAACGAGCACTGCGTTAATCCGGCGTCAACGTATGACCTCAGCAGCTAAAAGCACACGCGTAAAATATCGCGAATGAGGTAAAGCCCACCTATCTCAATGGATATCAAGTAGCCATCGTAGCAATACATGAGCTGCTTTTTCACTACTGTTTCTTGTTAAAATACGTATTTATTTTTCTCACTTTTTTCTTTTATTTAAGGGTATCGTTATGGCATGGCAACAACTACATTTACAATGCGAAAAGGCAAACGTTGATTTGGCCGAAGCGCTGCTATTAGAAGCAGGCGCGCTCTCAATCGCGCTCGATGACGCAGGCGATCAACCTTTATTTGAGCCTCTGCCTGGTGAGTCGCCGCTTTGGGACGAGGTTATTTTGACTGGGCTCTTTGATGCGAGCACTGATGACGGCAGTCGGCAGGCCGTCGAGCAGCTAAGCCACGAAATCGCCGCACAAGTACAAGCCAGCCGCATTTGGCTGACCGCTGTCGACGATAAAGACTGGGAACGCGAATGGATGAGCAACTACCAGCCGATAGAATGCGCTAACGATCTTTGGATTGTGCCCAACTGGCTTACGCCGCCGAGCCCTGAAGCGACCAACATCATTATGGACCCAGGTTTGGCGTTTGGTACTGGCTATCATGCCACCACGCGTTTATGCCTCGACTGGCTCACAGAGCAAGACCTAACAGACAAGGTAGTGATTGATTATGGCTGCGGCTCAGGTATTTTGGGCATCGCCGCCTTGCTGCTAGGCGCACGAAAAGTCTACGCTGTCGATATCGATCCACAAGCAGTGCTGGCCACCAATCAAAATGCAGAGCGCAACCAAGTTGGTGATCGTCTGCAAGCATTTTTGCCAGAAGCATTTAATGAATACTGTGCTGAGCATGAGGTTGTGCCAGTCGAAGTACTGGTCGCCAATATTTTGGCAAAACCCCTGATCGGCTTAGCCCCGTACTTTGCTACATTGGTCAAACCCAGCAGCCGTATCGTACTGGCAGGCTTGATTGAATCGCAAACCGACGATGTCGTCGCCGCCTATCAGCCTTACTTTGCTATGGATCCTAAGCATGCTTTTACTGACCAAGAAGACCAGCACTGGCAACGATTATCTGGTACATTTACAGGCTAGCAACATTTAATTACATCTGTTACGATAGAGGGCAGTCAAATGTTATGTGTTTGACGCCACTCTGTCCTTGCCCATGATTCATACATGAGATATTTTGTTAATGCGCAGTATATACCCCATAGGCAGCTGTTGGTGAGTGGAAAAGCGGTATTGATCACCATACTTTTTTGGACTCGACCCTATGACCACGCCCATAAAAACTCAGTGCCCCCATTGTCACGCTTGCTCTAAAGTACAACAAACCCAATTGAACAAAGTAAACGCCACTGTCAACTGCGAGCAGTGTCATCAGAGCTTCTTAGTCAACCAGCACCTCATCGTCACCGCCGACACTGCCCCCAGCCCTCACGCTGCGACCGATACTGCCACTTCTACAGCAAACAAAGCCGCGGCTCACAATGAGCTTATTCACGACGATTTGATTCATGATGACCTGATTGATGACGACCTCATCCACGATGAGCTGATTCATGATGACATGGATATAGGGGAGTCAGAAACCGACTTATTAGAGTACGATTCGCTCGACAGTATGGATGCATGGCTGACACAGGCGAGTCATCGCAACCATACCTCCAACCAGCAGCCATCTGCAGCGCAGACAAGCCCGGACTCATCGGCACAAGCAGCGCTAAGCTCTGCCGCCGCCAATGATATTCATGCCAATGTCGATGACAATGCGGACAATGCTTGGCTTGAGGCGTTGTTGAAAGAAGAAAGCCAAAACACACACAAAACACCAGACAACACCGACCTATCACAAATCTTACAAAAAATGGGCGTGCCGTTTAGTGACGAAGAAAAAAGCCAAAACGCTCGTGTAAAAGAGGCGCAAGCAAGGTTTTCACCAACGCCTGCGCGGCGCTCAGTGGCATCATTACTATGGACCCTTGGTTGCTTGGTATTGGCGCTGCTCTTATTGGCGCAATATGTCATCTTTAATATAGACACCTTGGTCAAAGACCCTGCCCACGCCGAGCGCCTACACCGCATCTGCTCCGTTGCCGTTTGTAGCTTGCCTAGTGCGGACCTAACAGCATTGAGCATTAGTCACATTACTCACCAAAAAAGCCGTATCAATACCACAGGCGCGTTTAGCGATGTCAGTGCCGCCCTTTATAATCAAAGCACCAAAGCGCAGCTCTATCCGAGCGTAAAGGTCAGTGTGTACGGCAAAGATACTATAATTGGTGAGTTTATCGCAGCGCCAGCAGATTACTTATTAAGCAAGCAAAAACAACTCGCCGCCAATAGTCAGCAGCAGTTATTGTTTACCATCCCTGTGGCCAATACTCAGATTCGCGACGTTCAGATAACGCCTTTGTATTAAGACCTGTGTTTATCAAATGGTTAAGGTATGTTTTAGCTACGCTGACAGATACTACGAAAAATAACGCTTCATTGAGCGACTTGATGGTCATGTATTTGATAACTGGGTATCGGATATAACCTCGAATCTATCAGCGCCAAAGGCCATTAATTTGATATAATACCCTGATATCTGATGGTTTGATTTTCTCTAACCCAAGGACTTTATCTTATGGCACCTCATGCACAGCATAATGCCCACCATTTTGCTACCAGCTCTGAGCATCCTGCCGACTACTCCAAACCCCATACCGACACTGCTCATGAGCCACTGCGTGTACATGTTGAGCGTGTGGTGCGCCAGTACTTTGCCTTGTTAGGTGATGAGGTGCCAACCGACTTATACGAGCTGATTTTAAGACAAGTTGAAGAACCGCTACTGTCGGTCGTCCTCGAACAAACGCGCGGCAATCAAACCAGATGCGCCCAAATCCTCGGGCTAAATCGCGGTACACTACGCAAAAAACTCAAAACTTATGACTTAATGTAGCATCAGCTATATGCGCCTATCTATTTTGATTGACAATCATTATGCAGGGCAATTGAGCGGTGATGATCTCAGTTTTTTTGAGGTTATCTGCCACCATTGTCGTTATCATCTTGCCAGACGTTGATGTCGGGCTTTTTTATGGAAGTTTTTTTATGAGTACAACCCCACTCGCCTTATTATCAGTCTCTGATAAATCCAATATCGTTGAATTTGCTCAAGGTCTCATCAAGGCAGGCTTTAGTTTGTTATCTACTGGCGGTACGTATCGGCTACTCACCGAAAATGGCGTCGCTGTGACCGAGGTATCAGACTATACTGGCTTTCCTGAGATGATGGACGGCCGCGTCAAGACACTACATCCTAAAATCCATGGCGGTATCTTAGGTCGCCGCGGGACTGATGATGGCGTCATGAGTGACCATCAAATCGAGCGTATTGATCTGGTGGTGGTAAATTTATATCCATTTGCGCAAACCATCGCGCGCGCCGATGTGACCATGGCTGATGCTATCGAAAACATCGATATCGGCGGCCCTACTATGGTACGGGCAGCAGCAAAAAACCATGTCCATGTCGGTATCGTCACGGACCCTGCTGACTATGAGCGCGTCCTTACCGCTCTCGGTGACAGCACTGAGCTGACTTCGGCGCTGCGTTATGACTTAGCGGTCAAAGCTTTTGAGCATACCGCACAGTATGACGGTATGATTGCCAACTTCTTGGGCAGCCGCCTCAGCCCCACGCAGGAGCCAGAAAACTTCCCACGCACCTTTAACGTGCAGCTCGAAAAAGCACAAGACTTACGTTATGGTGAAAACCCGCATCAAAACGCCGCTTTTTATGTCGAAAACCACCCATTAAAGAGCCAGCAAGCCTCTATCGCGACCGCCACACAGTTGCAAGGCAAAGCGCTGTCGTATAATAATATCGCCGATACAGATGCCGCACTGGAGTGTGTCAAAGCCTTTAGCGCGCCTGCTTGTGTGATCGTCAAACACGCCAACCCTTGCGGCGTGGCTGTGGATCAAGACCAAGTTGCTGCATACCAAACGGCCTTTAGTACCGACCCTGAGTCTTCTTTTGGTGGCATCATTGCCTTTAACCGTCCCTTGACGCTAGCCGCGGCTAAAGCCATCATTGATAATCAGTTCGTCGAAGTCATCATCGCACCAAGTATCGAAGAAGGCGTCCTCGATATCACCGCCAGCAAGAAAAACGTCCGCGTCTTGGTATGCGGCGAGCTGCCAGCACCAGACCAACGCGACGCTCAGCTTGATTATAAGCGCGTCAATGGTGGCCTACTCGTACAAGAACAAGACCTTGGCTTAATCACTGCCAATGATCTAAAAATTGTCACCGACGTACAGCCAACAGAGGCGCAGATTGCAGACTTGCTATTTAGCTGGAACGTCGCAAAATATGTCAAATCAAACGCCATCGTCTATGCCAAAGCTCAGCGCACCATCGGTGTTGGTGCCGGTCAAATGAGCCGTGTCAACTCAGCCCGTATCGCCGCCATCAAAGCTGAACACGCAGGACTTGCCACCGAAGGCGCCGTTATGGCCTCAGATGCCTTCTTCCCATTCCGTGATGGCATCGATAATGCAGCGGATGTCGGCATCTCTGCTATCATTCAGCCGGGTGGCTCGATGCGCGATGACGAAACCATCGCAGCGGCCAATGAGCATGGTATCGCCATGGTGTTCACAGGTATGCGTCATTTCCGCCACTAGTCTTTTGTAACTGAGCCGGCGCGCATGAGGCGGGTCGGTTTTGATTGCTAAATTACAGATTAAAAAAAGCCACTGTCTTTGATACAGTGGCTTTTTTACGTCTTTATGTGCGAGCGATTATCGTCATTTAAGCCATTTAAGATGACTCAATTATCGATATTTAACGATTTTTATTTAACGACCCTGCGCGTTGGCCATGTTGGTGTCGTTAATCTCAACCTGATACACCATCCGCAGATACTCTAAGTAATCTTGCAGTTGATCTTGGCCTAAATTATCACGAATAATAGCCGCCGTTTGTGCTCTTTGCACATCAGATAATGGTGATTGCTGCTCCGTTTTGATGCGGTCACCGACCAACAAGCTGGCACCCACTTCCGTCTCGCCTGCGATGGCTACCACAGCGTTATCATCAGCTTGCTGGCTAAAGGCCATACCACGCTCTTTTTCGGTCAATTGTGTCGTTTGACGATTGATCTGACCGAGCGCTTGCAGTGTTACAGGCTGCTTGCTGATATCTGCTGGCGCTTTGATACCAGCAGCGATGGCTTTGGCTTCTTTTAGGGCCAATGCTGTGGCTTTTTGGCGACGTAGTATCTGCGTAATTTTTGGCGTCGCCGCTGACAAAGACAAGGTTTTAGTAGGACGATAATTGCTCGGTTGTACCCACACCTTGCTGTTACCTACTTCGATACCTGCGGTTACTGCCTGATCTTGAATGGTAAATTCATCAAAGGCTTGTTTTAGCACAGCTGGCTGTGACAGGACCGATTGGTTATTTTCTTTACGGTAGTCTTTGATGCGTTTTAGTGGGACGTTTTCTTGCTGAGCAATATCTTCGATACTAAAACCATCAGCCGCCAAATCATTAATGGCCGTGACTTTATCGGCATAAATCTCTTGACGCTTGTACTCTTTTGCTTTCGCCGTTAGCTCATCGCGCATGCTCTCCAGACTTGGCACCTTGCTACCATTATCTTCGGTCACTGTAAATATCTGATAGCCAAAGCTGGTTTTGATGGGTGCGGTGACATCCCCAACACTTAGGCCCTCAAGCGCTTTTTCGACCGCAGCAGCATCGCTACCAAACACCGAGGTATTCAGACGACCGATATCGCCGCCGTTCTCTCCTGACGGATCATCGGACTCGGCTTTGGCAAGCGCGGCAAACGACTCACCTTTGTCTAAACGTGCCTGAATTTTTTCAGCACGCGCCTTGGCGTTGTCACCTGTGAGGAGTATTTGGCTGATTCTACGCTCGTCTACCACCGCTTGGCTTTGCTTATACGCTTCATACTGCTGCTGGAGATCCGCTTTAGTGACCTCATCAACCTGAATGGCTTGCGGGTCTAGTTGAATATAAGCCAAATCCACCATCGCGGCACTTTTTAGTGTGTCTTTATTGGCATCATAATAAGCTTGGATGTCGCTTTTGCTGACCTCGACTTGATCGGCATAGTCTTGCCAATTAAACCGATGGAGCCAGATGTTGCGCGACTCCATTTGCAAATCAATCAATTGACTAACCGCTTGCATCGGATAAGTCGCAGTCCCGACGATACTGGCATTGAGCTGATCGAGGCTTAACTGATTGCGAAACTCAGCAAACAGTTGGTTTTTTGTCATACCGCGATTGCGCAAAAAGTTTGCAAACTGCTCATTAGAAAAATTGCCGTCCGCATCCTTAAATACTTCTTCTTGACGCAGTAAACGGTTGATGGTGTCATCAGAGACCGTCATTCCAAGCTTGCCTGCCTGCTGCTCTAACAATGTGCGATCTATAAGGCCTTTTAGCACCTGCTCGTGTAGCACATCCTCATTTAATAGGCTGGCATCATCAACTTGCTCTAAAATTTCGGTACGACGGTTATTTACCGCAGCTTGATACTCAGACAGCCCCACGCTTGCCTCACCTACCTGAGCGACTTGGTTTGGGTCGACACTACCGCCAAAGTAGCTTTCGACACCCAATAGCGCAAGCGGTGACAGGCATAAAATCAATAAAATGCGACCTGGCCAGCTTTTTAAAAAATCGCGCAATTTATCCATAGTTATCTCTGCTTTATTAACCTATGTTGATGAAAAACCATTGTAATATGATGCCTATCGACGCTGTGGTAACGATGCTATCTAAGCCGGCAATGGTATGAGTAAGGGCGTGTGCGTTTTGGTGCAAAACCAAGAGATATCAATCAATCTTGATTTAGACAATGCATCTACAGCGCGCCCTATGATACGTGATTTTTAAGACAGACTCAAAATATTCATGATGTCTGATACAAACTATCGCAATAAAAAAAGCACCTAAATATTAGGTGCTTTTTGCTATTTGGCTCATGACTTAAATAATAAGCAAATCCATGAGCGACCTTCTATCTTTTTACGGCCTACAGACACTGCATTTATACGTATCTTGTATCCAATTTTAGTCTCTGCCTAATAGGTAGCCGTGGTTTTATAGTGGTCTATACCTTATATAGTCTTAAAAAATACTATCTTAATAAAGGCTTAGTTTAAGCGCTCTTTTAAGTTTTTACCAGCTTTAAAGCTTGGTACTTTGCTTGCTGGGATGTTTAGCTCTTCACCAGTTTTAGGGTTACGGCCAGTACGTGCTTTGCGGTCTTTTACGCTAAAAGTACCAAAACCAACCAAAGAGATGCTGTCGCCAGCTTCTAAAGCTTCACCAACACTTTCCATAACAGCGTTTAGTGCATCGCCAGCTTGGGTTTTGTTCAGACCACTTTTTTCTGCGATGCTATCAATCAATTCTGACTTATTCATAAAATTTCCTTCAAGTTTAAGGGGGATAATACACGCTCACGCCAGGTATTGTAACGCTCTCATAGCACTTAAGCAATAAAAACTACCTGACTTGCGTATTAACAGGTTTCGCTTTGTTATCGTCTTTATATCAAGGCCGCATAAGGAGCGCAAGCGATTTTACATATTTTTGTGCCGCTTACTACGTATTTGACACTCAATGTTACGCAAAACCCCTGCAATTTTTTATCAACTCACTACTTTACCTTAGGCAGCTTGACTACCCAGTGTTTTGTCCAGTAAATTGCTCTCATTATAGTATTTGAACCTATCCTTAGCTTAAAAATACTAATGAGTCATCAACAAGCCACTACTGGCTCTAAGACAACAGGCAGCCAAAGCCGAAAATAGCACAAAAAATATCGACTTATCAATACACTTGACATAAAGGGTACCAGGAGTCAGAAACTTGCGTTACTTTTTACTATAAAGACGTTACTATAAGCAAAATATAATCGCATATTTTGGCTGTATCTTGATTTTTAAGTTGTTTTTTATTGATCAAATCCTCATTTTACGACACGTTACTAAAATAACCACGGATTATCTACATGAAGCGTTCTACGTTATCTCACTCTTTTCTCAATATCTTTTTGGTGTTCATCGAGTCAGCATTGACCTTACTGTTACGCCTAGATCCTGAATTACGTAAAGCAGCTTATCCTTTAGCCAAGCAAGGTACTGTCGTCGCGCTGCGCTTGTACCTTCCCCATGTAGAAGTTTTTGCCACCTTTAGTACCAAAGGCGTGTTATTAGACGCGCAATTGCCGATAGGCCGTAGCGAGCCTGATGTCGTCATCAATGCCTATAGTATCCAAGTCATCAACGCCATCACCACTCACGACAGCGAAAGCACTGAAAAGCTACAAATGCGCGGGGAGTCAGTGCAAGTACAGTTGGTCAAGCAATTTATCATGCAATTGGGTCTAGGCAGCCTCATCCAAGGACTGGTGAAAAAGTTCAAAGGTGGTAAAGGCAAATCTAAGCCCACTGAAGCGGAGATGGCAGAAAAAAAAGAAAACTACAAACTGCGTATCAAAGAGCAGCAAACGCAAATCAACACCTTAACCATCAAAAACCGCGAGCTTGAAACCACGGTCAAAGAGCTACAAAGCAAACAAAAAACACTGACAATTGTGACTGTCGTCGCCCTGCTTGTCATGATTGGCGCGATTATCGCATTATTAATAAATTAAACGAGTCCACTAAACGAAGCAATAAAATCGACAGGTATCATTGAGAAGTCTATTAGTCGCTTTATGGTGGCGTCTTTAACAGGCTACTGACCAGTCATCAAACAGTAGGGTGCGATATCAAAAGCACAGCCTAGATATCTATTGCTGTCACCCTACCTTCTCCTACCTTGCCTTTTATCAAGTATCGTTAATCCTAAACCAAAAAAATGCAGCAATGTCCGCATGCGATTGCTATCAACTTATCTGACGTGCTGCTTACTTTTGAGACTTTACGGCATTTATACCTGTAACACTGGGTTTGTTTTATAGTGCATCGACTATATCTTTACTGCTCATTTGTTTTTACTCTCGATGTTTATTCATCATTGCTTTTATGCATCATTGTTTTTATCAATCATAGCCATCAGCTTGATTAACCATTCAACCACACTTTAATCTTGACTAAATTACTCAGGATTAAGTATAATTGGCTTAATCGTTGCACACATCGGGTTGACCATCTGTTGTTTAACGACGATAAGACACCACTTAGCAGATGACTTTTATTTGAGCATGGCAGAGGTTTTGCCTTTTTTATCTTTCGCTTTGGTAGAGAGTTTCTTACTAAGATCGTTGTTAAATAAAAATGATATATAAGTTTGGAGATAACACATGCGTTTGACTACTCGAGGCAGATACGCCGTGACCGCGTTGCTAGATTTGGCGCTACAAACCAGCCAACAAGACAGTGCGGTATCCTTATCTGATATCGCTAAACGGCAATCAATATCTATCTCTTATCTCGAACAGTTATTTTCCAAACTACGCAAACGTGGGCTTGTCACCAGTATACGCGGTGCCGCGGGTGGTTATTACTTAGCCAAACCGCTAAACGAGATAGATGTGATGAGCATCATATCTGCGGTCGATGAGTCGGTTAATGCGATGCAGTGTGAAGGACGCGGCGACTGCCAAGGTGGTACAATGTGCTTAACCCATGATCTATGGTGTGCATTGTCCAATCATATCGAGCAGTACTTGAAAAACATAACATTAGCGCAATTATTAGATATGGAAAATGTGCAGTCCGTCTCAGAGCGACAGCACACCTCCACCAAAGAAGTTTCTATAAAAGACATTAATACCATTACCCTATCGAACAGCGAGGCAAACCCAGCATGAGCCAACATAACAACCTTATATATTTAGATTATGCCGCCACCACGCCAGTTGCTAAGTCAGTAGCTGCTAAGATGAGCGAGTATCTGACTGTAGATGGCATCTTTGGTAACCCAGCCTCGCGCTCGCACGGCTACGGCTGGCAAGCAGAAGAAGCCGTAGAAACCGCGCGTCAGCAAGTGGCTGAAGTCATCAACGCTGATCCGCGTGAAATCGTCTTTACCTCTGGTGCGACTGAATCTGACAACCTTGCCATCAAAGGCGCGGCGCACTTTTATCAATCGCGCGGCAAGCACATCATTACCAGTAAAATTGAGCACAAAGCGGTTTTAGATACCTGCCGTGAGCTTGAGCAAGAAGGTTTTGAGATTACTTACTTAGAGCCACAAGCCGGTACGGGTCTTATTTTGCCAGAGCAAGTAAAAGATGCATTACGTGACGATACGATTTTGGTATCACTGATGATGGTAAACAATGAGCTTGGTACCATCACCGATGTCGCAGCGATTGGTGAAATCACTCGTGACGCTGGCGTGATTTTCCACGTCGATGGCGCGCAGTCTGTCGGTAAAGTAAAAATCAATCTTGAAGAAATGAAAATCGATTTGATGAGTTTCTCAGGACACAAAGCCTATGGCCCTAAAGGTATCGGCGCATTGTTTGTCCGCCGTAAGCCGCGCATTCGCCTAAAAGCTGAGCAGCATGGCGGTGGTCATGAGCGTGGTATGCGCTCAGGTACATTACCGACGCATCAAATCGTAGGTCTAGGAGCAGCATTTGCCCTAGCCAATGAGCGCTTTGAAGAAGATCATGCTCACGTTGCCAAACTCCGCCAAAAACTATGGGATGGCCTGCAAGATATCGAAGAGATCTACCTAAACGGTGATTTAGACAATAGCGTGCCTAATATCGTCAATATCAGTTTTAACTTTGTAGAAGGCGAGTCATTGATGATGTCGCTAAAAGACTTAGCTGTTTCATCAGGCTCGGCCTGTACGTCTGCGACGCTTGAGCCATCATATGTATTACGTGCTATTGGTCGTCCAGATGAGCTGGCTCACAGCTCAATCCGCTTCAGCTTTGGCCGTTATACCACCGAAGAAGACATCGACCGTGTCATCAAACAAATGCACGAAGCGGTTGAGAAACTGCGCGCCCTATCACCACTTTGGGATATGTATCAAGAAGGTGTGGATTTAGATTCAGTAGAATGGGCTGAGCACTAACATTTACCAAACAAATCGCCTTTATGCGCTTTGTTTTAAATATTTATAAAACGATTGATCAGACAATTACAGTAAGCGTTTGACCCCAATTATCGATGAGCGACTGATACGTAGTAAACAATCTATCGCTCATCCCCTAACTAGGAGAAAACCCCATGGCCTATAGTGACCAAGTTATTGATCATTACGAAAACCCACGCAACGTCGGCAATCTTGACAAAAATGCCAAAAACGTTGGTACAGGTATGGTCGGTGCCCCAGCGTGTGGCGACGTGATGCGCCTACAGATCCAAGTAGATGACGCCGGCATCATCGAAGATGCACGTTTTAAAACGTATGGCTGCGGCTCAGCGATTGCCTCAAGCTCACTTGTCACCGAGTGGCTAAAAGGCAAAAGCTTGGACCAAGCTGGCGAGATTAAAAATATGGACATCGCTGAAGAGTTGGCTTTGCCACCTGTAAAAGTGCATTGCTCTGTACTCGCAGAAGACGCCATCAAAGCGGCTATCAGCGACTATAAAGGCAAGCATGGTACCGCTGAAGAAGCGACCAGCTAAGCTTACTGGCGTATGCACTGTTTTATCAGCAAGGCGTCAGTAGTGCTCTAATCGATCGCTACTGAGGCCATAAAGGTGACAATAACGCTACTGTAATTGTCACCTTTTATTTTCTAACTGGCGCAAACACATAAGTCTGGTAGGTTTGCTACTAGTCTCATATTCGTTATTGATAGCTGCTATTAGTAGTTGTTATGAATAACCGTCATTGATTTTATGGTCGATGACATCATATTGAAAGATATCTTTATTATTGATAGTCAATGGGAGTTGGCATGATTGAAATGACAGAACGCGCCGCTCAGCATGTTCGAGAGTTTTTGGACAATCGCGGCAAAGGCGAAGGTATCCGTGTGGGCATTCGTACCGCAGGCTGTTCAGGCTTGGCCTATGTCTTAGAGTTTGTAGATACCCCTGATGACAATGACACGCGTTACGAAAGCCGCGGTGTGAGCATCTTTATCGATCCGAAAAGCTTGGTCTATTTAGACGGCTTATTGATGGATTATGAAAAAGAAGGCTTGAACGAAGGCTTTAAGTTCACCAACCCCAACCAAAAAGGCGAATGTGGTTGCGGTGAGTCGTTTACTGTTTAAAGTTGCCCACCCTTAGCCATTGGCCATCGTTATGACTGAGGCCTACTGGCCTTTAAGCATGTTGTATTTTGATAAAAAATATCATTTGTAACATTTCTATTATTCAGTTGGTAGGCTATACACCACCCAATCTGGCGCTTGATAGCACACTGGATATGATAAGCACTGGTATCTCAGACACTTTATAATAAATAAAAGCAAGGCGTATGATATGACAGACATCACCGCAGAAGCACAGTTTGATAACTTTTTTGCTCTATTTGAGCAGCCCGCTCAGTTTGAGATTGATCAGACCCGTCTGGATCAGCAGTTACGTCTACTACAAAAACGCTATCATCCTGATAATCTGATGGTAGATAGCACAAAAGACGTGGGGAGTGTGACGGAGGCCAAGCAGCAATCAGAGCAAGCTTCAGCGCTGATAAATCAAGCATACCAAACCTTAAAGGCTCCTGATAGCCGCGCCGGCTACCTATTAGAGATGGCAAATCAGGCTCATAATCTTGAGCACTCAATTGCCGATTTAGATTTTTTAGAAGACGCCATGCAGATGCGTATCGATCTAGATGAAGCGATCGAAGATAAGGATCGGACAACGCTTGCGCAGCTACAACCCCAGATTACCACTCGTCTGAGCAAACAATCTGAGCACTTTAGCAGTGCCTATCAAAAGCAAGACTGGCAGACCGCGATTGATGCCACCCAAAAGCTTAAGTTTTTGGTAAAACTCAATGCCGATGTGACGACTGGTCTCGATGAAGTCGCCAGTGCTGAGCACTCTGATGACGATGATTTATATGTTTAGGGTGTCTAGATAAACATACCTTCAATATGTAGATTTAAAGATTGATATTTATCATCATTCGTCCGTCATCATAATTGCGCCATTTCCTTTATTTATTTTATCTTTGAGTGATTTTATGTCTTTATTGCAAATTGCCGAACCCAATCAAAGTGCCCAACCTCATCAGCATCGTTTTGGTCTAGGTATCGACCTTGGCACCACACGCTCACTGGTCGCAGTCGTACGCTCAGGCAAGGCGCAAGTCTTAGAGGCAGGCGCTGACAACGATACGTTGCTGCCCTCTGTCGTCTACTACCCCAGCACTGGCAAACCCATGGTAGGGTATGATGCCCTAGCACATTTGGCCGATGACCCAAAAAACACCATCGTATCCGCCAAGCGCTTTATGGGTCGTAGTCAAGCAGATATTAAATTCTCTCATCCTTATGAGTTAAGCGGCAATGCAGACGACATGCCAGCTTTTGTCACCGCCCAAGGTAAGGTATCCCCTGTTGAAGTCTCAGCACGTATCCTAGCCGCCCTCGAGCAGCGCGCCGCAAGCGCATTACCTGCCGACAGTATCGAAGGGGCAGTGATCACTGTTCCCGCTTATTTTGATGAGGCGCAGCGCCAAGCGACCAAAGATGCTGCACAAGCTGCTGGTATCAATGTGCTACGTCTGTTAAATGAGCCCACGGCTGCCGCTGTCGCCTACGGCCTTGATAAGCCCAATCAAGACAACACGCAAAGCCATTACTTAATTTATGATTTGGGCGGCGGTACCTTTGATGTGTCTATCTTAAAGCTCACCGATGGGGTTTTTGAAGTCTTAGCAACTGGCGGCAACAGTGCGCTAGGCGGTGATGATATCGACCGCTTGCTGACCAACTGGTTGATCAAACAATTAAGTATTGACCCAAAAGACGTCAGTCGGCATGACAAGTCAATCCTTGCCCAGCAAGCCAAAGCATATAAGCAAGTTTTGACGGACGCCGAGCAGGTCGCTATCGACATCACGGTCAACGGTCACTCTTATCAAGGCACCTTGCACCGTGACGATTTATTGACCATTGCTGAGCCTGTCAATCGCCGTACGCTTAGCGTCTGCGAGCAGGTATTACGCGATGCCAAGCTATCTATTGACGATTTGGATGAAGTCATCTTGGTGGGCGGCTCAACCCGTATGCCAGCTGTGCAACAAGTGGTGACCACGTTTTTTGGCAAGCAGCCACTTTGCCGCTTAAACCCAGATGAAGTCGTCGCTCTAGGAGCTGCACAAACCGCGCATCAGCTGGTCAATGGCGATAGCGACAACACACTTTTATTATTAGATGTCACTCCCTTGTCACTCGGCCTTGAAACTATGGGCGGCTTGGTTGAGGTGCTGATTCCCCGTAACACCCCTATCCCTGTCAAAAAACGCCAAGTATTTACCACCTATCAGGACGGTCAGACAGGCATGGTGATTCATGTGGTTCAAGGCGAGCGCGAAACTGTCGAAAACTGCCGTTCGCTTGGACGTTTTGAATTATATGGCATCCCACCGATGAAAGCGGGCTTTGCCCGTATCGAGGTCACCTTTAGCATTGATGCCAATGGACAGCTGACAGTCAGCGCGCAAGAAACCACGACTAAGACTGAAAGCAAAATCGAGATTGTACCCTCTTATGGCTTGTCTGATGAGCAAAAAGAGCAGCTACTGATGGCAGGGTTTGAGCATGCAGAAGCGGACAAAAACGCTCGCTCTTTGATTGAGACAAAAGTAGAGGCAGAACGCGAAGTGTTGGCGCTACAGTCTGCGTTGCAAGAGTTTGCAGCCCTACTGACCCCTGATGAGCAGCAAGCTCTAACACAGCAAATACAAGCGCTACAAACGGCACTAAACACCGATGACTTGACTCTCATTGAAGCCGAACAAGCCAAGCTCAAACCACATAGCGATGCATTTGCTGCTCGCATTATGAATCAAAGCGTCAAGGCCAGCATGGCAGGTACCAGCGCTCAAGATTGGTAACAGCGCGTATAGAATCTATCTATATACGGCTTAGCCATGATAGATGTGATGACGTATAGCAGGCCTGATATATTTTTGAGTTTTTATTTTTTAATTGATTAGCACCGGATAGATAATTTATGCCAAAGATTACCGTATTACCTCATCATGAGATTTGCCCCGAAGGCACTGAAGTCGAGCTAGAAGCTGGCCAGAACCTCTGCAAAGCCCTACTAGAAAAAGGCATTAAGATAGAGCACGCGTGTGAGATGTCAAAAGCCTGTACTACCTGTCATGTGGTGGTGCGTAAAGGATTTAATAGCTTAGATGAGATGGACGATATCGAAGCGGATCTTTTAGACCGTGCTTGGGGTCTGGAGCCAGACTCACGTTTGTCTTGTCAGGTGATGCTCGAAGACGACGACTTGACCATCGAGATTCCCAAATACACGCTCAACCATGCTAAAGAAAACCACTGATAACATACTACTAATAACATATAGTCAAAGCCATCATAAAACGCCAACGATGACTGCATATCATGGTTGGCATTTTTGTCTGCTTACGAATGTGCTGGCATATTAAATATGGTCATACAGATGTCAAATCAGTAAAAGATTCGCTATTAATCGTTGTGACGCTGGCTCTCTGCTGCAATAGTATTTGCTACTTTTTCTTGCTCTTGTTTGATACGCTCGAGAGCGAGGTTTAGACGTTCTCGGATGTCTTGATAGTCTTGATCTTTCATGTCTTTGAAGTTTAGATGCAAATTAAATCCTGGTAACGTATGGTCCACCCATTTTGATAGCTGACCTTTATTGGCATCAGGATCGAGGACTTGCCAAGCATTGACTTTTTCGTCGAAGCCTTTGAGCTGAAACGCACCTGCATGCTGACACTCATAATTGTGACAAACATAATCATAAGTACTTTCGCTGACCAGTATCTCATCTTTGCCCGCGCTACTCTCCAGCCGCGCCGCGAGATTGGCCTCTTTGCCAATCAATGTATAGCTCAAGCGATTATTGCTACCGAAGTTGCCGACATGGCAATAGCCTGTCGTGATACCAACACGTATATACAGCCCTGCAAAACCCATAAGCCGCCACTTATGCCTCAGGGTACGCATTTCACGGCGCATGTCTAGCGCCATTGCCACACAGTCAAGCGCATCTTGACGCGCGCCTTGACTGCTAGGCTCTCCAAAAAAACACACCATCCCATCGCCGACGAACTTATCAAGCACAGCGCCATGCTTATTGGCGATGACCGTCATGCAGTGCATATAGGTATTTAAAATATCTGCCAGATTGTCCGAGCTTAAACTATCAGACAGCTCTGTAAAACCCACAATGTCTGAAAACATAATCGTCAGCTTGGCACGTTTGTTTGACACACTAACGGGCGCATCTGTTTTTACAATTGGCTCCCAAATCTGCGGTGGCACAAAACGGGTCAACTTATTGATGACTGAAACCATGGTACCCAAACGCCCTACCGCTTGCTGCGCACGCTGTTGGTGACCCATGTACTTTTGATACACATAGCGAAACTGACACAGCATCACCGCCATACTGGACAGTAGCACCACTGGCGGCAGCCAACTGTCATGGCAGTCCATCTGCGTGCTGTTTAAAATCACGCTGACATAATAAAAAACAATCACAGTCACTATCGAGACAATGACCAGTCTAATTTGGTTTTCAGGACTACTAATAATAATACGTAGCGCAATCAAAGCTGCCAGACTGATCGACATGACCGTGCACAGCTGTATCGAGCCTATGACTGCAGACAGCAAAATAATGACGATATTGGAGGTCCAAAAACTGGTCTGACGGCGATAGTTATATATCAAAATCAGCAAGCTTGGCAGGCTAACGACGATCAGCAGTGCCATCGAGGTGGCACTAAAGTCAAAATGCAGGGCAAGAAGCACAACCGTTAGGATCAAGACAAACACTTCTGGATAGTCGAATCGATAGATACCATTCGTCTGCGATGGAAATTTCGGTCTCAACGTATCTAAAAGAGGCATATGAAGTGTTCGCTTAATAACGCAGACTATCGATAAATGTTAGAAGCAGGAGAATAGTACAGAGACAGTCGATATCGTTATGAACATACTATTTTCAAAATCCAAACAACAGGCAGACAAACGCAACTCGCCAACACTGATGGCACTTTAGGTTTGGTATAAAATAACCTGAAAGATTATTATACGTTTTCATTTTTATAAAACATACGTTACTGATACGCAAAACCCTACCGTTGGTCACTTAATAAGCAAGCCATCATGAGCAAGTTTATAGCCTTACTTGATACTAGGCTGTCTTACTGCACCCTAAAGCTGCTTGAGGCGCCAGAATAAGGCTTAATTTTGCCTGTCCAGCCGCTTTTCCAGTCGCCAGCATGGGTTAGTCGATATGTCCCTGCTGGCGTATCGGCACGGATGCGCCAATCGATAATCGCTTTGCTATAGGCCGCCCCTTCTCGCTGCCACGTGTAGGTGGTCTCAAAGTCACGGTCGCTTAGATAGTCCACCCATTGACCATCTTGGTAACGCTGCACCTTAAGAAAGCTGTCTTCAGTACGTAGGTTGTTTTTGGGGTGCGCTGCGCGAAATACCGCCGTAGCGACCTCCCCGCTTTGGTAACTAGGGTTTGGCTGCGTGAGCACTTGCCCCCAACGTTGATGTATGGGTTTGTCATCGAATACCACGCCTGTACGCTCATGAAACGACTTATGTGAGCGATCAGGTGGTGCGGCACTGTCAGGCACGTCTGTACCGGTGCGTAGCGCTTCGGCTAACTGGCTATACTCCTGTATATACGCCGCCGTTTGATAAGGGCCATACTCCGTAGAGGCACCTTCATAATGCTGGGCGGCAAACTCCTCACGTGTACTCAAATAGCCGCTATAGTTATTGGCCAAACCGTTGACAATGACGGTATCGACCCCTGCGTCTTTTAGCTGAGCAAGTACAGCGGCTCGTATCCGCCGCCCCGCCATGGTGGTCGGCTCGCCAGGAATAGCCACAATAGCGATATTACCGATACGCATGAGCTGGACAGGCTGCTCAGTATTTATCCAGCCCCACTTGCCAGTTGGCAATAGCACTTGTTTTTCTGCCTGACAGTCGTCTTGATTGACGGTTGAGACGATACCAAAGGCGCCGCGTGTCAAACTGGCCAAAAGCGACTGATCGACTTTATTGATATCATCATTGATCCGAAAGCTCGCGCGCGTCATGCCTTCGTATATGCCAGGGATATTTGATGGCCCGTTTTCGCCGCCTGCAGCAAAAGAATAACCTCGGGCAGGCGTACATAAGACTTTGTCACCCGCACCATTGGTGAACCTGCTTTCGACCTGATAGCCTTTTAGATCAACCCAGCGTGCGCGGACATCCACCGGCCCCGCGACAGGGGCACCTTGATGCCATAGTTCAGCAGCCTTATCAAGCTGCAGTTGCCCATCGCGTCGGACGTTTTCCCATTCGTCATCACTACCCTGAAAGCCGGGTTTTGAGTTGGCATTACCGCCTGCCGCCAATACATCCCCTTCATCAGCATTGGCAAAGGCCGCGACAAAAGGTCTGTCCGCGTTGTTATTAAACAGCTTTTCGGCGCCAAGCTGAGCGTAGCCCTTGTTGTCCGCGCTAAGATGCATAAACTGATTGCTAAAGCTGGTCGGGTGCAGGGCAAACCAATTGATCAGTCCCATCGGTGTGCCATCGGCAGCATCTAGGCGCAGCTGAGTCATGGTCTCATTGACATTACTATCAAACTCTTGCGCATCGACATTGTTGTTATACGCAATCTGTGAACGGTTAACAGTCGCCCCTTTTAACTCGCCTTGTGCCACAGACAACGTCCCTGGCGTCAATGACTCATGAGCGCGTTTGATCGAAGTGACAATTCCGCCGACGATAGCGTTGAAGTTTTGCTGACTATAGCCCGCTAGTGTGTCGTCCGTGCTGGCGATTTGATACAGCTGCTGATGCGAGTAGCCAGCATTTCCCACATGAGTATGCGTGGCGGCAAGCATCACATTATCATCGTTATACAAGTCGCCAAAATCTGCTTGCAAGCGTTTGATAACCTCAAGCTTGACCGCGGTAAACATCGCGCCCATATCCGCTGAGACATAGACGACTCGGTTACCTGCATTGCTATCCGCTTCGCCGACAATAAAAGCATGAGAATATAGACGATCATTGATACCCTGCACCACCTGACCTGCAGCATAGCCAAACATGCCCGTTTCGGCTGCAGCTCCTGTGATGTCGGCTTTACCAGTACCGACAAGGTAACGGTGCGCGACCGATTTAGCAGCAGCGCTGGCGCTAAAGTTTGACGTAATAGAGCGGTTAGATGGGTCAGCATCAGTTGTGATGGTTTGTGTTGCCGCGGGCGACATGGCGGTAGGCTCAGTAGAGTCTGTTTCACAGGCCGTCATACCCAGCAACGCGGTACAAATCGAGAGAAACAACATAGTAGATCGTCGTGACGAGGGTGGTGAGATAGAGGAAGTAGCCATTTGTTGTCCTTAACATAGAGTGAAACTTTAAATCAAACAATCTTGATTTAAAATTGAAGGTCTCAGCACTTCGCACCGCATCTACTCTGATGTGACGCAGCAAAGACACTGAGCTGACAAGCTGGCTATATCCATGTAGCCAACTTACACTCTAATATAACGACTGACAGACAAATGTAAAATATTTTTCGTAAAGCCGTACAATAAACTCATTAACACAGAGAGCTATGCTTACAGACGACGCTCATGACTATGCGTATTTAACCGTTTATTACCAAAGGCTTATTGCTAAAAGACCTACTGCATCTGCCAATCAAACGGCATTTGATGATGACCACGCAGCGCCATCATCAAGGTTTGCTGCATTTGCGCCAGTACTTCTTTGGTGTAAGGTACAGCAGGGACGCCCCACACTGGGTTGGGCCACTGCATATCGTTTTGATAACGAACGATATGATGAAAATGAAGCTGCGGCACCTGATTGCCCAGCGCAGCCACGTTCATCTTGTCAGCCTGAAAAGTCTTGGCAAGTTGGCTGGACAACCAGCTCGACTCACGCAAAAACTGCGCTTGGTCGGCCTCAGACAGCTCATACAATTCTTTGATACCAGAGACACGTGGCACCAATATCAACCAAGGAAACTGACAATCATTGATTAAACGGCAGGTCGATAATGGGAAATCTCCCACCAAAAAACTGTCGGCTGCAAGTTTATGATGAAGTTGGAACATAATGACGGTTCTCTTGTTATGAAGGGGATAACGCTTAGATACTAAAAATAAGGGTGGCCAAGACCTATCGGACGCTATAGGCCATAGAGTAGACACAGAGTATCTGCTATTTTATCAGTTATCCAGTAGATAAAATAGCGCCTTGATAGATTGGCTGCTGTTTTACTGTGCTGCTGCCTAATAGATGCGGCGCTTGATATGATGATTGACGTCACTCGAAGTGCTAAGCAGGCTCTGCTACCATATGCTCGCTAAAGTAGCGTAGCAACTCCTCAAGCACAGTCACGCGTTGCTGAGGCGTGGCCAGCTTATCGGCATCTTGATAGCGAATGCCAGAGGCGCCATTCATCCGGTAGCGCTGTCCATCTTTTTGAATAAGCTGGATAATTGCCAAGGCGTCAACTGGCGTATCAGGAGCAAACTCTAACGTCATGCTGCTACTATTGGCATCGATTTTGTTGATCTTCAATGGCTCGGCCTGTATGCGCAGTCTATGGATGGCAAATAAATGCTTGGTCTGATCTGGCAGTGTGCCAAAACGATCAATCATCTCGGTACGGATATCGGTGAGCGCCTCAAAATCATCAGCATTACTGATGCGCTTATAAAATAGCAAACGCTGATGCACATCATGCAAGTATTCTTCTGGTATCAGCGCTGAGCTGTGCAGATTGATCTCACTGGTCAGTGACAATGGGGTATTCAAATCAGGCTCTTTGCCCGCCTTGATGGCCTTTGTCGCACGCTCTAGCATATCCATATACAAGCTAAAGCCAATGGCTTGCATGTTACCGCTTTGCTGCTTGCCCAGTATCTCACCTGCCCCGCGAATCTCCAAATCCTCACTCGCCAGCATAAAGCCTGCACCCAATGTATTGGCGCGTTCAATGGCGTGCAGACGGCGCTTGGCATCGCCTTTTAAGCCTTTGATAGATGGCACGAGCAAGTAGCAATACGCCTGATGATGACTACGGCCTACGCGGCCTCGCAGCTGATGCAGCTGCGCCAGACCAAACTTATCCGCGCGCTCAATGATGATAGTATTGGCATTTGGTACGTCGATACCGGTCTCGATGATGGTCGAACACACCAGCACATTGAACTTTTTATGATAAAACTGCTCCATAATCTGCTCAAGCTGGCGCTCTTGCATCTGCCCATGCGCGACCCCCACTCTAGCCTCGGGCACCAGCTCACGTATCGTCTCTGCCATGCGCTCAATGCTCGCCACATCATTATGCAGCAGGTAGACTTGCCCGCCGCGTAATAGCTCACGCAAGATAGCCTCTTTCATCAAGGCATCGGTCTTTTGCATGACAAAGGTTTTGATCGCCAGACGACGAGCAGGCGGCGTGGCGATAATCGACATATCACGCATGCCAGATAGTGCCATATTAAGCGTACGCGGAATCGGCGTCGCTGTCATCGACATACTGTCTACATCGGTCTGAATGGCTTTGATACGCTCTTTGTGGCGCACACCAAAGCGGTGCTCTTCATCAACAATCATCAGCCCCAAATTGGCAAACTTTACATCCGGCTGCAACAGTTTATGGGTACCGATGACGATATCCACCTTACCCGCGGCAAGGTCTGCCAATACCGTCTCTTGATGCTTTTTGCCACCAAAACGCGATAATGTCTCGATACGTACTGGCCAATCGGCAAAACGGTCGCGAAAATTGTCTTCGTGCTGACCTGCCAGCAGCGTCGTTGGCACCAATACCGCCACTTGATAACCGGCACTGACCGCAATGAACGCCGCGCGCATCGCCACTTCTGTCTTGCCAAAACCCACATCACCGCAAATGAGGCGATCCATCGGCTGGTTTTGTCTCATGTCCTCCATCACCGCATGGATAGCATTGGCCTGATCGGCGGTCTCTTCAAAGGCAAACTGACTGGCAAACAGCTCATATTGTGAAGGGTCAATCTTGAAATGAATACCGACTTTGGCCTCACGCCTTGCCTGCATATTGAGCAGCTCGGCGGCGACATCATGGATTTGCTCCAGCGCTTTTTGTTTGGCTTTGTCCCACTTGCCGCTACCTATTTTATGGAGTGGTGCAAGCGCGGGGTCACCACCGCTGTAGCGGCTGATCATTTGCAAATTGGCAACGGGTACATAAATACTGGCGTCGTCCGCGTATTTTAGATGAATAAACTCTTGCTCGCCATCGCCGACATCTAAGGTAATCAGCCCATTATAGCGGCCGATACCATGCTCGATATGCACCACTGGGCTGCCTTCGGTAATCTCTGTGACGCTTTTGACCAAAAACTCTTCTGACACCCCGCTTTGGCGGCGGCGACGTGTTTGTAGCACTTGCCTACCAAACAGCTGAGTCTCACTGATCACCACCAGGCGCTCAGGAATATACACCCCGCGCTCGATAGGCGCCACCGTCAGCCCTACCTGCGGCAAGTTATTGTCACTAAGGGTTGTGACCTTATCAGCGGCCAAAAACGCTTCAAAGCTATCATACGCTTTGGTATCTACCTTACCCTTAAACAGCTCTATCAAAATCTCACGGCGCCCTGCTGTTTCGGCAACGATCAGCACCGGCGTCGCTGTTTGTGCTTGCTGTAGCAAAAACTCTAGCAAATCGGCCAATGGTTCTGCTTTTTGGTGATTGACCGCCAGCTGCGGCGGTTGTTGCGCCGTGAGTGTGACCAACCCTTGCCGATTAAAGGCAGCCTGTGCGGTCGATGAGGCATCATTGTCTATCGCCGCGCGCGTCTCATGCGCACTGAGCATCACTCGCGGATAGTGGTTAAGATGCTCGTTTAAGGTATTTGATAATAAATATAACAATTCTGGGGCGACAATGGGTTTGTCGATATCGTGCCTGCGCTCTTCATAACGGCGCTGAATCTGCGACCAATAATCCGCTTGTGTTTCGTGGATTCGCTCATCGATGATAAACAGAGCGTCATCTGGCAAATAAGCAAACAAGCTGCTGTCAGCTTGCCAGTCATCCAAATCAAAAAACAATGGCTGATAGTACTCAAGCCCGCTACTGGCGATACCCGCCATCACATCTTTATGCAGCTCAGACTTGCGACTGCTGGTATTGGGAAACATCGCTGCAAAGTTGGTCCGAAACGTCTCGCGCCCTTCATCGAGCGGAAACTCTTTGGCAGGTAGTATCTGAAACTGCTGAATAGGTTTTGAGATATCAGGCAGTTTATGCAGTAGCGACAGTGACTCTTTGCCGATGCTACTGTCGTTACCACTCATCATGTTTTTTAGATCGTCGACGGTCAGCGTACGCTGCGTCTGCGGATTAAAAAAGCGAATGGTTTCGATTTCATCATCAAACAAGTCTAAACGTAGCGGAAATGGCTGCCCCATAGCAAAGATATCGACAATACTACCGCGTACCGCAAACTCGCCTGGCTCAAAGACGTTTTCGACCGCACGGTAGCCTGCCTTTGCAAGCAGCTCGCGCTGAGTATTAATATCAAAGCGATCACCGACACTCAAATCAAAATGCTGCCCTATCAGCCAGCTTGGCGGGGCGATCCGGTGCATGAGCGCCTGCACCGAGATGAGCAGCACGCCTTTAGTGGGCATATCGGTCAATAGGTTGATACGCTCGCTGACGATGTCTTGATGCGGGGACAGCTCATCGTAGGTCAGCGTCTCCCAATCAGGAAACACATAGGCATCGACGCCGCAAAACGCCAGCTCGGTTTCTATCTGATTGAGCTGGTTTTGATCGCGCGTTACCACTACTTTTAGACGCTCGGACACGTCCCATACCAACGCTTGCATCAAGCTTGCCAGCCATAGACTACTGACCGCACCATAAACAGGGGTCAGCCAGCGCCGCTCGGCATGAGCGATAGGAAACAACTGCTGGTTAATAGGGTCAAACGCGTCAGTCAAAGCAGTGATAGGCATAGAGGATAAGATCAAAGTTAAGAGTCAGAAAGCTATTATACGAATATTTATGCAATTACCAAAATTTATGCCGTAACGGTTTGTCACTCAGCACATCACGCACAAAAACCTCAACGCTTAAGCCGAGATTTCATATTAATGGTTGGGCTAGGCTTGGCAGTCGGCTTAAAGCAGAGGCTTGTCGCTCGCGATAATACCGTTATTGTCTGCATAGACAAACATGCCTGAATTTAGGGTCAAATCCCCAAAGCTAATCTCGAGATCGGTTTGGCCTTCGTCACGGCGCGTCGACTTACGCGGGATACAGCCAAGCGCCATGACACCAATATCCATCTGTGCCATATCATCGACATCACGGACACAGCCGTACACGATGACCCCAGCCCAACCATTATCAATCGCCGACTGGGCAATCATATCGCCGAGCAGCGCACAGCGCATCGAGCCACCACCATCGACCACCAGTACCTTTCCATTGCCCTTATTGTCTTTACCATCGCTGTTTAATAGTGACTTGACACGGCTGTTGTCTTCAAAACACTTGACCGTCACAATCTCACCGCAAAACCGATCTTTGCCACCAAAGCTATAAAACGACTTGCCTTCGATATTTGGCAGGCATACTTGCGACTCAGGATTGGCATCCAATAAATCACACGTCACAAAATTTTCTTGGTTCATGGTAGGCTCTGCTGCTGCGTTTGACATGAGTACACTCCTTGTTCGTTGTTGGCTAGGATTAAAGGGTATAAAAAGTATGATTGATATTTTTACTTAGGCTATTTTTTGACTTTAGTCATTGCCAGCATTTGTTTATTTTCGATGATATCTGTGGTGGTAATCGCAGGCTCACGGCGGTACTTACTACGCTCGTAGATATCATGGGCGCTCATGGCCATGGCGCTAGCAACACGTTTTGCAGAAATAGGATGCAGGGGTAATGACTCCGGCACCAAAGGCGAAACGAGCTTAAAGGCTTTTTGACCTAGGCTCTCAAGCGGGCGACCTTTGTGCTTACCGAGCAACAACGATGGCCGAAAAATCACCAAATGGGCAAAGTTTAGCGCCATGATGGACTGCTCGGTCTCCGCCTTGACTCGGTTGTACAAAAACCGACTGTCGATATCAGCATTCATCGCAGACAATAAAAAGAAGTTTTCTACCCCTTTCTCGCGGCACAGCGTAGCAAACGTCACATTGTAGTCATGATCCACTTTATGAAAGGCTTCATCACTGCCAGCTTGCTTTTTGGTCGTACCAAGACAGCTAAAAGCATCGGTGCTGCGATCAGCGCCGACACTGGCAAACACCTCAGCCAAATTGTCAAAATCATTGACCTGATAAAACCTCATGCTAGCATTGATATAGCGTGGCGGACGCCGTGCAATCACAATCAACGTGTCATAAAGCTCACTTAGCTGCTTGACAAGATATTGCCCTACCAATCCTGTCGCGCCAATCACAATTGCTTTTCGCTGCATATCTTATCCATTCGTATCGTATGAGATATGAGAGCACTCTTATACAAAGCATTCTCTTTATTTATCGTATTCGCTTATCCGCCAGCATATCTGGGCGCTATTTTAACTTACCGCTTGCGTATCATACCTAAAATCACTCGGCGGTGAGGGTATTATAGCGAATTTATTGTAAGAGATTTTATCCGTCAAGCCTTTTACTGGCCGTACCCTTTGAGAGTAGATACATGAAAAAACCGAATATTGATAAAATAGCATAACTTCTTTACCGATTAACCATCAAATATATTGTCCTAAGCACAATAATTTGCTAAGATAACCGGCTTTACACGTCAACGCTGTTTAATTATTCCAAACAGTTCTGACGCTTGCGATGACTACCGATATTAGATACTTTAGTATTGGACATCGACATCATGTTTGACGAGACGGCTGCTCGTCACCGATGATTGTTAAACCCATTATTGCAATCAACATTCATATTTTTATCTGTCTTTATCAAGGAGATACGCGTGGCTAATACTGCACAAGCTCGTAAACGCGCCCGTCAAAACACCAAACGTCGTCAGAACTCTGCGTCACAACGCTCTATGGTTCGTACTTACTTAAAACGTGTTGATGCGGCTATCGCAGCTAAAGATTATGACGCGGCTACCGAAGCTTACAAAAAAGCGGTACCTGTTCTTGATCGTATGGCTGACAAAGGTATTATTCATAAGAATAAAGCTGCTCGTCGTAAGAGCCGCCTAAACAAAACCATCAAAGGCTTACAAGCTTAAGATGGGTTACGTTTAGACCGCATCACTCTGTTTGGGTGATGATCAAAACCTTGTCATCAGTTCTTATGCTGAGGCAAGGTTTTTTTATGCGCAAAAAACCATAAAAACAAAGCCTCGTTTATAGGGCCTGTTGAACATTCAACCATGGCACTGCTGATGCTAAGCTTAGTCCCACCTCACCTCTGGTGGCAACAGCAATGTATTTGGATGAAACCCTGCTGCACGGTACCCTTCTAACAACGTCGCAATCGGCCGTATATAGACCTCACCGCGCCAGACGAAGTGGGCACTGGCTTGTTTAAAAGGCTTATCATCAAACCACAAAAACACCCCTTCCATCATCTTTGGCCAATCATTCCAATCAATCTCTACCACATCGAACATCACCGCCAAAAACGCTGACAGCAACGTATCGTGACTGACCGCCAGCATAAGATGTCCAGGCTGCGGCTGATGCTGATAAAACAACGATAAAAGATCAAGCCCGCCTTGATAGGCGTTTTTGGTGCCAGCAAGATTGCCTTGTAAAAAACGATTGATAAAATTAAGCACGCCGATTTCTTTAAATACCGGAGTGGCAATCTCGGGGTCAGTAACGAGGCTACCAGGCTCTACCAGCAGCGACTGATGTAGGATGTCACGCTGTAACCCTGCACCTGCTTGCATAAGCTGCGCGGTATCAATACAGCGGCCGATAGGGCTTGAGATGCTATCCACGTCTAGAGAGTATGGCAGATGACCTGCCAACCAGCGCCCCCAAGACTTGGCCAAGACGCGACCTTTAGGAGTCAATGGCAACTGATAACTGGCAAAGCCGTTACCGTCAGAGCGCTCTCGCAGGGAGTGTCTGGTAAATAAAATCAGGCGCTTGTCTTCAGGCAACAAGCTTACTGAAGAGATCATACTATCAGGCAGGTGCGACGGCGCGGGCGCGCTTGGCGTATGACTGGCACGCCTTTCTGCAGATAGTTTCGATAAAGTGTTGTGGAAGTATTTGCTCATGCCAGCAAGCGTAGCAGATTTTTTGTGAAGAATGAACAAAATATAAATTCAGTTGCAAATAAGCAAAACCGAAATGAAAACCGCCCAGCACTGCTATGCGCTTTATCTCAAGCAAGAGTATGCTATCTAATCAAGCTCAATCACTTTATCCCAAGCAAATGCGATCTCGGTACTACTGACTTCGTTGGGATACGCACGTGGATTGACAACCACTCGGGTACGACCAATACGATAATCAAAGGCTTCATGGGTATGGCCATGCACCCATAGCGCTGGTGCCCATTCCTCCTGCATCCAGCTTGACAAGTCACTCACAAAAGCAGCATTACTGGGTAGACTGGCATATTTCTCAGATACCGACAACGGGCTGATGCTGTGGTGACTCATGACGATGGTCTTTTTGCCAAGCGATTGAGCGGTTTTTAATGCTTGCTGTAGCCATTGACGCTGCTTAGCATGCAGTTGCATGGACACCTCAGGGGAAAACAACTCGCTACCGGCATAGATTTGTTTATAGTCACGCATAAAACGCTTGGCCGCTGCCATGGTTTCTTCATTGGCCTGATACTGATAATCCGTCCATAAGGTGCAGCCCAAGATACGTACGTCTCCAATATCGATGTGTTGACACTGTAAAACCCGCACGCCTTGCTGCGACTTGGCATCATAGTTATCCCAAATGGTCAGCTTTTTATCAAAATGCAGCACGTCTTCATTGAAGTATTCATGATTGCCTGCAATGGTGATCAGAGGTACCTGCAGACGGGCCGCTTGCGCTTGTAACCACGGCATACCGCTGTCGCTATTGGCCGTATCGCCTGCGACCAGCACCACATCGGCATCAGTCTTGGGGATATGCCCCATCGGATGCGACTGACGTGCATAGCTATCAATATGCAAGTCACTTAAAATCTGTAATTTCATATCTTCCAATAGTGTCTTAGGACATCAAGGACAAAAATCAATCAGACGATGCATAGAAGCATAGCGTATTTTTTGTCATAGATATCAACATAAATTTTAAGTAGTGTAGCACCTTTTTATCTACCCGCAAAAAGCAAAAAGACAGCGGCTTAGGCTGTCTCTTTTCTTTGTCTTTGACTTAGGCTAGATACCCTCAAGTATCCGCTGCAGTTTGGCCGCTGGGTCGGCCGCCTGCGTGATAGAACGTCCGATCACCAGATAGTCAGCACCATCTTGTAGCGCTTGGGCAGGCGTACAGATGCGTTTTTGGTCGTCAGCATTGTCCTCAGCGAGGCGAATACCAGGCGTCACCAGTTTAAAATCCTGACCACATAGTGCCTTTAGGCTCTGAGCTTCTTGTGCTGAGCAGACCACGCCATCGAGACCTGCTTGCTTGGTCAGCTGTGCTAGGCGACTGACTTGTGTATCCAGCCCATCGGTAATACCCGTCTGCGTCAATGCTTGATTGTCCATAGAAGTCAGCACCGTGACCGCAATCAGCAAGGTATCTAAGTTATTATCCAACAAGCGCTGTTTGGCAAGCGACATCGCTTCTAAGCCTGCGCTCGCATGCACATTGACCATCCACACACCCAAATCAGCCGCCGCGAGTACCGCCTGTGCCGTAGTATTAGGGATATCATGAAATTTAAGATCTAAAAACACTTCAAAATCACGTTGGTGCAGTGCCTTGATGATATCAGGGCCACAGCGAGTAAACAGCTCTTTGCCTACCTTTAAACGGCACAGCGCTGGATCGAGCTTGTCAGCCAGCGCGAGCGACGCTTCCATTGTCATATTGTCTAAGGCGACAACGACAGGAGATTTGATTGCATTATTCATAGTGTTGCCACATTTATATCGAAGTTAAAAAAACCAAACAGCGACCAAACGGATGGCTATCAACTCACCTGTCTCGCAAGTTTGTATCATAAGGTGCCTAGCTGACGCTCTCTTCAGACTTAGTCAGATTTAGTCACGTTTTTGTTTGGTCAGTGTCGCCGCTTCATCTTTAGCGGCGTGATTATCGTGCACGTTGGTCGCTGTCGAACCATACACTGCCTCTTCTACCGAAGGCGCAGTCGCTTGACGATCGATGACCACATTGGCTTGCGTCAGTTGTTCTTGCAGATTGGTATTGGCTTTTTGTAGACGTGAGATTTCCCATTTGTTTTGTAAAACACGAAAGAGCAGCAGCGCCAGTAGCATACCAATCACAATACCTAGTATCAGACACAGGATCAGTAATAAGCCCAAATTCATCGTCGGCGCTTGTGAAAACAGTAAATTTACGCCAACCTCGGTATTATTGGCCAATACCAACCCTAATGAATACGCGAAGCTTAAAAACAGTAGTACAAACAGTAAAAAGCGCATAAGACATATACCTTGGTTTGATGGGTTGCAAAGGACTCAAAGACCACGTTTTGTCACAAACAGCGATGCTACTTTTTGACTGACACGCTACTGTTAATGAATACTACCAAACGCTGCTATAATGATCGTATTATCTATCCATTAGCCACTTTGTCATTGACCGCTTCACGCAGGGCTTTGCCTGGCTTGAAATGCGGAATGGCTTTGGCAGGTACTGGTACGCTCTCCCCAGTCTTAGGATTGCGGCCCATACGGGCACGGCGATGATGTAAACAAAAGCTACCAAACCCACGTACTTCTACTCGGCCATCATTGGCCAGTGTATCGGTCATTAAGTTTAATATTTCACGCACTGCATCATCGACCACGCTATCAGTCATATTGTCACAGTTCGCACTCAAATTACTAATAAATTCAGACTTATTAATCGCTTGCTGCATTGTTACGCTTGCCTTGTTAATTGATGGATAAGATGATTGTAAACCAAGTTACTATTTTTTAAAGTCTTTTAAAGGTTTTAACCCTTCATATAGCCGTATAAGACCATACTGAAAATCGAAACAAAAAGCAAAATACCGGTCAGCAGTGCTAATGTAGCTCTCATCAGTAAGCAGTGATTTACATCTCGTTACTCAATGTTGCAAATGATAGCGGATATTATCATAAATGGAAATAAGAGTTTGCTTTGTTTCCGCAAAAACCTTGAAGATGTAACGCATACCAAACACCCAATCATAAAAAAAAGCGACCGAAGTCGCTTTTTTTATATTACTTTTAGATCAATAACTTGTCGCTTACTGCATTTGCTCTTTGATCAAATCACCAATGGTTTTTGGTTGAGCATCAGCTGCTTGTGGCGCATTGCTACCTAGATCTTTGATCGCTTGACGCTCTTCAGCTTCGTCTTTTGCTTTGATAGACAAGTTGATGTTGCGAGTCTTACGATCCACACTGATGATCTTCGCTTCAACGTCATCACCAACGCTTAGATGCTTGGTTGCATCTTCGACACGGTCACGCTGAATCTCAGAGGCACGTAAGTACGCTTCAACTTCATCAGCAAGCTCGATAGTAGCGCCTTTAGCGTCTACTTCTTTTACTTTACCATTGACGATAGCACCGCGGTCATTGGCGACTAGGTATTCGTTAAATGGATCTGAGCTTAACTGCTTCACGCCTAGGCTGATACGGTTCGCTTCTGCATCTACAGACAATACCATTGCTTCTACAGTGTCGCCTTTGTTGTAGTTGCGGATTGCTTCTTCGCCCGTTTCGTTCCAAGAGATATCAGACAAGTGAACCAGACCATCGATACCGCCGTCTAGACCGATAAAGATACCAAAGTCAGTGATTGACTTGATAGTACCAGTGATTTTATCGCCACGCTCATGTTTCTTATCAAACTCTTCCCATGGGTTTGCTAGGGTTTGCTTGATACCCAAGCTGATACGACGACGCTCTTCATCAATATCTAGGATCATCACGTCAACTTCGTCACCCACTTGTACAACTTTTGATGGGTGGATGTTTTTGTTGGTGTGATCCATCTCTGATACGTGTACTAGACCTTCGATACCTTCAGAGATCTCAGCGAAGCAACCGTAATCAGTTAGGTTGGTAACGCGAGCTTTAACAATACTACCGACTGGGTAAGTACCGCCAACGTTGTCCCAAGGATCGGTACCAAGTTGTTTTAGACCTAGGCTTACGCGGTTGCGCTCACGGTCAAACTTCAATACTTTAACTTTTAGGTCTTGACCGACTTCAACCACCTCAGATGGGTGCTTGATACGGCGCCATGCCATGTCAGTGATGTGTAGCAAGCCATCGATACCACCAAGATCAACGAACGCACCGTAATCAGTTAGGTTTTTGACGATACCTTCGATCTCGATACCTTCTTCAAGCTTGTTCAATAGCTCTTCGCGCTCAGCTGAGTTTTCAGCTTCCATTACTGCGCGGCGGCTAACCACAACGTTGTTACGTTTTTGGTCAAGCTTGATGACTTTGAATTCTAGCTCTTTGCCTTCAAGATGTGTGGTGTCACGAATCGGACGTACATCAACCAATGAGCCTGGTAAGAACGCGCGTACTGAACCCACGTCTACAGTAAAACCACCTTTTACTTTGCTAGAAATGATACCTTTTACGATCTCATCGTTATCATAGATTTTTTCAAGGACATTCCACGTCTCGACGCGCTTGGCTTTTTCGCGTGATAGTAGGGTTTGACCCATACCATTATCAACCGCTTCAACCACGACATCAACGCTATCGCCAACTTCAACTTCAAGTTCGCCTTCTTCGCTTAAAAACTCTTCACGAGCGACGATACCTTCAGATTTAAGACCAGTATCTACTGTGATCCAATCGCTATCGATGGCCACAACAGTACCTGTAATAACCGAGCCACGCTCGATATCCAGACCCTGCTCTTCAATGCTCGCTTCAAATAGTTCAGCAAATGATTCCATTATGTCTACCTTTGTATAGCCGTATCCTGTCCAGCACAGTACGGATCAAATTTATGATTGCATAAAACGAGAATACTGGTTTTATATCTTATGCAGTCATATAAAAAACCTTTGTTGCTAATAAGCGAGCATCTCATCACACTCATTAGCAACAACTGTCTTTACTGCCCGCTCACATTTTTACTCTTGGTTCAATGTTGGCTTTGGCTTATTGCACATCTCTACTTATACAATTTTATACTAAAACCAAAGCCTGTAGCAAATTTTTTGGTAGTGAGTTGGTAGTTACTGTATTGTTTTTATTAATTATTAAAACAAATACCTTTGTCCTGACAGTATTTTTTGACTTGTGCATATACGCTATCGGCATCCAAACATGAACTGTCCAGCAATAAAGCGTCTTTGGCAGGCTTCGATGGTGCCGTCGCGCGGTTTTCATCACGCTCGTCACGCGCTTTGATCGTTGCTAAAATCGCCTCAAAGTCTGCGGTTTGCCCTGCATTCAGTAGCTGAGTCACACGGCGCTCAGCACGCGCTTTGGCACTGGCTGTCAAAAACACCTTAACATCCGCATCAGGGAATACCACAGTACCCATATCCCGGCCGTCAGCGACCAGCCCTGAGCGACTGGCCATTTTTTGCTGCAGCGTGAGCAGCGCCTGACGCACTTTAGGGAATACCGCGATCTTTGAGGCATAACCGCCAACGGTTTCGTTACGGACTTGCTCGCCAACGGCATCGCCATTGACGATGATATCTACGCGGCCTGATGCCTCATTGGGCACAAACACGATATCTAAACCTTGGGTCAATGCCAGTACTGCCTGCTCGTCAATGTCTTGACAACCATCGGCACCGAGCAACCCTGCTTCAAAGGCTTTGAGCCCGACGATGCGGTATAGCGCCCCTGAGTCTAATAACTGATAACCCAGTGCTTGCGCTAAGCGCCAGGTGACTGTGCCTTTACCCGCCCCGCTTGGACCATCAATACAAATCACGGGATAACGCTGTACCGCTTGCTCAGAGGGATCATGGTCCTGTAAGGCATTATCAGGCGTAAAGTCAGGTGTAGAGACAGTCATCATGTTTACTCAATTATAAAAACAACATATATCGCCCACTGCTAGCAAGGACAGCGCGATATTCACCACCTTATCAAACGCTTAACAGCCATCTGATAATCGCAGCGCCAAATAGGGCGATATTATAGCAAGAAAACCCTATCATCACCATGACTGATGCTTATATTTGCAGGCAGTGCATTTTGTAGATAAGCAAAAGCCCTTATTTTTTAACATCTAATTTTTTTTGCTTGGCCAGCTGACGACGCGCTCGAAAAAACCGCTTAAGTAGCTGACTGCTATGCTCACTGCACAAACCCCGTTGTACAGTAATGATATGATTATAAAAATCTTGTGCCGATAGATCCATCTGACTACCCACCATGCCAGCTCGCGGCTCATTTGCCGCATACACCAGCCGCGCCACTCGCGCATGGATTAGCGCGCCCATACACATGGTGCAAGGCTCTAAGGTCACGTATAAGGTGGTGTTTGATGGTAGGCGGTAGTTTTTTAGGTGGCTACAGGCATCTCTTAGAGCGACTACCTCGGCATGGGCGGTGGCATCATGGCGACCGATTGGCTCATTAAAGCCTTTACCAATCATCTGCTGCTCATGTACCAGTATCGCGCCAACTGGCACCTCGCCCAGCTCAGCGCCATGCTGAGCCAATGCCAATGCTTGATGCATCCACTGTACATCTTCTAGCGTCCAAAACTGCTGAGTGCTCAGCTCAAGCTGATGTCGAGCACGGCTACCAGCAGCGTCCACAGACAAGCTATCAGGGCTTGAGTGGTAACTAATACCATCAGGCAGCAGTGTCTCTGCGGCAAAAAAAGGAATGGTCATAGATAGCTACTGTGGCAACTGCCAGTCAATGGGTGTACGACCATGCTGCCGGAGATAATCATTGGTCTTCGAAAACGGCTTAGTACCAAAAAATCCACCACGGTTTGCCGCCAGCGGCGATGGATGGACAGCGGTTAAAATCAAATGTTTATCAGCATGGATGTATTTGCCTTTTTTCTGGGCTTTACTACCCCACAAAATAAACACCGTATGCTCTGTTTGTTCGTTGATCACATCGATCACTGCATCGGTAAATTGCTCCCAGCCTTGATTTTGATGACTGTTTGGTTCACCTTCTCGCACAGTCAACGCACTGTTTAGCAGTAATACACCTTGCTGCGCCCAATAGGTCAAGTCCCCATGCGCTGATGGCTGAACACCGATATCATCGGCCATCTCTTTTAGCAAATTATTGAGTGATGGCGGTTTTGGAATGGCTTTGGGTACCGAAAACGACAATCCCATGGCCTGACCTGGGCGATGATAAGGGTCTTGCCCTAAGATGACCACTTTAACGCGAGATAATGGCGTGAGATTGAAGGCATTAAACATTAGTGGCGCTGGTGGATAGATGCTATCTGGCGACTGATAAGCTTCCTTTAAAAAAGCCCGTAGGTTGTCCATATTCTCAGAAGTCAGCTCATCTGCCAAGGCCATCTTCCAGTCTTCTGGCAAACGTACTTTGTCTAAGATGGCTTTTTTTTGTGCGGCTGTTTTTGGCGCTTTTGCATCGAGAGGTTCCATACTGTGTCCTTTTTTAGTTGTTATATACGACTGGTACTTATTTTGAAATGAATTAACTATGTATAAAAGTTGGCTGGCTACTACCTAAAAGACCCTTACTTTTAGTAAAATCAATCAACATAAATAAAAATGAGATGATGAATTATAACAATAAAAAAACGGCTACCGCACGAATATGGCAACCGTTCTTATTATATTAGTAGCAAAATCTTAGCTGGCTAATGACTCAGAATCTGGGTGTGGCTCGTGCGTCTCCACCACCGTCAGCACGATACGACTGTCTGCTGAGCCTTTATTGGCGCTCTGACCTTTTTCTAATGCGACAGCGTTTTCGTCTGTTTCATCTTGTGCCTCAGGTGCCAAGGTCAGATGTACGACCCCGCCATTGACCAAGTCACCAAACAAAATCATACTTGCGAGCGGCTTCTTGATTTCATCCTGTATCAAGCGCTGCATCGGACGAGCCCCCATTAGACGATCATAGCCTTTGTCCGCCAGATAGTCACGTACGTCATCGTCGATCTCTAATGTCACTTGTTTGTCATCGAGCTGTACTTGTAGCTCAACCAAGAACTTATCGACCACTGATACCACAACCGACGTATCTAATGGGTTGAACTGAATAATCGCATCCAAACGGTTACGGAACTCAGGGGTAAAGACCCGTTTTAACGCCTCAGTATTGTCACGGCTATGATCTTGCTGGGTAAAGCCCATGGACGAGCGGCTGATACTCTCCGCACCGACGTTGGTCGTCATGATGATAATCACCTGCTTAAAGACAGCAACGCGGCCATTATTATCCGTCAACGTACCATGGTCCATCACCTGCAGTAGCAAGTTAAAGACATCTGGGTGGGCTTTTTCGATCTCATCTAGTAGCAGCACGCAATGCGGATGCTGATTGATTTTTTCGGTCAGCAGACCGCCTTGATCATAACCAACATAGCCAGGAGGCGCGCCAATCAAACGTGATGCGGTGTGCGCTTCCATGTATTCTGACATGTCAAAACGTACCAGCTCCACGCCGAGCAGGTTGGCCAACTGACGTGATACCTCTGTCTTACCTACCCCTGTTGGGCCGGCAAACATAAACGAGCCAATCGGCTTGTCTGGCGCTTTGAGCCCAGCTCGCGACAGCTTGATGGCATCTGCCAAAGTCGTGATGGCTTCATCCTGACCAAACACCAAGTGCTTGAGGTCACGGTCCAAGTGCTCCAAGATACTCTTATCATCACTGGACACCGACTTGGGCGGAATACGGGCAAGCTTAGCAATGATGGCTTCGATATCTGCCACATCGATTTTCATCGGTGCTTTTTTCACTTTAGTGGCTTGAGATTCCTCGTGAGACTTCTCGTTCGCATAGGCTCGATCATCGGCTTTGGCAGTTTTTGCCTCTGCTTGCATCTCGCTGCTATAGTCTGTCTCATCGTCGTCCGTTGCTGCACCTGGTGTATCAAAATCCTGCTCTAAATCAGCGATGAAGCTTTCTTCTGCCGCGACAGCATCAGCATCAGGGACGACACCCAAACGCTTATAGGCACCTGCCTCATCGATGACATCTATCGCCTTGTCTGGCAAAAAACGCTCATGGATGTGCTTGGCTGACAACTGAACTGCTGTGACCAATGCTTCATCACTATACTCGACATTGTGAAACTCTTCGTAACGCGGTTTAAGCCCGCGTAAAATATCGATAGTATCGTCGACACTTGGTTCTTTTACGTCGATTTTTTGGAAACGACGCGAGAGAGCATGATCCTTTTCAAACACCTGACGATACTCGGTAAAGGTGGTCGAGCCGATACAGCGCAGCTCGCCGTTGGCAAGGGCCGGCTTGATCAAGTTTGAGACATCCATATTGCTACTCATCGATGACCCTGCACCGATAATCATATGAATCTCATCAATAAACAAAATCGCATTGGGTTTTTTCTTTAGCGCATCAAGCAAGGATTTCATGCGCTTCTCAAAATCACCGCGATACTTGGTGCCAGCGATGAGCGCGCCGATATCCAGACTATAAATCACGCAGCCATTTAATGGCTTTGGCGCTTTTTCGTTGATGATAAGCCACGCCAAACCTTCAGCGATAGAGGTCTTACCTACGCCTGGCTCGCCCACCAATAGCGGGTTGTTTTTGCGGCGACGGCATAGCACTTGTGCCGCCCGCTCAATCTCAGACGCGCGGCCAATAAGCGGATCGGTCTTACCTTCCGCGGCACGCTGGTTTAGATTGGTAGCGAACTCGACTAGCGGATCTTTGCTGGTTTTTTCTGAGGCACCGCGGCGCTCACCTGTCATCGATGCACGCGGCTCTGATGGCTCATCTTTATCTTGACCATGCGAGAGATACTGCGTCAGCTCAAGACGGCTGATGCCTTGCTTTTTGAGCAAATATACTGCATAGGTGTCGTGCTCTGAAAACATCGACACAAGAATATCCGAGCCTTCTACCAAACGGCCGCCGCCGATAGACTGTACGTGAAAGATAGCACGCTGCAAGATGCGATCAAAGCTTTGGGTTGGCTGCGGGGATTGCTCGGTATCAGCATCCACCGTCGGCGTGTGCTTATTAATATAAGCCTCAAGCTCGGTGCGTAACGCTGAAACATTGGCATTACAAGCCGTTAGGGTGTTGGCGGCATGAGTGTTTTCTAGTAGTGCCAACAATAGATGCTCAACAGTGAGATACTCATGCGATTTTTGGCGCGCAAGCGTCATTGCTAAACGCAAAGAAACTTCAAGATGACGACTTAACATAAGGACTTCCTACGGTTGTACCTATCTTTATAATTGATAGCTTTATGAATGAGTTAGTAAGTAAATCAGGGCGATAGATGGATTGTTCAAGGGCAATGGCGGCATAATTGCTTGATATCAATCAATAATGCGGACCATAACCTCCCTGTTTTGGATACCCTTACCGATAAAAAGAGTCATCTATCGACGATTAAGCCTGCGCCGAGCAGTCAAGTACAGGGCATTATGACTCATATTCGCTTTTCTTTATCTCAACACGATATTTACCCATAGTCAATCTATTAACATCGACTAAAATGTATCGAAGCATATTGCGTCAAGACAGCAAGATAGATAAACAGACAGAATGGAAAACAAACAACAAAGAGGCAGAGAGACAGAAGTAAGGTGAAGAATGGGGACGTGATAGTGAATTCATTATAAAAACAGTACAGTGAGATAAAACATCGTTTTATTATCTCACTGCTTCATGTTTTCACTGTTTTATTGAGCGACTTGTATGGTGATGGGGGAATGACTGATAAACACCATCAACAACCAAACCTATTAATTTGAGGCTTCCGTAAAGGTGTGGGCATCAGACGTCGCTATTATCCTTCCCCTTGATGTGGTTCGATTTGGGTCAATAACGGATACCCTTCGCGGTGAGCCAGACTGTTGACTTTTTTGGCCTTAGTTTCAGCGATATCTTTTGGGTAGATGCCCGCGATACCTTTACTACTATTATGAATAGTCAGCATAATTTCCACAGCAGCATCCATACTATGACGAAACTCCGACTGCAGGACATACACTACAAACTCCATCGGTGTGTAGTTGTCGTTGTACATGACCACCGCATACATCGGCGGCTTGGCGATTTCTGGCTCAGCCACCAGTACGTCTGCTTGCGGTGAGGTTTCCTCTTCTGTATCACCATCTTGGGCACGGTGGGCGGGTAGGTTTGGAAAGTGCCAATCGCATACCGTTGGCGCATCTTGTAGTGTCGTTTGTTTTATCATAATCAAAGTATAATTATAAGGTAAGTTTGAAGTAATAGAAGTGATAAAGGTGGTAACTAGCAGGCAGACTATTATCGTCTGTTATTGATGTCGATTTGAACAGACAGATGGCCGCTAGTCTGTCGTATTCTTTGTCTCAATCGGACTTTCATCCACCTCAGGCAGATCCAATAAAGACAGCGGCATATTGTCCACCCTATCGCCCAACTTCCAGTCATACAGCTGCTCTACTTGCTGATCGCCTGCTTGCAAGCTGAGCTTGACTTGTAGAGGTTTAAAGCCTGATGGCATCATAAAGCGACCGCGAATACGTACGATACCTTCTATTATATGGTTTGCCGGCTCAAGTGGCACTTCGACCAGCTCGCCATCATTGAGCAAGGTCAAAGTCGGTCTTAGACGTTTGGCTGATCCATCCGCACTGAGCATACCAATATCAAACCCATACTCAAAAGCATTCTCAGGTAGTGGCTCAATCTTAGCCCCCAGTACTTTTAGTGGCATGCCGCCTTTTTCAGTGAGCGCCTCTGCATACACCTCATTTAGCTGCGTCAGTTGGCGATTTTCTACTGTCAGAGTTTGCTGGTTTTCACGCAGTTCATGCAAGTTTGCCAAGCTAATAGCCAGCTCTTGCTTGGCAGTGGCGGCTTGATTGGTCGCAATCTTATTACTTAGACGCAAATCCTCCAGCTCTTTACTGGCCTCTTTGCTATCAATGATCGCCTGCTTGGCTTCGTTTTGCATCGAGTGAGTACCGCGCTGATAGCCAAGCTTGTGACCAAACATCAGCCCCACAATCGCGGTGACCAGAATCACCACCACAAACAAAGCCAGTACCAACGACGAAGCGCCTTGCTGCGTGCGCCCGATATTGCTCGCCACGCTGGTTTTAAAAGACTGCTTTCTTTGCTCCATATCACATGGAGCAAAGGCTTGGCATGATACACATGCTGGCTGCGGGCTAAGGCGTAGTGCGATCTGAATACGCATTTAGACAGTATCTCTTAATAGTAAGGGCAAGTTAGTATAGCGGAATTTATAATCAATACCTAGCACCATAAAGATGAATGATAAGGTGAGAAAAAAGCGAACAAAACAACACCTTAAGGGACAATGGGTGCAAAATTCAATCCCAATGACTCATCAAGCCCAAACATGACATTCATATTTTGTACCGCTTGTCCTGCTGCTCCTTTTACGAGGTTATCCTGTACCACGATCACTGTCAGCTCAGCGCGCTCGTTGTCTTGATGTATCGCTATACGCAGACGGTTACTGGCGCGGACACTGCGGGTATCTGGATAATTGCCTTTGGGCATGACATCGATAAATGGCTCACTTGCATAAGCATTCTCGAAGGCTTGCTGCCAGTCAATAGCCGTCCCAGCCTCTGTCATCTCCATATGAATGGAGCTGAGCATACCGCGTATCATCGGCACCAAATGCGGTAAAAAACGAATGCGATGCGTAAACTGACTGCCTAGTAACTGTGCCACCCCCTGCTCGATCTCAGGCAGGTGACGATGCCCCTCAACGCTATAAGCCTTAAAATTATCTGTCGTTTCGGCATAATTGAGCGCAAGTTTTGCCTGACGTCCAGCGCCTGAGACACCAGATTTTGCATCGATGACGATACGCGGCTCGATCAGTCTATCTGCTTGGGCGTTTTGTTTTTCGATAATGGGTTTGAGACCTAAAATCGCCGTGGTAGGATAGCAACCAGGGTTGCCCACGACCAGCGCCTCGGCAAGCTTGGCACGATTGACCTCAGGTAAGCCATAAACAGCCGTTTTTAGCAGCTCAGGGCAGGCGTGCGACTGCTGATACCAGTGCTCAAAATCCGTCAAGGACTGCAAACGAAAATCAGCAGCCAAATCGATGACCTTAACGCCCGCTTGCGTGAGCGCCTCGGCCTGCTTCATCGCCACCCCATGAGGGGTCGCAAAAAACACCACATCGCACTTTTGTAACGCCCCGAGCGTATCTTCACCCAAATCACTAAAAACGATGTCTGATATACCGCGTAAGCTTGGGAATATCTCATCAGCGCGCGTACCCGCCTCGCTACGTGACGTTAGCAAATCAAGAGACACGTTGGGGTGGGCAGACAATAAGCGAATAAGCTCAATACCTGTATAGCCTGTACCGCCGACAATAGCTGCTGAAATCATAAGATATCCTTTTTTACTTGTTTTTTACTTGAGTAACATCATGCCTAAAAATAAAGTAGCCAGAAAACAAACGCAAGTATCGCTCTACTCTCATCAAGCTCGCTGACAGTACCCGTTGCAGGATTCGACTGGCGATAAGCATTTGCTCTCGCATCAAAGCATGGCTCATGCGCTATAAACTAAAGTTTATAGTCATGAACCGCATCAATAAACACCTTGGCATTGTCAGGGTTGACCCACTGCGTGATACCGTGACCTAAGTTTGCCACGTAGCCTGTTTTTTCACCATCTGCATAGGCTCTATCGAGCATCGCCGTTACTTCTGCGCGGATGGTGGCAGGCGAGCCGTACAAGGTTGCTGGATCTAAGTTGCCTTGTAGTGCTTTGCTGCTCTGTAGTTTTTTGTGCTGCTTGGTCAATTGACGCTGGCTCTCATTGAGCACTTGGCGCGCGCGATCTAGCGGCATGGTCCAGTCTAGCCCGAGTGCGTCCGCCTGACTGTCTGCTTGCACATCGAGCCACAGGCCACCGCCTTTGGTAAATAGCACCACTGGGATCTGCGGGTGACGAATCTTTAGCTCAGCGACGATACGCTTATTATAGGCATGAGAGAAGTCAACGAACTGACGATGACCAAGCGCGCCGCCCCAGCTATCAAATATCTGTAAAATCTGAGCACCAGCGACCACTTGAGCGTCCAAATAATCCACCACTGCGCTAGCCAACTTATCCAATAACTGATGCAAAAACTCAGGATTGCTATACAAAAAACCTTTGGTATAACGATAGTCCTTTGAGCTGCCACCTTCGATCATATAAGTGGCTAGTGTCCAAGGGCTACCAGAAAACCCAAATAAGGGTACTTGGCCATTTAGCGCCTGACGAATACTGGTCACCGCACGCATGACATAGTCAAGCGAGTCATTCATATCCAGCACCGGTAGTCTATCAAGGTCTGCCTGCTGACGAATCGGGTACTTGAACTTTGGGCCTTCGCCTGTCTCAAAGTACAAGCCCAAACCCATCGCATCAGGAATGGTCAAAATATCGCTAAATAAAATCGCCGCATCTAAATCGTAACGACGCAGTGGCTGCAAGGTGACCTCGGTGGCACGCGCAGTGTCTTTACACAAGCTCATAAAATCGCCAGCCTCTGCCCGCGTGGCTTTATATTCTGGTAAATAACGGCCAGCTTGACGCATCATCCAAACAGGGGTGGTATCAACAGGCTCAAAGCGTAAGGCACGTAGCAATCTATCGTTTTTTAACGGCGCAAACGTTTGCTGAGCCGAATGATTATTGTCTGAAGCACTCATGTACAAATCTCCAAAACCGCACAGTATTTATATCTCTTTGCATACTGTACTGGATAAATAAAGTGAATAAAAAATGATAAACGCTGATAACGTATAGATGGCGGCATATAAATACTAAAAACCGTCTCATGAGTTGATAGAGCGCCCAAAGCTTAAGCTTAAATGCCATTTATTATTAGGGCGTATCCTCAATCAAATATCTATCGCTAGATATTTATCGATAAAAATAAGGACACACCTTCGTCATTGAAAATAGCGATCAGACCGCTAAATAGGATCAGACAGTCAGTGCTAGATTGTCTCGGTGCACCATGACCACGCGCTCTTCATGATTGCCAAGTATCTTATCAAACTCCTCAGTTCGCTCACGAGCCACACGGCACGCATCACGAGATGAAAAGTTGACTTGGCCGACCGCGATACGCTCGCCTGTGTCTTGGTGCACCACTTCTACCACATCGCCTTCATCAAAATCGCCGCGTACCTCTACCACCCCGACAGGCAATAAGCTCTTATGATGCTCGACCACCGCCTTGGCCGCTCCAGCATCGACGATCAGGGTGCCTGACATGCGTAGATGGGCGGCCAGCCACTGTTTGCGGGCGATGATTTTATCTTCATCATTGGTGGTCAATAGCGTACCCACCGCCTCGCCTGAGACCACTCGAGTGATGACATCATCGATCGCACCACTGACAATCACCGTCGGACAGCCGCCCATAGCAGCAAGGCGACCGGCGCGGATCTTAGTCAGCATACCGCCGCGCCCAAGCTTGCCGCCATCACCTGCGATATCAAACAAATAATCTGCCATCGCGCGCTCTTGGCGAATCATCTTGGCATTGGGGTTGTCACGCGGGTTGTCTGTAAAGACGCCTTCTTGGTCTGTGAGGATAATATACAAATCCGCATTGACCATCGCCGCTGCCATCGCGCCCAATGTGTCATTGTCACCAAACTTAATCTCGTCGATAGTGATGGTATCATTTTCATTGATGACCGGCAGGACGCGCCAGTCCAACAATTGGGTCAAGGCACCAGTGGTATTTAGGTAACGACTACGGTTGGACAAATCATCGTGCGTCAGCAAAAGCTGTGAGCTTTGGATACCGTGTTGAATCAAAGCCGACCACCAGGTCTCAATCAAACCCATCTGACCAATAGATGCACACGCTTGCAAGGCGGCAAGCTTCCGTGGGCGCTCCTCAAGGTTCATACGTACCACACCTTCGGCAACTGCACCAGAGGACACCAGCAGCACTTCCACGCCTTGCTTATGCAGCTTTGCAATTTGCTTGGCCCATTCGTAAATGGCAGTTCGATCCAGCCCTCGGCCGTTATTGGTTAATAACGATGAGCCAATCTTGACAATAACGCGCTGAATATCAAAGTTGCGAGTTTGCTTAATAAACCTTGCTTCTTCGGTCGTATTTGCTATGTCATCTGCCATATAAACTCCTGTGTCTTGTGTCAATTGATTACGGGGGTTGCTCTAAACATTTAAGTATATCAGCTTAAGCGTCATAGCTTAAGGCACATAAACCACCTCAACGCCATCTTCGTCGTCATCTAAACGATCGTCGTTGTTATCTATGCCTTCACGCGCAGCTCGGCGAGCGGCTCTATATGCTTCGCGCTGGGCTTCGGTATTTAGGCGGACTTCTTCTTCCAAACGCGCAAAACGCTCTTTTTGTGCTTCAGCAAAGATAGGGTCTTCTATCTCGCGCTCGCGCTCGCGCTCAATATCGTTCATCAGGTGGTATTTGACCGCGTCCACCCCTTCCCCAGTCAAGGTAGAGGTGCGAAAGACCATACCTGTCCAGCCAAGCTCGGCCACGATATGCGTACACAGCTCGTTTAAGTCTTCCTCAGCGACCTGATCGATTTTGTTGAGTACCAAAATCTGCGGGAGGTTGGCCAGCTCAGGAGAAAAACGCTCAAGCTCATTTAAGATCACGCGGGCATTTTCTACCGGATCACTACCATCGACGGGCTTAACATCGACTAAGTGTAGCAGACGACGCGTACGAGCCACGTGCTTTAAAAAGCGAATACCCAGCCCAGCCCCTTCGGATGCGCCTTCGATCAAGCCTGGGATATCTGCCATGACAAACGAGCGATGGCGACCGATATCGACGACGCCTAAGTTTGGCACCAACGTGGTAAAGGGATAATCCGCTACTTTTGGTTTGGCAGCCGAAACCTGACGGATAAAGGTGGATTTACCCGCATTGGGCAAACCGACCAATCCCACATCAGCGACGACTTTTAGCTCAAACTTAAGTACTTTTAACTCGCCCTCAAAACCTGAAGTCGCCTTGCGCGGTGCTTGGTTGGTCGAGCTTTTGAAATGGGTATTGCCCAGACCACCATCGCCGCCCTTAGCAACCAATAGCGTCTGACCAATTTCGACCAAATCTCCTAATACTTCATCAGTCTCGGTATCGACCACCGTCGTACCGACCGGCACAGGCAGATAAATATCCTCTGAGCCTTTGCCTGAACAGTTTTTACTTTGTCCATTTTCGCCGCGTTTTGCATCATAGCGGCGCGTATAGCGATAGTCCACTAGGGTGTTGGTGTTATCATCAGCAATGACATAGACATCACCGCCGCTACCACCATCACCGCCATCAGGGCCACCACGTGGGACATATTTTTCTCGGCGAAAACTGGCGATTCCGTTACCACCGTCACCTGCTTTTACCGTTACGACGGCTTCATCAATAAATCGCATCTTACGTTCCTTAATTTACAATCCAGTCTATAACTGGCTACAACCAGCGGCTGTATTTTAGGTTTTTGCTAGGGGGTTTGTCATGACGACTGCCAAAGTCCCATTGTTGGTGCTTAGCACTGAGTAGTTAGCCTTCATGATGACAATAACACCCGATAACCAATCGGACTATCGGGTGCTTTATATTATATTTGAGTTTGCAGCGCTTAGCTTACGTTTTATGCAGGAATTTGCGTATAGCTAATGCCAGCCATCTGGGTAGCCAAACGCAAGACCTGAGTACTATAGCCTACTTCGTTGTCATACCAGATATATACGATGGCATGATTATCAGTCAAAATAGTTGCTTGCGCATCGACGATACCGACATGAGTGGTCCCAACAAAGTCGGTCGACACCGCTTCAGTCGAATCTGTATAAGCGATTTGCGACTGCCAAGTGTGACTGTTGGCGATTTTGCGCATAAATGCATTTAACGCATCAGCGCTCTCTGGCGCGGTTTTTAGATTTAAGTTCAAAATCGCAAGACTCACGTTGGGGGTCGGAACGCGAATGGCATTGCCAGTTAGCTTACCACTGAGCTCCGGTAACGCTTTACCGACTGCTTTTGCAGCGCCTGTGCTGGTGATGACCATGTTCAATACGGCACTACGACCACGGCGGTCTGATTTGTGATAGTTATCAATTAGGTTTTGATCATTGGTAAATGAGTGAATGGTCTCGACGTGACCGTTTTCGATATCGTACTCATCGTTGAGTACTTTTAGCGTTGGGGTAATAGCGTTGGTGGTACAGCTGGCTGCACTGACGATGGTATCATCGTCGACTGTGTCATTGTTGACACCATACACGACGTTTTTGATATCGCCGCCTGCTGGTGCGGTTAGGAGTACTTTTTTGACACCAGTAGATTGTAAGTGCTTACCAAGGCCATCTTCGTCTTTCCAGATACCTGTGTTGTCGATCACCAATGCATCAGCGATGCCATAAGCGGTATAATCGATGGTGCTTGGATCATTGGCATAAATCACTTGTACAAAGCGACCATTGATGATCAGGCCGTTGTTGTCTTCATCAACCGTCACGCCGCCAGCAAAACTGCCATGGATAGAGTCGCGCTCTAACAACGACGCACGCTTGGCCAGATCGCCTGCTTTTGCAGGACGTACAACGATGGCTTTTAGCTGCAAGCCTTTGGCACTAGATGCTTGCGATAACAATAGGCGAGTCAAGATACGACCGATACGGCCAAAACCGTATAGTACCACGTCAGTGGCGCTATTCATCGCCCCTTGCTCATGGTTGACGGCTTGCAGAGCAGCCTGTACATCAGTGTCAGAAGCAATTAGCTGACCGACATCGATACGAGCGGCTTGAAGGCCTTTATTTTCTGCCAAAGTTTTTACCATGGCCAAGGTGTCAGCGACCTGGATGGTCTTTGCGCCTTGCTCACGCAATGCTACTTTTTGATGCAGTGCCAATATTTGACCCACTGAGCTGGTATCTAGCGTTTCGCCGAACAAAGTCACTTGTACGTCTTGCTCATTATAAAGCTTATTTAGCAGCCCCATTAGCTCAATGGCTTGTTGCTCTTGGGTGTTGTAGTTGCTCAAGTGGTCTTGATGTAATTGGCGTAAGGTATCAGCGTTGCTCACGAGAAACATCCTTATGGTCAGTAATGTATGATCAGTAAAGTGTGAAGAAAAATAAATAGATGGGCAGTATAGGCTCTAAGCGTTGACACTTATGGAGTCATCTAGACTCTCGATTTTGGTTATTTGCGTTAGAGTATGTAGAGCGCCTAGATTTTAGCCTAAAACGCCCTATTTTGCCAGTCATTAACCACGCGAACGGTATTATGGGACCAAGTTGACCGTTTGCTTGGACTGCGGTGTCAGCTTAAATTCTTTTAAATCGTAGCCTTGTTGCTGGGCAATTTGACGATATTTGGCATACGTTTCTTGAGCGATATCTGGTGAGCGTGCCAGCAACCAAAGATAGTCTTTGTCAGGCGTCCCTACCAAGGCGGTTTTGTACTCGCCATCACGTGCCAACACCCAGTAGTCGGCACGGCCCACTGGCAGCCAGCGTATCCACGATGGCAAAAACGTGACCTTGAGTTTACTACCAGTGGCATCGGCAGGTTTGGCCAAACCTTCGGCAACGATCTCTGCGCCGTCACTATCCAAGCACTTGTTGGTGACGATAACGCCCGAGCCATCCGTCTTTTGCGTATAGTTGGCCGTCACATCGCCTGCACAGTTGCGCTGAAAATACATCGGTAAGCGACCTATCTCATACCACGTCCCCGCGTATTTGTTTAGATCCACACTATCGACTGTGGTCGGCGTGATCACAGATTTATGGATGATATCACTTGGCTGCACAGCTAGTGTCTCTGTTATTTCAGTACTGCTGGCCTTTGCCGCTGTGTTTGGCTCAGGCGAAGCAGCATAAGCAGAAAACGCGGCCAGAGGTATGATAATCGCTAATGCTATGCCTGTGTGCTTGATCAATCCATTCATAAATACGCGCTCCGGTATTTCGCTGTATGAGTCTGTATAAGACGTAGAGCCGTAGGATGTCTGTCCATCGGCTGTTGATGAGCTAGGCTTTGATGACGCGCCTACTTTATTAGACTTGTCGTAGGTATTAAGAGCGCCTTGCTGCATGATTGCATCCACAGGCGTTTGTCCATGACCCGTGAGGCACTTTGACGTTGTGTGCTTATCTTTTGGCAACGAGGTTACTTGGATGTCATCCATCATGGCAGCCTCTTCTATTTTGGCAGGTTTTTTGCTCACTTTTTTATAACCAAAATAACTGTCTTGTAAAGACACCTGATTAGGCGCTGGCTGCGAATACCTGCTGCTCGCTATCTCATCTACCAGATCATCACGATAGCTGGCATCATTGCTGGCATCATTGCTGGCAGCATGACTGACATTGTCTGTTTGCTGCGCGCTGCTTTTGGTCAATTCACTGTGTAAATAGCAGTCACTAAATGAACTGCTCTGCTGAGATTGAGAACCAGCTTCCTGTGAATCAGACCAAGCTGATTTAGGTAACTTATTGGTTTTCATAGATATACCGTATTTATTATGTCTGTTAAATATGCTTGATACACTGTCAATTTTATACATTGTAGATAACACCTAATGGGTGTAATCGTGGTCTTAAGTCTTAACCTAAGCCTATAATGGCGCTAAACACATAAGAATATCAGTAAGTATCAGCGCGCTTTTTTACTAAACGCTATTCACTAAATGCTGCGTCTGCCATACTGTTTTTATAATAAGGTATCGTTTGGATAAGCGATGAACAGTCAGCTGCTTAGACGCGTTTTAATCGGTATTTAATTGACTTTGTTAGACGGTATATATTAAGGCCAGCCACCCCACAAAAACAGTGTCGCAATGTAGGGAAACGCAACGGTTTGTAAGTAAATATGTGTTTATGATGCAATATAAATACATGTTTACCAAGCAGATAAATACGCTAAAAAATCAGTGGTTTAGCCGACTTAATATTTGTTGTGTTTTTGCTGTTTTGGGCCTATAAAAACTGACGAATACCCGCCACACTGACGCCGCCGTATTGCTTGGCCTTATCGATCATTGACGGCGATAATCCACCCAAACCAATGACGGGCATGTCAGCCAGTTTGGTCAGTGCAGACCATGCCTGCCAGCCAAGTGGCGCAGTATCAGGATGCGTTTGGGTGGACAGGACGGGCGATACAAAAATACCGATGACGGGCGGCAGTTGCTGCTGAATGCGCATGCGTGCCAGCTGATTGGCGGCGGCGATGCTCTCGGCATTATGACAGCTGACGATAAGTGGCTGCCCTGCGGGTATTGAGTCGGCAGCTGCCGTCTGACCATATTGGCTATGTTGCCAGTGCAGCAGCTCCGTGTGAGTCAGATGGTATGCGCTGATGGACGGGTGTGTCATTAGCGCCTGAGAGGTGAGCGTATCCCTAATCTCAGCGCTACTAAGGCTACCATCAGTTAATGGCAAAATAACCTGAATATCTGGTCGCTGCTGCATGAGTTGGGTAATTGTGCGGTCAGCGCGTGACACACTTGCGTCTTTGAGCCGTACATACACCCACGCACTGGGCAAAAGGTGCTGCTGGTGGTAGGCCAGCCATGCTGCCGCTGGATCGGTATGGCCGCCAAAATGCGCTAACGGATAAGTGATGGCGATGGCAGGTGGCAGCTGCAGCCACTGTAAAATCGTACGATTGGCCGCTGGCAACGGGTACTCACCTGCCAGTAACGCTCGTTTATCTACCCACTTGAGCGCCTGCCCTTCTAGACCATACTCAGCCAGTTTATGCTGCTCGTATTGCTCTGCTATCAGCTCAACTTGATATACCTGCAAGCTGACCTGCTTATCACCATAGTCGTGATGGATACGGCCAAGCTTGACCATCAAGTTATCATCGACGTTGATGCCTGTCTCTTCGGCGACTTCTCGTATTAACGCCCGCTCGGCACCCTCCTGTGCTTCGATCTTGCCACCGACAAACTCATAAAGATTGCCCTGATGCTGCGCGGCATGACGAAACCCAAGGAGATAGCAGTTTTTATAATAAATGACCGCCACGGCGACATTGACAACTTTGGTGCTAGCATTGGCTTTGGTGCTGGCAGGCATGTGGGCAGTGTTGGTAATGAGCGAAGGATGGTTTGTGTGGGTCATGAGGGTCCTTGAGGGCATTAATAACTACTTAAAAATAGTAATAGTAGTAGTGATGGATGATATTGATGATGAAATACTGACTGCGATCTGACTGCCTTTAGTGATGCGCTGATTTTAGCAAACGGCTGGTTTTCTATATTCTGCGAGCACAAAAAAGTGGTTGATGACAAGGGATTTATATAAGTTTACATAATAACTGCATTTTATTTTATCAATTGGCTTGCAAAATCATTAAATCTAAATGATAATTATTATCGTTAAAGGTAGTAGTTCTATTGCCACTTATTGTTTTATCACTTTATCAAAAGGAATTTATTATGAGCATGGTCATCTCTCGTTACTTAAACTGTCGCGAAAATCGTCTGCCTACTTTGCAGTCGCAGCACCTATTTGCCTTAACCAAAGAAGTCCGTATCGAACATGAGGGCGAAGAGTATCGCCTGCGCCTAACTCGTAATAACCGTTTGATTTTGACCAAATAAATTGATATTTTTCTATTATCAGACATCCCCGATAATAAAAAACGCCTTGTATCAAAGGCGTTTTTTATTGCAGCGTGCCTCTGTTTTAAAAACAGGGATAGCAGTGAGATAGATTGCAGCCAAATAAGGAAAATGTATACCAGCCGTGACTCTCAATCTATAACTGTTTTATGTTCAACTAACCATATCCCTTTTAGAACTGCCAACTATACACCACATCCACCGCGTTTTCTGCAGCTGAGGTAGCCTCGACGTAGATGCGCCGTGTCAGCTGATAACGAATAGACAGGCTGTTTTGGGCATTAAACACCCCCACGCCATAGCGAATATACAGATCCGGCGTCACATAACCTGTGACATTGACATTAGTGTCTTCACTGCTGCCTGAGGCATCTACGGTCAGACTTTGCAAACCAAACACCTGACCTATCTGGTTGGTCAAGCTGCGTGTGCCGCTAAGGCCAAAGCTCAAGCCAGCCGCCGCCAAGTTGTTGGTGACCTGCGACTTAAAGCCTTGCTCACTGATTTGGGTGGCGCTCTTGTTATTGATTCTACCGGTGACTAGAGCATTCATCGCTTGCTGCTGGGTGAGTCCTGCATTATTAAAGACGATGATATTTGGGTTTTCTGTATTACCCTTAACCCGTAAGCCCACCGTCTTGCCACTGATGGTTTTGACCGCCTCGATACTAAGGTTGGGCTTCATCACATCGCCATTAAAGCGTACTTGCCCATAGTTTAGCTCCAGACTTTGACCAAAAGCGTTGATATTGGTGCGACGTGACACCTGCACTACCCCTTTTGCGCGCATGATACCAGTGCCATTTTGATTGATGTTAATCGCCCCAGCCAAAGGAATGACCGCACCAAAGCCACGGAAGTTGATATCGTCACCCAAGTCGACACCGATATCGGCATTGATCGACCAAGGCTTGGAGACTGCTAATACCTCATCGATATTACCAATCAAGCGGCGGTCAAGAACGACGGCATCTTCTGTCTGAGTGATGATATCTTCGCTGGCCTCTGGCGGACGGATGGTCGCTGACGGCACGCTCACCGCCCCTTTGATATCGACATAACGATCGCCTGGACGCACGATGATATCGATGTCAGGGTTGATCTCAGCGACGAGCAAAGGCGGCTGGGTGATGACCAAGCGCTCACCGACGACACTGAGCTTGGCTTGCAGTTTTTGCTGCCAATTCACCGTGCCTGTCAAAGTACCTGTGCCTGAGCCACTATTAAAGGTACCATCGATGGTCGCCTGTGTACCGCGGATTTTGGCCTCAGTATTGACATTGGTCAGATTGACGGGCAAATCAAGCATGGCAATACGGCCATCTGCCAGTTTGACATCACCATAAAACTGCGGTTTATCCAACGTACCGCCTAAACCACCTGCCATCGTGACATTGCCCTCCAATACTCGCATGCCGGGGAAAAACGGCTTAAATATCGCTAAATTCAGCTCATTGAGTACCAGCGCGCCAGAGATTGGCTTGGGTGTCTTATAGGGGTCTACAACCACCTCAGCATAGCCACGGGCGCCGCGCCCTGTATTGATATCTGTGCGTAGCTTGATACCTTCAGGCACCGACAACGCAATCAGGGACACGCGTTTGTACGGTAATGTCACTGGCGCACTATCACCGTCCTGAATCAAGCCGATTTTGCCATTGTCCGAGTATAGCGTGGTATTGATAGTCGGTGGACGACCACGCTGCCAGCCGACGATGGCCTTACCATTTATCTTGCCATGCCAGTCAATATCTTTGGGCAAAAATACTGAAAACAGCGTGGTATCAAGGTTTTGTAAGGCGATATTGACTTCGCCTTTATCTGGTGAGGCAATCAAGTTGTCGCGTAGGCACAGCTTGCCACTTTGGTCAGACGCTTGCCAGCAGTGTGCGGCCAGCTGTACTTTAAAGTCGTTGCGACTGCCGTTTTGCTCATGAGGCAAGTTGACAATCAGCTGAGCAGGCTGCAGCTGGTTTAGGGTAGCGTATTTAGACTTTATACGCCCTTTACCGATGACCCCTGACCAGACGAGCTTGTCACGATTAAAGCCGCCTTTGAGTCTAGCGCCAATATCGAGCTGCTCATTAGCCACATCCAGATCGACTACATGGGCCTGCTCGGTGCCATTAAAGGACGCTTTGACACTTTTAAAGCTTTGCCCTGCCGCATCCAAACCTTCTGCTGTCACGATAAGCTGGCTTGGACTGTTTGCTAAATTGACAAGCTTGCCGCGCACGCGGCCTTGACGCAGGATAAATCCTGGCAGCGCGATGCGCTCACCGACCAAATCGATATAAATGGTGGGCAGTGCCTGTCCTACTGGCTGCGATAAGGTTGCGCCGCCTGTGACTTTACCCGCAAGTTTGTCTGATAGCTGATCAAGGCTTGTGATATTGATTTTGGTTTGCAGCTGCTGGGCGTTGCCATCAGCAGTGACGTAGTTGTCGCCCCAGCGTAGCACCAAATTATCGGCATTTAAGCTATCGATTAGCGCATTGACTTGTCTATACTGCGCTTGCGCATCCTGCGTTTGTAAGCGTTTAAAGTAGCTTGCTATATCTTTTGGCAACCGCATTTTCGCCGTCAAGCTGCCTTTGGCACTGAGCGGCTGGCCTTTTAGTCGACCACTTAAATCTACCTGTCTGATATTGACGGTTTGCTGATTGTCGCCCCAGCGGCCATCCGTATCGATCGTGCCAGTGATGAGGCTTGGCGTATCTTTTAGGAAGTATCCGATATTAAAACGATCCATGACCGCCTTGATATCCCACGCGATGCCTTGACGTACATCAACCGTACCTGTCGCATCGATACTACCCGCAGCGCCTATATGACGCAGACGCTTGATACGAATCAACTGAGCATCGCCGCTGGCATCTATCGTCAGCTTACCCGCTGGTAGCTGCTCGGCGTCTAACACGCCATCGAAGTTTATGGCAAAACGCTGCAACTTTCCTGAGGCGTTGGGGATGTTTTTGGCAGCCGTTTGCCACGCACCGCTGGTGGTCAAGTCGCCTGTGATAATCGCTGGATTATTGGGTAAAAAATACCCCACATTAAACTTGTCAAAACGACCATCTACTGTCCAGCCGATATGGTTGCGCAGGTCGATAACGCCCTTGGCATTGACCGCCCCTGCTTCACCGTTATAGGTTACGTTTCGAATGCTGATGAGTTTTGGCGTGCCCGCTGCGTCAATTGAGAGGCGACCTTTTGGCACATTAGCGGTATCGACCTGACCAGCAAAACGAGCGTCAAATACCGACAGCTCACCTCCGACGATATCGACACTGGCATCGCCTGTGCCTGTCAGCCCAATACGACGGCCGTCTTGTGTGGCATCGAGCGCTGCTTGTAAGTCAGTATTGTTTAGGGTGACGATATGACGCTGGCCGCGCGCGCCGCCCTTATTGATATTGAGCAAACGACCGCGCGCGCTGATACTGCCAGTCAGGCGCTCTAGCGGCAAGTCGCTACGATACGCTTTTGGTAGCAAGCCTTTGGTACGTGCATCTATCTGCCATGTCAGCGGACGGTTTTTGCGCGCCAATTGGATCTGGCCGGTACCAGACAAATCGCCCACCACACCATTGTAGTTGAGGCGATTGATATCAATGACGTCGCCGACTTTACGCACGCGTACATCATAGTTACCTTTAGGGGCAGCGTTTAGCTCAGTGATGGTGGCATTGGCATCGACCGACAGACGCGAGCCGCGGATGATGACGTCTGCTTGCCCACGTGGGCTGTCGATATTGCCGATGCTTGGTACATCACGGCGGATAAGGTTTTGCCAATTGGCATCGATATACCAAGGCGCGGCTTGTGTGGATTTGGCCGATGCTTTGCCACGAGCGATATTGGCGTTGACGTGCTCGCCATCACGCTGGCGCAAATCAGCATCTATCTGTAGATTACCATTACTGTCTTGCTGCTGATAATGGACTGACAGTCTGCCATTTAGTTTTTGCGGTGCATATGCTTTAAAGTCGGCGTAGTCATCTGGAATGGCACGGCGAATATCAAAGTTACTGCCAGTGGCGCGCACTTTGGCATCAAAGCTGTCTTGCCAGTCCAAGATGCCTTGTAATACAAGATGACCCGCGGGTACTTGAGCATCTAAGCGATCGACGCGCAGCTGACTATTGGCAATGATACCGCGGCCTTGATAATGTCCTGATGGGATGTCTTTGGCGGTCAGCTCGGTATTGATGCGCAGGCGTATCTCGGAGATGACGCCTGTGGCTGTCGCTGTACCGCTTTGTAGACGGATGTTTTGGCTCTCAGCATACGGAATCAGAATATCATCCCATTGCAGCTTTGCCTGAAATGGCGAGCCGTCATCTAAACCTTGAGCGACAAAACTACCGCTGACATCGCTGTCGTTATAGCGGCTACGCACTTTACCAACGGTGCGTTTTAGCGTACCTGTGGCCGTGACATCGAGCGGATCAACATAGGCTTTTTCTAGCGCGCTGACCTCTACGATAGCGCTCAAATCTAGCGGGTAATCACCCTGCAGCTCAATCTCACCTTGCAATGCACTGACGTTGACGATATCAGCATACTGCAAGTCGCCACGACCCACGGTGACCTGAGTACCAACCCATGTCAAATCACGGGCGGCGATATCATGCACCACGATAGGCTCTTTGGTCACTTGTTTATAAATAATGTTTTTTATTTTGGCCTGATCAAAACGCAGGTTCACTGGTAGTTGCAGGGTTTTATAATCAAATGGCTCGCCCGTTGGCGGCTGGTTATTGATGATCTCAATGGTATGAATGTCTGCATCGCGCAGATGCACTTCTTTGGCAAACACCGCACGCCAGCCTATTTTGACATACGCCTTATCGACCAAAACCTCAAGGTCGTCAGTCGCGTTGATATCGATATCGCTAACCCAAATACCATCGCGCAGATTGCCACGGCCATATTTAAAATCAATGCCTGTCTCAGCGCTGACTTTTTCTAAAATAAACTTCGTGCCCGACTCGGTACCTGCAGCATAAAAAAACGCCACAAACATAATCGCCAAGACGATGGTGATGAGCACCAGCAGTTTGAGCAAAAAAGACAGTGGATACCAACGCCTGACAGCACGAGCATCGCGCTGTGCTGGATCTTCATCTGGTGCGTTATTGGGCGGGGTGTTTTTTGTCAGCATGACACTCAACTACGTTAAAGAATGATGACCAGCAATCGGCGCGATAAATACGAAAAATGACAATAAAGCTATAAGGGCGAACCAATAAAGAAGTGCAGTCTAACCGGAATACTCTCCTCTGTCACACCCGCGGCGACATCCACCCGTACCACACCGACAGGGGAAGCCCAGCGGATACCGACACCGACGCCGACCTTGGTATCTGTCTCAAAGTCTTTGTCGTAGGCATTGCCCACATCCGTAAAGAAAGCACCGCGAAACCCTGGTCTAAACTCATAGTTATACTCAGCGCTACCGACTGCCAGCACCTGCCCGCCTGTCAAGTAGCCTTTATCTAGCGGGGATAAACTCTCATAGTCGTAGCCGCGAATGCTTTGGTCGCCGCCTGCAAAAAAACGCAGCTTATAAGGCACATCATAAAAATCATCTGCCCAAATATAGCCTGTATTGAGACTGCCTAATACTTGATGTTTTTTATCATCACCAAAACTATAAATACCACTGACACCAGCGCGAACGATGGCCAAATCGGTGTCGCTCAGCGCTTTGTCAGTCCCAGCTTCGAGCGAGTAATACTGGCGGATACCGCGCGTCGGGTTGGTCGTACTGTCCACGTCGGTTTTGTTCATGCCATAGCCAAACAGTAATGCTTGCTGCTTGGGCTTAGAAGACGTAAAGCGAATGGGCAGGTCATCAAGCTCTGTCTCATCTACGCCCGTCTCTAGCTCATCTAAGCGATAACGCATAGAGTAGCTGCGGTTCCAGCCACTGTCACGGCGGATGTTACGGGCAATGGCCGCTTTTAGCGTTTTGGTGGACAAATCAAAGTTACCTTCGCCTTGATCAATGACCTCTTCTTCATAAGTCAGACGCCCATCTAACTTATCATTGAGCGGATGTTTCCAAGGCCTGCTGCCATAGACGGCGACATTTTTCGTGATTCTCGAAACTTCAGTCTCTACCCCTGCTTGATAGCCTTGACGATTGAGCAAATTATAATCTATTTTGGCAGTGGCCCTGACACCTGTATCTGTCCCATAACCTAGACCGACTTGCGCATCACGCGGCTTGTTGGAGGACACAAAAACATACAGCGGTACTTTTTTGCTTTCAGCCACGTCTTGCGGGGTTTTACGTCCTGCCAGCGTGGGCGGCACAAAGTTTTCGTCGGCCAGTAAGTTTTTTTCATCTGGAAATATCTTTTGCGCCACATTACTGATGGAGTCACTGATTTTACCCAAGATGCTGTCCGCCTCTTGGTCTTTTTCATCAAGTACGCGATCGTTTGGCAAGCGGCTTAAACGCTCAGCTTTTTGTTTAATGGCTTGTAGTTTATCCAGCGTGGCTTCGTCTGCCTCAAACTCGATGGCCGCGATATCGGCAGGGTCGACCGTCGCGCCGCTATTACTGGCCGAGCTTTCGCTTGCGACACCGCTGCTTTCTGCACTCATACGCCCGTCATTACTGGCTGTGCTGGCTGCCGTGGCGGCATTATTGATTGCACCATTATTGACATCATTGTCCAACACCTCATCGCCATTAGCAGTAGGCGCATTGTCAAAAGCCAAAGTGCTCGCCTCACTGCTCTCATCAGGTGGCAAGATGGACTCTACGTTGACGGTGTTAAAATAACGGGTCGCCGACAAATCATTACTAAACTTGGTCACCGCTGGCCGATAAAACTTGTCGCCCGGCTCAAAGCCGATGAGCTGCTGTAACAATGACATCTCAACTGGCAGCTTGTCAGGGTCTCGTGTCAGGGTGTTGGTCGCTTCATCATAAGTAAAAAACACCACGTCATCAAACTCGTAACGATCGCCTGTGTTATAAACCAAAGCGACGTCGGCGGTGTTGTCTGGCAAGATGATATCAACCGATTTGTTTAGCCAATACTCATCAAAATAACCATAAGTGTTACTCAACGACTCCAAAGCTGCTTTGCTGTTTTTGTAGACGCGGTGGTTAAAGATATCGCCCTCTTGTGGTGGCAAGTCCGTTTCGAGCGCAGCAAATTCCGGCTGCTCACCGCCTTCACCGCGAATCTCGACGATGCGGCTATCCACACGCACAGGCTCTCCCAGATTTTCGATGATGACATCAATCCTATCTCTGTTAGGCTGACGCAAGCGCAAAGTCACATCATAATACCCCACCGCTTTTGCCGCATCTAATGCCGTCTGACGCAGGCGAGGCAAAGCTGCGGTAAAGTCAACGACTGACTGAACCGTCGTATCATCCAGCGCCGCTTTGATGTTTTTTATCGGTTGGGTATCGTCATCGGCTTTTTTGAGCTTTGGTTTGCCATCGTCTGTACCCGCTGCCTGCTGCAGATAGACAGTGGTGTCGACATGCGGCAACGCCCTCACCCCCCCATTAAACAGGCGATTATAAAGGCGCTTGATGATATTACCATTGTTATTACGGGCTAGCGGTCTTTTTTCATCAGCTTGCTCGATACTTTGGCTGACTGCCTGCGTATCGGTTTGATAATCTGGCAAATAGTCATCAGGATTGATGTTTTGTGCTGCGGCACTTTCTCCATTAGCGGCGCTGGTATTGGCCACAATCTCGCTATCAGTCGCTTCATTAGTGCGGCCACTGCTGACCGAATCACTAACATCGATCGGACGCGACATCACTTCGTCTGTCTGCGCTTGTGTTGCCGCGCGCTCATCTTTCTCATTTTTACCCAGCGTCTCCAAGTTACTTGGGACTGGCAAATTGGTGGCATCCAGCGCCACATCCAAACCCACGGGCGGAGTGGTATCGTCCAAACTGGCAATCGGAGCGTCAAAGTCTCTGTCATAGCGGCCAGCACCGTCAAGAGTACTGACATTGCTATTGCCAGTCACCGTGCTATTACTCTCTAGCATGTCATTATTTTGACGATTAATAGCTGCCAGCTCACGCTCTATCTGCGCAGGCGTCATCATCTGATAACCCTGCTGCTGTACCTCAGCGGCCTGCTGCAACAGATTGTCGTTCGCGCCTGTATTAGACATATCACTAGCCAGCGCATCATTGTTTAGGGCATTGTCGTTAGGTGAATTGTCGTTAGGTGAATTGTCATTAAGTGAACTGTTATTCAGCGCATCGTTGTCGACACCATCTATCATGCTGGCCTGATTTATTTGATGACGGTCAGCGCCATTTGTGTTATTCGTCTGGTTATTCGCTCGGTTTGAAGGGTCGTTAATTGAAGAGTTACTATTTACAACATTTGATGTTTCAGTGTTTGATTTTTTAACGTCTGACTTTTTGAGGCCTAGACTTTGCTCACTATACTCATCGAGCACAGATTGATCGATAATACCTTGCTCCACCGCTTTTTTTAGGCGTAGCGCGTCTAGTGCAGCATCTACTTGCGAGCCGTCCTCTAACGGCTCACGCGGCGCTGAGCTAGCGCTTGAACGACTATTAGCAGACTGAGTGGCAGGAGCTTTGACCATGACCGTAGGCGGCGCATCAGCCCATACCGTAGGCGCTACCCCAAAACCCACCAAGCTGGTCGTCAGCGCGGTAAATAATGCTGAGCGCGTAACGTGCGCGCACACGGCGTGAGGTCGAGCGCTGTTATCAGAGCGGATAATACTACGGGCAATCGCACTATGACCACAGGTATCCTGCGGCGTCAGCGATACGTTGTGCGTTAGAGTTGATGGCTGGTGCTTCATGATTGATTCCTATCAGCTCACGCGGTACCGTATCAACAACGACGGCCATTGTTCAGCATTACCGGTGAATAAACTTATCGCAGTGGTCTGAATTATCACTATATTTGGCAATATAGCCATATAAATTTACAAATCATAACTTAGATAATTATGAAATCATAGCGTTGTACGCATGTATTTTTGGCAAAGCCTTGCTATTATACGGCTTAATGGCTACAAGCCCTATACTATATTTTTATAAGTTATTGATATTAGTAACAATCACAGTCACCCGACTGTTTTATTTGACGGTTTTTTACTCACCAACCGCGACCCATCGGTAGGAATTTTCATGGCAAATCAGTTTCAATTATTTAAGCATCGCCGTTTTAGCGCCATGTTTTTTACGCAGTTTTTGGGCGCCTTTAATGACAATATTTTTAAGCAAGCGCTGATATTGGTACTGACGTATACGGCGGCAAGCCAGCTGGGTATGGAAGTCAGTATCTTAAACAACTTGGCCGCCATGCTGTTTATTTTGCCTTATTTTTTATTTTCAGCATTGGCAGGTCAAATCGCTGATAAGTTTGAAAAGTCCAAGCTGACGCAGTTTATTAAATTGCTTGAGCTGGTGATTATGGCGGTGGCAGCCGTGGGCTTTGTCTTTGAATGGTATGGCTTGCTGTTTGTGGCGCTGTTTTTGATGGGCACGCATTCGACGTTTTTTGGACCGATCAAGTACGCTTATCTACCACAAGCGATGAAAGAAAATGAGCTGGTCGGCGCTAATGGCTTGTTTCAGATGGGCACTTCACTGGCGATTTTACTGGGGATGATAGTCGCTGGGGTATTGACGCAGCTCTCCGCATCGCTTTATTGGATCAGTGCGACGGTGCTGCTAGTGGCTATGCTCGGCTATTTGGCCGCGCGCTATATCCCGCTGATGCCTGCAATGCAGCCGGCGCTGACAATCAACTGGAATATCTTCACCACCAGTTTGAGTACAGTACGCTATCTATACTCCTTGCCGTTTTTGTTTTTTGTCATTCTTGGCAACAGCTGGTTTTGGTTTTATGGCGCGACGTTTTTGACGCAGACGCCAGAGTTTAGCAAGGTCATCTTGCACGGCGATGAGTCGGTGGTGATTTTTTTATTAACGCTGTTTTCAGTTGGCGTATCGATCGGTTCGCTACTATGTAAATCACTGACCAAAAACCAAGTCAGCTTGCGGCTACTGCCGTTTGGTATCGCAGGTTTGAGTATTTTTGCTGTCGATTTATATTGGTCCTTATCTAGCCTAAATATGGCTGTCGCTGATGGCACACTGCTGGGTATCGGTGAGCTGGTTGGGATGAGTGGCACGTGGCGCGTCTTTGCCGACTTATTCTTTTTGGGTTTTAGTGGCGGCTTGTACATCGTGCCACTGTATGCGTCGATGCAGGCATATGCGCCAAAAAGCCATCGTGCTCGTATCGTGGGTGCCAACAATATCTTTAATGCGATATTTATGGTCACCTCAGCGATTTTTTCGATTGTTATTTTAAACGCCTTGAGTTTGACGCTACCGCAGTTGTTTTTGGTGACAGGCCTGCTAAATATCGCCTTTGGCGTGTTTTTGTACATCAAGCTGCATAAACATATCAAAGCGGCGGTCATCCAAACCCATGATACGAGCGTTTTATAATACATTTCGCAGACGATATGTAGGCACGTGCATAATAAATAGTGGTGCTGATATTTTGGATTGTTTGCTATAGTAATGTTTGTTGTTTTTGATTATAAGTCATGAGGAGTGAATTATGGCCCCGCGTCCTTTGTCCAAAGTCGACCAGTTGTTAGTTGGGGTCGATAAGGCGTTACGAGCTGTCGTCCCACATTCAAATCCTAGCACGCGCCCCTTACCGGTGAGTAGTGATGAGATTCCTGAGCTGAGCATCACCGAGGCGCGTCATGTCGCAGGGCTGATGCGCATCAATCACACAGGCGAAGTATGCGCGCAAGGCCTGTATCATGGTCAAGCCTTTAGCGCAAAAGACGACGGCGTCAAACAAGCCATGCAGCAGTCTGCCGAAGAAGAAGTCGACCATCTGGTATGGTGTGAGACTCGGCTAGACGAGCTGGGTAGCCATGCCAGTATTTTTACGCCGCTGTGGTACGGCATGTCTTTTGGTCTGGGTGCGGTGGCAGGTGCTATCTCCAATGAGTTTAGCTTGGGGTTTGTCGCTGAGACAGAAGCGCAAGTCAGCGAGCATTTACAAGATCATATCACCCAGCTACCAGAGCAAGACCAGCGCTCAAAAGAGATATTGGCACAAATGGATATCGAAGAGCTGCATCACCGTGAGCTGGCGCTCGCAAATGGGGGTGCGGCGCTGTCACCCGCTGTACGCCAGACGATGCGCTGGATGGCCAACCGTATGAAGGCCACCGCTTACCACTTATAAAAGCTATCGTATTAACAATCCTACTACTGATAGCGCTCAGTTTAATTTGCTAGGGTATGAAAAATTTGTACGATTTTGCCCTGAGATGTCTCAGATATCTGGTATCTGGTATCTGGTATCTTCAGATGAGTAAATACTGCTCATCAGCTACATTATAAAATCATACAACAACCGACCTATGAATACTAATAAACACTAACTTACTAATATTGACTTACTAATAAGGTATCTATTTTTATGAAAACCACTACGTTATCGACCAGCGTATCTCCCAAAGCGCCAGCGCTGGCAACTCTGACAGCCGTTGCTGCCGCTTGCGCCATGATGCTCTCTGCGCCTGCTCATGCAGCCGAAGCACAAGCTGCTAGCAGCGCGACTGATGCCACTAACGCCGCCTCTGTACCGAGCCCCATCGACTCAAGCAAACGTATCATTCGTCTGGCTCAGCCAAAGGCGGATAACGCGGCTAGCACAAACAATGCACCAGCCCCTCAAGCTGCCGCGCCGCAAACCGTCACCGCACCGCAGCCACCCACCGTACAAAACCGCCCGCCGATGAGTACGTTGCAGCCACAAGACGTCAGGCCACCAGCGACGCCTGAATTCACTGGTACCACACGTGTCTACGATCCAGGTCCGATGAATGCCACTGGCATCGACCTTCGTAGTGGTCAGCTGACCAACATCCCCACTCCGCAAGTACAACTGTCTGATATCAGCTTTGTACCAACGGTACTGATTCCGCAGCAGACGGGCGATAATAATGACAAGCTTGATGTCAGCCTACTCGATGACTTTATCAAAGATGTCTCACCCAACGCTCGTCATTACCCACCCAACTTCCCTAACCGCTCACAGCGTCACTACACCCGCGAAAAAATCAAGGTGTTGGCAGAGTGGATTGAGCCTTATGCCAAAGCGCCGAACGCGTCTTATGATGTACTGATTCGAGCAGCGAAGCTCAATGGCATGGGCCGCAACCTAGACTTGGGCTCGGACTATACCATCCGCGGTGGGCAGTATGTGGATCGCGCCATCAAAATTCAGCCAGACAGTGGCGAAGCCAACTTCTTGTATGGCATGATGCTCTCAGAAGGTGGCGGGTTTAAAGAAGGTCAAAAGTACTTAGACCGTGCCGTCTCGTTGGGCTACACCGAAGCAGAGCAAAGCTTGGCACAATCAGACCTTCTTAGCGATCGCCGTGACAAAGCCTTGGAGCGTCTGCGTCGCCTCGAAAGTCAGAACCCCGACAACGACATTATTCCTCAGCAAATCAAACTTATCGAAGAAGGTAAGTTTTATATCTGGGACATCCCTGCCCCTGACATCAATGTCAAACCAAGCGTCTAATCTACTGTACATCAGCCTGTTTGACCGATAGCCCTTATAGCGCCTTCATTTTCTCACTAAAAATGAAGGCGTTTTTTTGCTGGATAATAAATAGTCTAATCGCAAAAGTTACGCTACACTTATCTGCACGCCTGCCGGCACTCCTTCGCCTTTTTGATACTCGTTTTTGGGATTGACTTATGACGCCGCTTAGCCTTATCAAACCGATGATGCACACCAATCAAAAAACGCGGTCAATGACCCTAGCAGTTTTGCTTGTCGCAGTAGCGCTACTGCCTGCCTGCAGCACGGTGTCTGTCAACAAACAAACCTCCGCAAAAACCATCGCCGACCAGCGCGGCAATATCGTCACTGACAAAAAACTGAGTAGCGACACCGCCTCAGCGCTGCTATCTGCAGGGCTAAACGAGCAAGCCTGTATGCAGCAGTTTGATCTGTGTTTGACGCAGCTGACCGATAGCATACTAAATAAACACTACCGCCCTGCTTTAGCGATTTTTGCCGAGCTACACTATGCCAAAGCCCGTCAGCTGGCACGCTCGCAAGCCTGCCGCGACGCCTTGTCTCGTCCGCCGCTTGATCCCTACTATGCCAATGCGCCGCTAAATGCAGAAGACGCCAAAGCCCAGCAACAAAACACCAGTCGCTGTCTCAATGACTATCAAGAGCGGCTATTTGATGCGGTAAAATCGAGCTACACCTATTTGTTTTATGATGCGCTCGTACACGATTTTGAGGGAGCGGATAAGGCCAGCGGACAGTCGCAGCAACAAAACCGTATTCCCAATGATACGGATATTCAGACCCAAGACATATATAACGCGGCCAGCAACGATATCATCACTCAGCTGTACAAGTCCGCTGATGGCACGGACAAACTGATGGGCGAGGCACAGATAGAATACCTCCCCATCACCTCAAGCAAGCGTGATAGCAGCGAGCAAGCAGCCATCGCCAATTTATCACCGCTCACAGGCAAACCCACTGACCAAGTCAAAGTGATGAAAATAGCCGTTGATGACTATCAGCTTGGCGTCTATCTGCCAAACGAAAACAGCTACTTACAAAATGCGCACAAGCAAGCCTCAGCACTTGCTGACCTAGTCTCCACTTACGAGCTGCGCCTCTCTGGCCTAAACTCTATCAGCAAACGTCCGGGGCTGGGCATCAGCCTAGTGGCATCGTTAGATGATCGTTATACCACAACGATTCGGCAACTATTGGCGTCGTCGTTGGCGGGGCGCTTGTCCTATGAGCAAAACAGCGACAGCGTCAATGAGAATGAGAGCGACCCAAGCTCGCGTATCTATCCTACAGGCCATTTGTTATTGACTGGTCTTATTAAGCCTAGTGGCGATAGCGTTTTAGACGCGCTGAGCAGCCGCACGCTCGATATCCACCTCTATAACCCGTATCAAACAGAGCATGTCAATATCTTGGGTGATAACTACCCCATCGCGGCCAATTTTTCGGCAGGCTATGGTCTTTGGTTGGCAGAAAACCAGCTGGACGGTGTCGGTTATCTTAATCTCATCACTCGCCAGCCTGATGCCCGACTGCCCAAGCTGTTTATGCTCGAGCCCTATGACCCTGATAAGCGCGTGCTGATTATGCTGCACGGCCTCGCCTCTAGTCCTGCAACATGGGTCAACTTGACCAACGATATATTAAACGATGATAAGCTGCGCGATAACTATCAAGTCTGGCAGATATTTTATCCCACCAATCTACCGATTTTAGAAAACCGCTATCAAATCCAGCGCCTAATCAATAGCACTTATGCCCAAACCGACCCGCAAGGGCAGAACCGCGCCAGCAAAAACAGCGTGATTATCAGCCACAGCATGGGCGCTGTCATCGCCCGTATGATGCTATCAGACGACAATCTGGTCGAGGACTTAGACAGCTTAGACGATCAAAACCTGCTCTCTAATAGCGAAAAGCGGCAAATTCGCGATGCTCTTAAAGCCTCGTTTGGTGAGACCGAGCTCAAAGAGCGCTTTGAGCTCACAACCTTACCGCAAGTGGATACAGCGGTGTTTTTATCAGCGCCGTTTCGCGGCACCGATTATGCAGACCGCTGGTTTACCCGTGCGCTGCGCCGCATTGTGTATCTGCCCGTTGGGCTGGTCAAGACAGTCACAGACAATCTGGCGACCATTGCCACCCAAGGCGACTTGGCACAAAACCCACTTGGCGCTTTATACCTACAAAACGGTGCCAGCCAATTGAGTGACAAATCCTCATTTATTCAATTGACCCGAGATATCTCCATCAATGACCGTATTACTTATCACTCCATCATCGCCAATAACGATTCAGATATCACCAAAGGGCTGGCACAGATGCAGCCAGGCAATGCCAAAATCGACTTGTCACAAGCCATAAAAGAAGAAAAAGACAGTCACGCTACCAGCACTAGCGCTACTGACACCGCCAATACTGCTAACAATAAAGCATCGACACAGCCGCTGGTGGCCGCAGTCACCGTCGATGAAAACATCAGCCAAGCGTTGACTGAACGTCTATCAGACGGCATCGTGCCTTATACCAGTGCGCACTTAGACGGTGCAGCTTCTGAGACCATTATAAATGGGGGTCATAGCATTCAGAGCAACCCCCAGACCATCTTGACGCTACGGCGGATCTTGCACAAGCAATTACAAGAATAATACTCAAGCCGTTGCCGCAGATAATGAGCAGCTGACTGTAAGGAAAAGTAGAAACGCTACAAACTGATAACATGTTGCTTATTTGTACCCCACTCGGTGACAGATAGGCATGATAGCCGCCCTGATAGCAGCGCAGATTTTTTTAAATAAATCATTGTTTTTATTGTTGTTTTTAAAGAATCTATCTGTTTTTTTACCCCAAATATTCGTGACTACTAGGTAGGTCGTCAGGGTGCTGCATCGCTTGCGTGTGTACCGAGGGAGGCGCATAATATATTGACAGCACATAACAGTCATGTATTAATTTATAAGGATATAAATTACTTAATTCAGCTAAACAGTCGTTAGCTTAGCCACCATGTATCATTTAGGTCGCGCGCTAATCCATACTGAAACACAATCTGCCTATTGCCTATATATAAATAAAGACAGTATGCAGACTGTTATTTGAGCGTTTGAGGGAAGCCTGCGCTATTCAGCTAACAGATAAGGGTAACCGTTTATGTTCGCTACGTTTATGATTGACCAGCTCGATGCGCTGATGCTTGCGCGTATCCAATTCGCTTTTGTTATCTCATTTCATATTGTTTTTCCCGCCTTTTCTATTGGTCTGGCCAGCTGGCTGACGGTGCTTGAGTTCCGTTGGTTAAAGACCGGCGAGCCTATTTATGCTGAAGTCTATAAGCATTGGGTCAAAATATTTGCCGTGGTCTTTGGTATGGGGGTGGTCTCGGGCGTGGTGATGTCCTACCAGTTCGGTACCAACTGGGCGGTGTTTTCGGACAAAGCCGGTAACGTTTTAGGCCCTCTACTTGCCTATGAGGTATTGACTGCGTTTTTCTTAGAGGCGTCCTTTTTGGGGATTATGCTGTTTGGCTGGGGCCGCGTGAGTAAGCGGATGCACTTTGCTTCGACAGCCATCGTTGCCATCGGTACGCTAATTTCAGGATTTTGGATTTTGTCTGCCAACAGCTTTATGCAGACGCCGCAGGGCTTTATGCTGGGCGCGGATGGCATCTTATATCCTACCAACTGGTTTGAGATTATCTTTAACCCCTCCTTTCCTTACCGTTATGCCCATATGATGACGGCGGCGTTTTTGACCACCGCCTTCGTCGTTGGCGGTATCGGTGCTTACTATCTGCAATCTAAAAAGCACAAAGAGCACCGTCAGCATGGCCGTGTCATGTTAGGTATGGCGATGATTATGGCGATATTTGTCGCGCCAGCACAGGTGTTGATTGGTGATGAGCACGGTCTTAACACCTTAGAGCATCAGCCAGCCAAAATCGCTGCTATGGAAGGTATCTGGGAAGATGAGCGCGGCGCGGCTCTGCGCTTGTTTGCGTTGCCTGATCAAGAAAACCAAACCAATAAGTACGAGGTAGCCATTCCTTATGTTTCAGGCTTGATTCTCACCCATTCGTTTGATGGTGAGGTTAAGGGTCTCAAAAACTGGGCACCTGAAGATCAGCCCCCTGTGGCTATTGTATTTTGGGCGTTTCGTATTATGGTCGGTATTGGTATGCTCATGGTGTTGGTCGGCTTATTTAGTCTGTATAAATACTTTAAAAAACAACAGTATGACCCACAAAGTGTCTGGTTTCACCGTGCGTGGATGATGATGACGCCGCTTGGTTTTATCGCATTGCTGGCTGGTTGGTTTGTCACCGAAACAGGACGTCAGCCATGGACGGTATATGGCGTGATACGTACGGCCGAGAGTATGTCACCCCTCGCCGCTCAGCAAGTCGCCACGACACTGATTGGTTTTATTGTGCTTTATGTGTTTGTCTTTGGCGCAGGGAGTTTTTATATCTTGCGACTGATCGCTCAGGGGCCAAAACCGTTTGAAGATCCCGCTGAGGACAACTTCTATGAGCACTCAGTCACAGAGAGTCAAGGACGGACACTAAGCGGTGATAGCAGTCCTGATCAAAGTACAAAAGAAAATATCGATACACCTGCTGATGATGTCGATGATGGAGGGTTACGCTAATGTTTAACTACGGTGATGTATTAGACTTACCTTTGATCTGGGGCGGCTTGATTGCCTTATCTGTCTTTATTTATGTGTTGCTTGATGGTTTTGATTTGGGCTGCGGGATTTTATTTCCTTTTGCAGGCTCAGACAAAAACCGTAGCCGCATGATGAACTCTATCGCGCCTTTTTGGGATGGCAACGAGACGTGGCTGGTACTGGGCGGTGGCGGTTTATTCGCAGCTTTCCCAGTCGCTTATGGCATTATCATGACAGGCTTATATCTGCCGGTCATCTTTATGCTGTTTGGCCTGATCATGCGCGGCGTGGCGTTTGAGTTTCGTTTTAAAGCCTCCTCACGTCGTCACGTATGGGACAGTTTTTTCTTTATCGGCTCCGTGGTGGCGACTTTTTGCCAAGGGCTGATGTTGGGCGCGTTGATACAAGGGATTGAGGCAAGCAATCGTCTCTATACAGGCGGACCTTTTGATTGGTTCACGCCTTTTTCTATCATTTGCGGCATTGCCATGATTATCGGCTATGCGCTCCTTGGCTCTACGTGGCTCATTATCAAAACCGAGCATACTTTACAAGTATGGGCACGCAAGGTTTCAGGCTGGATGCTATTGGCACTGATCATCGCAATGGTCGTCGTCACAGGCTTTATGTACTTTTCTGATATCAAGGCGCTTGAGGGCTGGTTTAGCTTCCCAGGCTTGCTATATTTGGCACCCATGCCGATTATCGTGCTGCTCTTGGCCTTTTTGATGCGTAAAGACCTAAAGACGGAGCGTGAATATCGCCCATTTCTCTTGACGGTGGCGTTATTTTTGATGGGTTATATCGGGGTCTGTTTTGCCGTTTTCCCTTATATCGTCCCGTATGAAATGACGATTTATGAAGCAGCAGCAGCGGACACCTCGCTATCCTTTATGCTGATTGGGGCCGCTATCATGCTACCGATTATCTTAAGTTATACCGCTTTTGCCTACTATACTTTTAAGGGCAAGACAGATCATGAGCATATGTACTAGGCGTATTGTATGTGCTAAATCAGAAACAAGTAGCATCAGAGAAATGACAGCTAAAAAGTGACAGGCCACCGCAAAAGGTGGCGGTCACTACGCCCGCCCGTATGGCGTATCTATAAAAAGATAGGAGACGAATATGAAAAAGCTCAGTAAAAAGCAGTCACAATGGGCATGGTTTATTGGTCTATATATCGCGGGTTTTTTGGTGATTTTTACCATTGCCCAATTGATCAAGCTGGCTATGGGTGTCTAGCTCATGGCCGCCTAGCGTTGGGTCGCCCACTCTTTTATGGCTTATCATGCCTTAGCAAACGAAAAAGCAGCGCCACAAATGGTCGCTGCTTTTTTATTGTCCTATAGACAGTGAGCACTAAGCGCCTTGATGACTGGCGGCTCCTTTATCATCGATAAACTCATTGACTTGCGCCAAACGTTCAGGTGTGCCAACGTCTATCCAGTTATCTGCTATCACCTCGGCGGTGGTTTGAAACTTCATCATCGCCTGCTTGAGCAGCGGCGCCAGTGCCGCTGGCTGACCTGAGGCCAACCCATCGACCAGTCTTGGCGACATCACGCTGATACCAGCAAAGGTATATTTATCTGCATTATCAATCGGCTGCTCGCTGGCAAGACCATTGTTAATGGCAAAATCCCCGCCACTATTGTGCTCTGGATTGTCAATCAGCAATAGATGCGCGCGCTGGTCCGCCCCCAGCTTATAATCAATCAATTGCGAAAAATCATAAGTCGTCCACACATCCGAGTTGACTAAAATAAACGGCTCATCTCGTAGCTTGGCTGCCTGCAGCGCCTGAAATATCCCTCCTGCCGTCTCCAGTGGCTCATCGCTTTCGACCGACCAATGCAGGGTCACGCCATATTGCGCCCCGTCACCCAACCTCTCTATCAGGGTATCGGCGAGCCATGAGGCGTTGATAGTGATGTCGGTAATACCAGCCGCTCGTAGTGCCTTGATATGCCAGACGATCAGCGGCTGACCGCCCACCTCTATCAAAGGCTTGGGAGTCTCTAAGGTCAGCGGCCGCAGACGCGTACCCTTGCCAGCTGCCAAAATCATTGCTTGGGTAATCGTTGCTTGGTTGGTCTCAGACATGTGCGCTCCGTGTTTTTGTTTTTGTTATTGCTTTTTAAATACTGCTAAATACTGCCTAGGGCGTGCCTTCAATTCACTCGGTAGTTATTTAAATGGGCTAAAAATGGCCTAAATATACTGCTGCACAAACTGACGCTGATACGCTGGCAATATGTGCTCTCTTAGATAGTCATTGAAAGGTGTCACCGCTTGCTGCATCTGCAGGCTGCCATGCGCCTCCAGCCATTCTAGCTCAACCATAAAATCGCGCATCACTTTCGGAATATCGGCCAAATAGCGATCTTTGCCATCGCGCTGCGATAGGCGGACAAAGATTCCCAGCACCTTTAGATGGCGCTGGACACCCATGACATTCATATCGTTTTCAAACTGCGCGATATCGGCAGCTGTGCTCAAGCCTGCTTGCTTTTGTAATTGCCAAAAATCACGCGTCCATGCAGATATCTGCGGCTCAGACCACTCCACATAAGCATCACGCAGCAGCGATACCAAATCATAAGTATAAGCGCCAATCACCGCATCTTGAAAATCAATCACCCCCAAGCGTGAGTGATCGGCTTGATCTTGCATCAAGTTGCGGCTGTGATAATCACGATGGACGACGACTGCTGGCTGCTGCAAAATCTCTTGTATCAATACCGCTTTTAGCGCCCGCCACAGCTTTGGATCAACTGCCACGCCGATATATGGCATAAACCATTCACTAAACAAATCCATCTCTCGGTCTAGCAGTGCACTGTCATAATCAGGCAGCTGATGCTCAGATTTTGCTTGTTCAACAGAGAGTGTTTGTAATGCGACCAACGTCTGCATGGCCAGCTGATAATGGCGATCGACTTGCTCGGGTGTGGCTTTAACTAGTAAATGAGCAAACTCTACCGTACCAAAATCTTGTAACACCAAAAAGCCTTTTGCCACATCTTGCGCGATCAGCGTTGGCACATTGATCACAGGAGCCATCAATTTGGCGACATTGATAAACTGACGCATGGCGTCTTGTTCATCAGCCGAATCCATGACAATATAACGTGCCGCTTGCGACTGGGGCGCTGTTGTCAGCTGCAGGCGATGATACTGACGCGCGCTGGCATCCCCTGGCAGACTCTGTAAATCAAAGGTCTGCTCTGTAAAGACTGCTTGTAGCCAGTCGTGCAATTGCTGCTGGCGGCTGTTGGGTAGCGGCTGGGTCATAGGGCTCTCTAAAATCGTATTATCGGTTATAAAAAAGTAAATGTCGGTGGTCAACAACTAAAGTAGTGATAAGTCTGGCAAAACCTTGCTAAAATAGTGACGCCTATCTTGGTCATCATCGCTCTTATCGGTAGATAAGCGCGCGTTTGGCACGATGGCTACTGCTGAGCATAAATGCAGCAGCCTGTGCTCATCTTATAATTTTTGGTAAATAGTGTAGCTGATTTGGTTTTTTTTGACTATGATTAGTCGTCATTATATGTAAAACCGCCTGACTGTTGACATCATTTAGCATAATAAGGTGAATCTGTCGGCGCTGATGTATGACAGTACCTAAAAGATACGGCCACTCAATTACGTATCGCAATCTAACCGGCTCTGCAATCATAGGTGTGCCCTTGCTATATTCTTCGCTCTACCAAAGCATTCGTTTGATCTTATTTGGCGCGTTAGGTTTATCGAGCCTTGCGGTCAATGCCGCACTCAGCGAGGCAGAACCACAGACACAAACGACCAAGCCACTGTCTGCGGATAGCGCGCACCGTCCTGCTTATCTAGCAGCAAATCAGGCTGCCAGTCGCGCGGCAAAGGACACCCACCATGCTTTTGACCAAGATATCCGTTATCCTCAAAGCGCTCTTACGCCCAGCGCAAAAAATCCGACTGTAAACAATGCCCGTGCAAAAAACGCCCATACATCGAGCGATAGCGACAGTACGCCAAGCCCGTCACTGGGGGCAACAGCGATCAATAACCACGGCAATAGCAATGACGACAGTAGCGTCTCAGGCTCTGCCTTGCCGCCAGCATTTGTGCCAGCCCCTGCGATACCCGACACGCTCGATGCGCAGTATGGCGGCGTTACATTTTTTGATGAGCCTACCGGCACCATTAATACCGACAATACCTCCCTACAAACGCCTGAGCAAGTGGCCAGCACTCTAGATATCGATACCACAGCCACTATGGCTCACCATGCCAATCCTGAGGTTAATACCAGTAACAGTATCCATTACAACGCTGGCGCTGATACCCATAACGATAATAACAATACTGATACCCCTAACAGCGACGAGAGTATTCAAGACAGCCTCAAACGGTTGGCTGATTTTTATGAGCTTACACCTGAAACTGAGACAGCGGCACCAAACATCAATAGCAGCATGAGTCTGCCAGACGATGAAACAAACGCGCTACCAGAGGCGCTCATGCCGAGTGTACAAACCATTTCAAAGGTTGGCCGCAATCTAGAGCTGCTGCCTAGGGCAATCGATAGTGCCCAGCGCTGTGAAGGTCAATGGGTCTATCCTAAACGCAACCCCAATTATCAGCGGGCAGTCAATGAAGCAGGCGGCATCAATGGACAAACCGCGCCGAATGTCAGTGAGATACCAAACCAGCAAGCGCCGCTATTTTCAGAGTCAGACTACGGCTATTATGACAACGTCGACTATGCTGAGCTATCAGGCAATGTCATTATCAACCAAGGCACCCAGCATATCGAAGCTGACAAAGTATTGCTGGATTTGGGCAGCGGTGTGGCGGCAGCGCAAGGCAAAGTCATGTTTACGGACAAGGCAACTGGCAGGCGAGCCGCGCAGCGCAAGGCAAACCAAACCCAAGTCAATTTGACAGACAAAGCGACTCAAGGCGGCCTCATCGGGGTGGCAGATAGCCTCAATTACAACACCGAAACAGGCCAGTCCACCGCCAAAGACGTGGCGTTTGCCAGTATCGAATTACAGGCTCACGGCTATGCCAAGCAGCTAAACAGACCCAATGAGACGCAGTATGAGCTCGATGAGGTGATGTTTAGCACCTGCCCACCGACCAATCGCAAATGGCAATTTGACGCCAAAAGTATCGATTTAGATACCGACACCGGTCGCGGCGAGGCATATAACACGACTTTTCGTGTCGCCGATGTGCCCGTATTTTACTTGCCTTATTTTAACTTTCCGATCGACAGTCGGCGTAGCAGCGGGTTTTTGTTACCCAGCGCCAGTGTCAGTAGTGAAAACGGCTTAGAAGTTGATGTGCCTTATTATTTTAACTTAGCGCCCAACTATGATGCCACGCTCAACACGCACATCTATACCGATCGCAATCCTATGCTATCAGGTGAGTTTCGTTATTTGACCGAAAGCTACGGCGAAGGTATCTTTAATGGCTCTTATTTGCCAAGCGACCGAGAGTATGGTGATGAAGATCGCAGTAGCTTTTTTTATGATCATGCATGGTCTTCTAAGAGCATTCCGCGGTTGAGCGGCGATGCCAAATATAGCTACGTGTCAGACTCAGATTATCTCGATGATTTTGATACGCTTGGCTTATCTGATAGTACGGTAAACTTACCAAGACGGGCGCGCCTAAACTACTATAACGACTATGTCAGCGGCGAGCTCAAAGTTGAGACTTTTCAGACGCTCGATGCGTTCAATGGTGATGGCGAGGCGTTGCAAGATAAGGACAAACCGTATTCACGCTTACCGCAGCTAAGCGTAAACTATCGCCTGCCCACCGCTAATAATTTTGATATAACTGGCGGCCATGACTCCGCTTATTTCAAAAAATCCATCGATGATGGCTCAGAAAACGAAAAAAGCGGCACACGTCTTTATAATAAAATCAGCGCCGTCTACCCTATCGAAAGCTCATGGGGCTATGTCAAACCCAAGCTCAGCCTCCAGCACCTGTATACGTCTTATGACGAAGACAGCTTGGCAGACAATCAGCTGAGTAAAGAAGATGGGAGCCAGTCAGTCTTTGTACCGCAGGCCAGTATCGACGCTGGACTGAACTTCTATCAAGCAGGCTCACCATTTGGCGCGTTTGATGAGACCATGGGCGGTTACCGTTTGCTCAGCCCGCGCTTAAAGTACACCTACTCGCCATACAAAGATCAAAACGACATCCCAAACTTCAACACCCGTATCGCCTCTATCAACTATGAGCAGCTATTTTCTGACAGTTGGTTTTTAGGTCACGATCGTCTGCAAGATTTGCACGCCATCACACCGGGTATAAATTATCGTTACATCGATGCAACGGGTGTGACACGTTTTGATGGTAGCATTGCAGAGCAGTTTTATATCGACAATGGACGCGTAACCTTAGAGAATGAGCAGCCAGTCTTTACCTCTTCGTCTTCAGGAATGGTGTGGAATACCAGTACGCAGCCTTATAACAACTTTTGGGTCGATGTCAGCGGCGCTTTGACCAATGACTATGACCTAAATTATGTGACCACTGAGCTGCGTTATCAGCCATCGGATAATAGTTTGTTTAACGTCGGGTTTGTCAAGCGTCAACGTGACGAAAACACCGATCAGCTGCCATTGTCTGCCTTTACCGCCTCCGCCATTTTTCCTATCAACAACAATTGGCGAGTATTGGCACAGGGTCAATACGATTATAACCGTGATAAAATGCTCGACTCTTTAGTCGGTGTCGATTACGAAGACTGCTGTTTTGGTTTTGCAGTTTATGGTCGTCGTTACTATAATGACCTCAATGTAAAGGACGAGCCAACCCAAGCGGTGATGGCTGAGATTAGACTAAATGGTTTGGGCAGTGGTAGCAGCCGTTTGACCCGCCTGCTCTCTGACAAAATCTTAGGTTTTGAGCCTGTACAAAACGCTTGGAAAGACTAAGACATGATAGGTACTATGTGACGCAGCAATGATACTGTGGGGCAATGGTACCGATATTTATAACCCTGTATTTTTAGGCTTTTAGGGACAACCCTGTCTATTATTTGATTATTAAGTGTATTGGGTAGAGTTAACCGACTACCATCCGATGCGATGACATTGATGAGGAGCATCATGAGATTTTTTTCTGTACGTCAGACCAGCCGCGCGGTACTGCTATCTATGGGTGCCAGCATTGCGCTCACTTTGAGTGCTCAAGCGGCAACCGTCAAGCCTGCGAGCGTCCAAGCGGCTGATCCAACCAGCACCAGTCGTTTAACACCAGTAAACAGTACCGACGGTATCATCGCTTTGGTCAATGAAAATGCTATCTTAAAAAGCGAATTGGTTGAGGCCATCCAGCAAACTCAGGCGCGCGCCCAAGCCGCGGGCGAACCGATAGCCAACTCAGCACAGCTACAGTCTGAAGTACTAAACGCCCTTATCTTGCGTGAGTTGCAATTATCCATGGTCCAGCGTATCGGTCTAAACCCTGATGAAGCCGCTATCAATCAACGTCTTGGCCAAATCGCACAGGCTGAAGGCTTAAATAGTATCGCCGCCTTGCAGCAGCGTCTAGATACTGCCCAAGCTGGTAGCTATGCTGCTCTGCGTGCGCAATTGATCGAAGACGCCGCTATTCAGGCATTGCAGCAGCGCCAAATCAGTAGCCGCGTACGCATCAGTGAGCAAGACATTGATGCGTTTTTGGCCTCACCTGAAGCCAAACGCCTAAACCAAAGTGAATACCAAACCATTCATGTGCGCGTGCCTTATATGGACGACTATAGCCGCCTATCCGAGGCGCAGCGCGAAGAAGCGCTAAAAGTCGCTCAAGCCCTACGTACGCGCCTGCTTACGCCAAATGTCGATGTCACAGAGGCCATCGCCGCCAGTCAAGGCAGCTACTCCATCCCGCTCCAAGGTGGCGACATGGGCTTTCATAAAGCAGCATCTCTACCGACAGAGCTATCTAGCGAGATTACCAAACTCGATGTGGGCGCCGTCAGTGCACCGCTTATCACACCAGAGGGTATCGACATCATTAAACTGGCTGACAAAAAAGCCAGTGACACCATGCTGGTACCGCAGTGGCATACTCGTCATATCCTCGTCAAAGTCGATGAGCTACAGACAGACGCCCTCGCCGAACAAAAAATCAATGACTTATACGAGCAGCTACGCAGTGGCGCTGACTTTGCAAGCTTGGCCTCGACCTACTCAGATGATCCAGGCTCTGCCGGACGTGGTGGCGATTTGGACTGGGTTAGTGAAGGCGATATGATAGGCCCATTTGAAGCCATGATGAAAAACACCACCGTGGGCGACTACTCTGCTCCTTTTAAAACGCAATTTGGCTGGCATATCCTGCAAGTCGAAGGCAAGCGTCAGCAGGACGTCAGCGACGAATATCGCCGCAATATGGCACGTCAAGCCCTGTATCAACGCCTAGCGCCGCAAGCAAAAGAAGACTGGCTCCAAGAGCTACGCGCGGGCGCTTATATCCAAGTGCTTGGCTAAGTGCCTATCGGTATATAAGCATAAGCTGTCGTATAAATATCGACAAAAACACCACTGTCAAAAAAAGGGTACATGCCAGCGCTTGTACCCTTTTTTGTTGCTTAGTAGGCGGCAGACTATCGTAAGAAACACACCTAGCGCTTATATTTTTATTATTAATTCAATCGATTACAAACACGATTATAAAAACCTAACCAGCATATAAACCCCCATAGCGACCATCATGATGTTTTCGGTCAAAGACACAAAACCAAGCGGTACATTTGAGTTACCGCCCACGCAAGCACACTTAAGCTCACGCTTGTCTATATAGACTGCTTTGAACACCGAGACGCCATTGATACCGCCGATAACTATCGCAACGACAGCCGCTATGATACTCAGCCATGCCACACCTGCTAGCATGGCAATACCGACAAAAGCCTCGGCGAAGGGATAAACATACGCATAGCGCACAACTTTGCGTGCCAATAAATCATAGCCCAAAAACTGATTGGTAAAGCTTTCTAAATCTTGTAGCTTTTGAATGGCAAGCACAATCATCGATAAGGCGATAAACCAGATAAGCGTTTGTATTGTCAATAGCGTACCGATCATGCCCCAAGTCAGCGAAATGCTGGCCAGTGCGGTGGTGGCAAATATGGCAATCACTGGCGTGTAGCTAAAGCCATCCTTTTGAGTAACCTTTTTACCAAAGTAGGCTTGCAGGTCATCATAGCCACCTACGCGCTCGCCATTAATAAGTATTTGCGGGGTGGTAGTAACATTGAATTTGTCTTTGACCGCTTGCGTCTCAGCATCGCGGGTTAAGGGTTTGTCCTCAATCTCATAGCCTTTACGCTGTAACAAATCGAGCGCCTTTAGCCCAAAGGGGCAAACGTGATCGGCTTTTACCATACGGTAGACGGTTGCTGTTTTCATGCTCAATACTCCCTTTACTTTATCCTCACCGATAGCTCAGTGTGCAAACGTTGTAGTCAGTACGAATATGGACACATCAGCGGTCAAACCCGCTGCCTTTGCTCGACTACTCTAGCTCTTTTATCAGCTGCTGCATCTCACCGATTTCGCGCTTTTGCGCTTTGATGATGTCATCGGCCAATTGACGAACACGCGGGTCATCGATATCGGCGCGCTCACTGGTCAAAATAGCGATAGAGTGGTGCGGTATCATCGCTTGCATCCAGTCGACTTGATCGACGGTTTGTTGTGAGCGCACGCCCCATATGCCAAAGGCAAATAGCACGACACTTAGCCCATAAACCATCAAATTGACTTTGGTTTTTTTGTACATATTACCCATAAAGGCAAGCATAATGACTGCCATCATTGCGCCCATATATAGCGCCATATAGGCACGCGTTTCACTAAAATAAACGTGATCCCATTGATAAGTATTAAAGTACATCATGATGTACATGACGATGGTCGAGGTAAGTATCATCAAAAAAAACTTCAGATACGGGTTCATTTGCGATTTATTATTATTCATATCCATGTGATTATCTCCATAAATGACACCTATATGGATAGATGCCAGTAATGAGCGTTATATTAATCTTAAGGCAGTTAGTAAGCACGCCTTTACAAAACTGATAGACTAAGACTGAAGTGCGGGTCTAAATCAAAACCAAAATTTCACCCCTGCCGTGACGCTACTGGTATCAACATCTTCGTTGTTTTGGCGACGTAAGTCTCTTGTATCTGATAATGCTGTCTCGTAGCTAAAACCCACATAAGGGGACAGCTGACGACTAAGCATCTCATAAGTGAGCCGAATCTCAGTTTCTAACTCATTAAAGCCTTTGGTAATGTTATTGTCAGTATCATCCTTGCTAAATACCGTTAACCCAGCTTCTGGGATTACCACCCAATGCTGGTCTAAGCGCCATTCATACTCTGCACCAAGGTCAAGCTGGACTTGACCGTCGGTATAAACATAGGCTCTAGCATCCGTCTCAATAAAGTAAGGCGCCGTGCCGGTAATACCAGCCATCAGTGCTGATTTGTCGTTTTCGGTATTATAAGCGGCGCCGACTTCGCCGTTCCAAAAGACACCAAGCGGTTTCCAGTAAGACAGCGAGCTTAGGCTATCGATGGCTTTATCGTCTTTGGTCTCGGCGCTACCCTCGGTACGCAATCTTACCCGATGACTATCATCACCATACCAGCCTTCGAGCTCAAAGTTGACGGCATCCTCTTCAAACTGATAGCCCAAATCATCTACCGATATGCCCCAAGTCGGCAGGCTACCCATCATCACCGGCTTACCAAATTCACCATAGCCTATGCCATTGGAGTAATTAGGACTACGCGCATCAGCTGGCGGCTCACCGCCTTGCATGCCAGACATATCCATATCGTCATGACTCATACCGCTGTGATCCATATCCGACATATCCATACTGCTATGGTCCATACCAGACATATCTATCTTATCGCCATGATCCATACTCGACATATCATCTGTCATATCCATACCGCTATGGTTCATATTCGACATGTGCATACTGCTGTGCTCCATATCTGACATGTTCATTTCGGCTGCTACTAAGGGTGACGCTAGCAATGCGAATGATGACACGCCGATGAATGGCAGACTTTTTTTAATGGTTTTCATAATGAGCCTCATATAGTCTATTTATTTTGAAAAAATACAGTGAGGCTGCTAGAAATTTTTGCAGCCTCTGTCTGCGTAGGCACAGCACGCAAGAAAATTTTTATCAGCCTCACGCCATGACTCTTACCTGTATATTCTTCAGATAAATTAAATTCCACCATTTCTATACAACAGCCACTTCTCTAAACATACCTGCTTCCATGTGATAGAGCAGATGGCAATGCCAAGCCCAGCGTCCCGCCTCGCCCGTCACATCAAAGCTCACCTTTTGCGCAGGATGTACCAATATCGTGTGTTTACGGACTTGAAAGTCACCACTAGGCGCGCGCAAATCACTCCACATACCGTGCAGATGCATTGGATGGCTCATCATGGTGTCATTAACTAAGGTAATGCGCACGCGCTCATTAGGCTTAATATTGACAGGCGGCGCGTCTTTAAACATGATGCCATCGAGCGCCCAGATATAGCGCTCCATGTTACCTGTTAGATGAATCTCAATCTCACGCGTGGGTGTGCGCTGCTCGCTCATGATCTCATTGCCAACAGAACGCAGCTGGCTATACGTCAGCACCTCTCTGTCGATGTTACGCAGATTAATCCCAGGATCATTGAGATTCATCCGCGGACTATCGACGCGCATATCGGTCTTAAAGTCATACTCGGTCTTGGCATGGTGTGCGTCATAACCCTTGTCGCCCATCGCCCCCATCATATCGGCCATGGTGAGCCACTCGATACCATCCATCTGAGGCGTGGCAGCACGAGCGCCTTTTTTAGTGGCTAAAGTTGCGGTCACATAATCGGTGCGATCGATGTTTTGCGCAAAGATAGTATGGGCGTCTTTAGTTGGCGTGACGATGACATCATAAGTTTCAGCGACGCCAATCCGAAAATCATCGACTTCTACTGGCGCGACATCATTGCCATCAGTACCGACGACTTTTATCTTCAGACCGGGTATGCGCACATCAAATATCGTCTGCGCAGAGCCATTGATAAAACGTAGCTTAACGGGTTGTCCTGCTTTAACAAGCTGCGCCCAATTCGCCTTAGTCGTTTTACCATTGATCAGATAAGTAAAGGTTTTCTCACCTGATAAATCACTAAAATCAGTCGGCATCATACGCATCTGATTCCACATTTTGCGCTTATCAAAAGCGGCCTCTATATCGGTGGCGGCAATATCGGAGAGGAGTTTTTTAAAGTCAGGCAGATGATAGTTATCAAAGTCAGCGCGCTGCTTGAGTAGTTTGAGTAACGTATGCGGATCACGGTGCGTCCAATCACTGAGCAAAATCACATGATCCTCTGCCACCGGATAACGCTCAGCGGCTTTTGGCTCGATGACGATCGCGCCGCGCATACCCGTTTGCTCCTGAAAGCCCGTGTGCGAGTGATACCAGTAAGTACCCGATTGCAATAGTTTGAATTTATAAGTAAAAGTGCTATTGGCGGGTATACCATCAAAGCTAATACCCGGCACGCCGTCCATCTCAAAAGGTACGAGCAGACCATGCCAATGAATAGAGGTCGGCTCATTCATCTGGTTATGCACGCGAATGATGACCGTATCGCCCTCTTGCATCTTCAGCGTTGGCGCAGGTAGTGAGTCATTAATCAGCGTGGCCATACTGGATTTTCCATTAACGATAACAGGCTTTTTGCTGATATATAGATCGAACTCATCACCCGTCAAGATAGGCACTTGATGATCGGGTCTATCGCTGTTAATAACCGCCTTGTTTTGCGAGTATGCAAGAGTACTATTAGCTATCGTTGGCAGGCCAGATAACATGGATGCCCCTACTAAGGCAGAGGAGCCTGTCAAAAAATGACGGCGGTTGAGCGTATTTTTATTATTCATAAGATGACTCGTAATAAGGAATTAATAAATACTAAAATCTTTAAAACGCTTCGAACTACAGTTGCTGCTGCGGCGACTCAATTTGTGCATAAACCGTGCTGCTACCGTCTTTGTTAATTTGCATGATTTGATACGGATCAAATCTGTTTTGATACTCCATACCTGGACTGCCCATAGGCATACCCGGCACCGCAAGGCCAATCGCACCGCTTGGTGGGTTTGCTAAAAACTGCGCCACATACTTGGCTGGTACATGACCTTCAAACACATAGCCATCACTCGTCACCGCAGTATGACAGGAGCGCATATTGTCAGGCACGCCGTAGCGCTGTTTAAATACAACCAAGTCGCTGACATCTTGCCCGTCTGCCGTCATACCATGATCCTCGGCATGACCGATCCATTCTTTACAGCAGCCACAGTTGGCATCTTTGTAGACGGTGGCCGAGACGTTTTGTAAAATGGTGGATGACGGCTGCATGTCTGATGCTTTTGTATTTGACGCTGGGCTTATAGCCTCTACTGGTACTTGCGTGCTCGCCGTCGTTTGCTTATCAGCCGCGTCGACATCTGGCTGACTACAAGCCATCAGCCCAACGCTCGCCGTCAATAAAACAACGCCGCCCAACCACTTATGGTCTGTATTAAACATCATGCTTTTATCCTTTTTTATCCCATTGCCTTGTATCAGATAATACTGTAGAGCGGGCGGCCTTTCACTAAGTCAACAGCCGTTATAAATGCGGCGGCCGATACCGTCCATAGTTTATATATTAGCGACCCCATTCTGACCGGCAGATGACGTGCAGATGACAATCCTGTCATCTTTGCCACCATCGATGTTCATAGCAGACAGAATCCTTTAGTATGGCCTTATGCTATGAACCTAATCTGCGAGGTGGGATGATGAAGGTATTATTGGTAGAAGATGAGATCAAACTTGGCGAGTATATAAAAAAAGGACTAACAGAAGCGGGGTTTGTCGTTGAGCATCATACAGCGGGTCTAGATGGCTATCATGCGCTCATGACCGATGAGTATAGCGTGGTGCTGATGGATGTCATGTTGCCTGATATCAGCGGCTTTGAGCTGATACGCAATTATCGCGCTGCCGGTAAGCAGACGCCTGTGCTGTTTTTGACCGCAAAAGACGAGTTGAGCGATCGAGTCAAAGGCATCGAGATCGGCGGCGATGATTATCTGACCAAACCTTTTGCCTTCGCCGAGCTGATCGTGCGTATAAAAAGCCTCTTGCGCCGCGCCAATCAAGCAGACTATAACAGCACGATATTACAGATAGCAGACCTACAGATGGATATCGCCAAGCGCACTGTGCATAGAGGCGATACAGCCATTAAGCTGACGGCCAAAGAGTTTGCTTTGTTGCAGTTTTTATTAGAGCGCCGAGGTGAGGTGCTCCCGCGCTCTGTCATCGCCTCACAAGTATGGGACATGAATTTTGATAGTGATACCAATGTCATCGATGTGGCCATCAGACGCCTACGGCTCAAAATCGATGATGACTATGAGACCAAGCTTATTCATACCGTGCGCGGTATGGGATATCGCTTAGATGCGGCAGATACTGCCATAGCAGAGACGGATAACGCGCGATGAAATACCGCTTTGATAATCGGCGCTTACCACTATTATGGCGTACGATTTTTTTATTGACGATTTTTGTCGTCATCTCCCAAATCGTTATTTATATTTGGGTACAACGCTCGGTCAGCGGCCACTTTGAGCAAATGGACTCAGAGATCATCACACATGCTGCCTTTAATTTGCGCAAACGTGCCGATTATTTCAATGAACACACGACGGCGACTTTGCCATTGTCCTCTACGCCTTCAGCGCCACTTTATCCTGATGACCTGCACGCCTCATGGTCAGACTATAATCTAAAAATCCTAGTGACTGACAGACAAGGGCATCGACTGTCCAGTGCGCCAAGTGGCTTTGCCCATGAGCTTCCCGCGGACTTTGACCTTTGGTCATTATGGCAAACGCATCACGAGCAGCAATTTGTTACCAAAATCAATGACCGAAACTACCGCGCGGTGCTTATCAAAGACGAGCAGATCCTGGCCTTGATTGCCTTACCAATCGATGTCCATCATCAGTACCTTTTACAGTTCAATCGTCAGCTAAGCCTGATTTTACTGGCGATTACGTTGTTACTGGTTTCTGTTGCAGCCCTGAGCGTCTATTGGGGATTTGCGCCTTTATCCACCATTGTACAAAAGATGCAAGGCATCAATCCAGAGCGCTTGGATGAAAGAGTAAGCGTCAGTGACATGCCGCGCGAGCTACGGCCTTTGGCCGAGTCTTACAACCTCATGATGAGTAAACTTGAGAGTAATTTTGCTTCATTACTGCGGTTTTCGGACAATATCGCCCACGAGCTGCGCACACCGCTGGCCACCCTTGGTACGCAAACCCAAGTCATGCTGAGTAAGGCTCGAGATACTGAAGAGTACATCGAGCAGCTACACCATCAGCACGACACACTCCAGCAACTATCAAGCCTCATCAATAATATGCTGCTGCTTGCCAAAACCCAAAAAGGACTACATGACTCACAGCTTGCGCCAGTAAATACTGAGGAGTTGATCATAAAACTACTGGATTATTTTGAGCTGATAGCCGAAGACCGCCGCTTACTCTTTAAAAAAACAGGCAGTTTTGAGGTAGTATTGGGCGATGAAGGCCTACTACAAAGACTGTTTGCCAACCTTATGTCAAACGCCATACATTACGCCGCCAGTGACAGCGTCATTAGCGTCGACGCTGCCATCGAAGACCCATCAGAGCTGCAACCTATCAAACCCTCTAACATCAGTACAGCTCATCGGTCAGCGCTCATTATCACCATTACCAATCGCATGGCGCAGCCTATCAATCAAGCAGACGCAGACAAGCTGTTCGAGCGCTTTCATCGTCATCACACCACTACCAACATGCATGCTGGATCGGGGCTGGGGCTATCTATCGTACAAGCCATCGCTCAAGCCCATGACGGTACTGTCAGCATTCGCATCAGAGATCATGAGTACTTTGCCGTGAGTGTTAAGCTGTATCTGGCACAAATATAGTGGAGTCCAAACAAATCAGCTATGGATACTTGTCTTTTACCAACAGCTCTTCTACCAACAGACTTTGCAGACACAGAAAAACCCCAAACAATCTAATTGCTTGAGGCGAAACTTGCTTAAACTTGAAAGTCTAAATTCGTTTTAAATATGGCGCAGCGGACGGGACTCGAACCCGCGACCCCCGGCGTGACAGG
>NZ_JAGBKN010000020.1:0-50555 GCF_017498075.1 Psychrobacter halodurans
GCCATGCGTGCTGAAAAAACGGATGAGTCGTTTGCTGCTAATATCTATTTAGCAGCGACGATTATCCATTTACGGTAATTGTCAACACACCCTAGAAAACTGGCGTTATTTTTTACTTTGTCCTGCCTTTACTGTACATAATAGATACATTGCTAGATGCTGTATCCCCTATCAGACCTGTTATACAGTGATATCGCTTACTTGTTTGTCGCAGGCAGGGCTCTTTCTGAGATTTTATTATGAAGTCACTATTTGCTTTATTGAGCATGACGATGCTGCTATCAGGCTGCCAGTCGTTTCAGTTTGTCGAAAGTCCTATTCCTGTTGTCTCTGCGCCTACCACTCTGCACGCTCACGTTCATGAGGCCAAATAAAAATCTCTATAGTCGATTGGGTATAAAACCAAAAAAAGCAGACAACATTGGCTGTCTGCTTTTTGGGTACTATTTAAGTTCAGAGAAAATAATTTGCTTTAAGAAAGGATAATCACTGATACTCGAACCATCCTCAAACCGATAGAATCAGTTTAAAATAACATTGTTAGAAATGTATGATGCGCCGCTTCTGTGGGTGCAGCACGCACATAAAACTTGTACCAGTAGCGCCCTGTCATCTTTAGAATAAATCGACTGTATGATATAAACAGCCATATGATATGGCAAAGCTGATACTAGGGTCTACTATCGGCTGGCTGATGTTTGATAATAGTCTTAGCCAAATGATTACCAAACCAAATAGCGGTATCGATATCGCCGGGTCCTGGCGTCGTTTCAGGCGGCCCATCAAGCGACTGGGTCATCAAGCCCAAAAAGCTCGACAAACGGTTGAGGTCTGTCGCTTCGTGGCCCGTTGGCATCAGCGGCAAGCCAATCCAGTTCATACCATGCTGCATCGCATACAAGGATATCTGCTGTAAGACTGCGAGCTTATCCCCGCTTAAACCGCCCGAGTTGGCAAAAGCGGCAGCCCACTTGCCTTCCCATTTTCGGTGGTACCAGCGCTTTGAGGTCTCGTCCATAAAGGTTTTGAACTCAGCGGTGACACTGCCCATATAGACCGCACTGCCAAATACCAACAAATCTGCCTGATCAACAAACGCCCAATCGATGTCGTGCACATCAATCGCGCGTGCCTGATCGGCGGGCAACTGAGTACGCGCACCTTGTACGATCGCTTCTGCGACGCGCTTGGTATGACCATAGTTACTATGATAAATAACCGCCATCGTTACGTTAGGCAGGCTTTGGGGAGCGGCAGATGGTGCGGAGTCTTTGGTTGATGTGTTCATACAAACTCTATAATGATAAATAAACAAATAAAAAAACGAAAATAAATAAAGGCCAAATCAGTGATCAATCAAACAGCGTATCGTCTATGACATCTCGCCGCCCGTATGGCTCACAGCGCCACGCACGATAATCAGTGCCATCCGCCCAGTCGCAGGCTGCTGCAAGTGGGTTTGCCGACGATAGGAGTAATAGTGCGAATCGGCATAGCTGCAGCTAATCGGCGCTTTGTTTGCTAGGTTCACGCCCGCATGGCTGAGCTGGTCGGCGGCTATCTTAGGCAAATCTAGTGTGATCTTATCTTTACAGGCAGCAGAATCGGTGGTTTGATGCGCCGCTGACGTGGCCACATACAACTGATCAAAACGCTCCGTACCGCTTAGGGTCTGCACAGGTAATGCCTGACTGTCTCGGCATCCTGCCAGCAGCTTGTCTCGCACGCGGCTGTCTACTTCGTAGTTGGCTTGGCTGATACACACCCCTATCCACGCCTGGATTTCTCCTGCCTGCGTAAAGCGCTCCACCGCCGCTGGAATGACACCGCCCGCCAACCCTTGCCAACCAGCATGAATCGCGGCAATCCGACCACTGGCGGGTTGGTACAGTACCACAGGCACACAGTCAGCGGTCATGACAGCCAGCCCTAACCCTGCTTGTTGACTGACCATGGCGTCCGCTGCCGCGGGCTGCATACTTAGCGGACAAGCATCGACATCATAAATATGCTTACCATGAACCTGATCGACCCAATGCAAACGCTTGATATAGCGGCCTTGGGCGCGGTCAGTCGCTAAAGCGTCAACTGGCCTGAGCTGCTCGTTGATGGCCGCCAATACGTGCATGCGGTTGCCTAGTACCCTAGCTGCCTGATCATTGACATGCAGGCCTAAATTCAGCGCACCGTAGTTTGCCTGAGCGGTTGATTGCTGGCTTTGATATAAATCACTGCTAATATCTGTATCTGTTTCAAGACAAGCGGCCGTTTGAAAGACCACCACATCATCAATGTGTGCCAGCACTGTCATTGGCAGGTTTTTTGTCATAGCAGCCTCCTGTCTCTTAGCACGCGTTAACGATAGCTCGCGTTAACAATAGTATGACGGTTACTCGTCATCGTAACCATCACTTAATACCGAAATAAGCGTTTGCATGTCTTCTGGCAGCGGGGTGGTGACTTCTATGTCCTCGCCTGTGGTCGGATGGACAAACCCTAACGCATAGGCGTGCAACGCCTGACGCGGAAAGCTGCTAATCGCTTGACGCTGGGCATCGCTTAAACCTGCGCGTAATTGACGACGCCCGCCATAGACACGGTCACCAACTATCGGATAAGTAATATGGCTCAAATGCACACGTATTTGGTGGGTACGGCCCGTCTCCAGACCGACGTCTAATAGACAGTAGTTTTCATTCAGCGGGGTCACCTCTAACAAATGAGTGACCGCCTCACGCCCTGCTGTCATTACAGTCATTTTTGTACGCTGATTACGGTGGCGACCGATAGGCGCATCGATACGGCGATGACGTAGCAGGCTTGCCGCATCTCCTGCGACCACGCACTGATAATGACGATAGACAGACTTGTCTTTTAACTGTTCCATCAGGGCCATTTGGGCAGGTTTGGTTTTTCCTATCAGTAATAGCCCTGAGGTGTCTTTATCGATACGGTGCACCAGACCTGCACGCGGCAGATGGTGCTGCTGCGGATAATGATACAGTAACGCATTGACCAAGGTGCCCGTCTGATTGCCCGCGCCAGGATGGACGACCATACCGACAGGCTTGTCAATCACCAGCACATCATCATCTTCGTAGACGACATCGATGGCGATATTCTCTGGTTGATCTTCGCTGTGCTGCTGCAAAGTCGTGGACAGATGCAGCACATCTCCAGCTTTGACACGTACTTTGGGTTTTTGGACTTGGCCATTGTGTAGCAGGCTACCATCACTGATCCAGCCTTGTAACTGCACTCGCGAAAAATCCGTAAAGACTTGCGAAGCCAGCTTATCAATACGCAGACCAGCCTCATCTTCTGTGACAGTATGGGTCACATTCACCACAGCTTTGTCAGCGGCTGGCGCATCATCATCCTCACTATCATCAATGACATCACCATCGTCGCTGTCATCGCCCTCTTCATACGCGAATATCTCGCTGCCTTCGGGCGCTGGCTCCTCTGCTGCTACACTATCATGTAGCGGCTCATTGAGTGTCATCTGCGTGTCATCAGTTGGCTTACTATCATTCAAAACATCATTTGGCATCGGGTTTGGTGACTCTTGCGCTGTTGAATCAGTCATGAGCGAGTGATTCGATATTGGATGGGTGGAAGGGTTTGTCATAGCATCATTATTCATCATATGGTCATACCGCTGAGATAGGCCGATAAGTCGATTTTGTCAGGCGGTCTTTATCTGCTTTCTTTATTTACGGTGGACATACTTTGGCTCAGATATCCTGATAAAACCCTATATTAACTGCTTGTTACAGACTATCGTTCGTTCAAAATAATATGTCATTTTTAAAGTGTATCGACTATCACCAAAGCACTGCCCTCACAAAAAAAAGCAAAAATAATATCATCATAGTGTATCATGCTCAGCGCCTAAGCCCTATAGATGCAGTACAGTATCTGTCAGATTTTGCGCCTCATAGGTCAGTCAGCAATATCGCTTAACTCTCTGAAATATAACATGGCTGTAATTTACTGTATATTTGTCATCGTCAGGGGTATTGCTTATCGCTCGCTAAGGCCGCTCATGCTAAACTGCAAAAATCATCGAGGGTCTGCTATATTGTCAGTGTCAAGCAGGCGCAGCACAAGCACGCAGCCGCCAAAACATGGCATGTATGGTGATGAGCATAAAGATAAACCATAGACGAAGCACAAGTTATTATATAAAGTAAGCCATATTTTGCTGTATGCTATGGGGCTGTCTTTTGATATTGGCATGCTCAATAACAGACCATGAGCCGGTGCCTAAGCATCGTTTTTTATTATTAACCTTTTATATAGCATGGTAGCGCCGCTACTATTATGCGTCCTGTGTCGGAGAAAAAGTATGCAAGCTGTTGGCAATACGTTTATCAAACTGTCCTCAATCACCCTACTGGCGCTGAGCGTAAACCTTGTGGGTTGTCAGACCTTTAAAAATCTGACTGGCGGCAAAGACGTCGACGCGGTAGAAACGGCAGAAAAATCCGAGCAAGCTTACTATAACGATGCGATTACTCAGATTGATAAAGGACGCTATACTCAAGCGATCGAAGATTTGACCAATTTGCGCACTTTTTATCCCACCGGTCAGTATGCAGAGCAAGCGCTGCTCGATATGATGTATGCCCAATACGAAAGCGGCAAATATGAGATGGCGGCGGCCAGTGCTGAGCAGTTTATTCGTCTATATCCTTCTAACCCACAGGTCAGTTACGCTTACTATGTGCGCGGCGTTGCCAACATGCAAGGCTCATCTGAGGGTCTTAAGCTGTTTAAGCTCAATCAAGCCGAACGTGATACGGCCTATTTCCGTCTGGCCTTTGCCAATTTTCAAGAGCTTATCAACAAATACCCAAACAGCCCATATACGCCAGATGCCGCGCAGCGCATGACGTTTATTTATAATCAGTTTGCCGAAAGCGAGATGAGTGCAGCCAGCTGGTATATCGAGCGCGAAGCCTATGTGGCAGCAGCCAACCGTGCCAAATGGGTGTTTCAATACTATCCACTCAGCGAATCTATCCCAGAAGCCATCGCTGTCCTTGCGTATAGCTATGACAAGCTTGGTATGACGGACTTGGCAAGTGAATATAAGACACTGTTGCAGATCAACTACCCCACGTGGCTGACCCGTGACGGCCGCGTGAAGCTAAGCACCAAACGCGACCGTAGCTGGTTTAATAAGTTTACCTTTGGTCAGCTTGGACGCTCAGGCATGAAAGACACCTCGGTGGCGACAGGTGAATACAATGGCGCAACCAAAACCCAAATAGTGCGCAATGCCCATCAGCTCAGATTGCCCGCGAACAACACAGCAAATCCCAATACAGCGCCAAGCAGCGCATCGACTAGCAGCGCGCCTACCCGTAATCGCGGTATCAATATAGGTCTGGGCTTACCTGAAGCTGAAACGGAGCGCGTGACCGATCAAGCCAGCACAGGCTCTACCGCCAGAGAAGCAAACGTCGATCCGCAAAACACCAATCCAGTACGCCGTACGACACCCGTAGAGTAGGCTGTTTTTTAGCCCACAGTCTCTGACATCATAAAATAAGGTCAACACATTGTTGGCCTTATTTTTCTGTTTTTGTATGATAGCCAGACGCGCATAAACGCATATAGACACATATATCCATCAAAACCACTGACCTATGGTAAACTGTTTTTTGTATGAGCATCCCTAACCATATCCTTGAGCAATTAAACAGCCAAGCTGACTTGATCAGCATCATTGGTCGTCATACCACGCTCAAACGTGCAGGTAATGAGTATAAAGGCTGCTGCCCCTTTCATGGCGAAAAATCGCCGTCGTTTTATGTCAATCCACAAAAAAACATCTATCACTGCTTTGGCTGTGGTGTCGGTGGCAATGCCATCAGTTTTTTGCGTGATTATGAAAGCCTTACCTTTATCGAGGCGGTCAATGAACTATCCAAACAAACGGGCATTGAAGTCCCGCAAGAAGAACAGCGAAATGTGAGCTATCAGCGCACCAAGCAGCCGCCTACTACTAAGTCAGCGGCGCGGCCAATTAGCAAGTCACAAGCTGACAACCCCTCGTCACCACATAGGTCTTTTGATAATCAAGAGCAAGCAAACCATACCCACTATGCCGAACAACCTGACCACGCTAGCCATGGCTATGACGATTATCCACCCTTAGCAGCCTATGACTTGGCCCCTTATGCAGCAGAGGACTATGGCTCAGACTACCCAAACGACGCCAGCTACCCGCCCGCTTGGCTAAGCGACTCAGATAGTGGCATGGGTTTTGATAGTGTCAACAGTATCAATGACGGGGCGCTTGACCAAGAAGGCAACTTGTACGACCTGCTCGAACAAATCCAGCAGTTTTATCAGCGCAATTTGACCACACATCCGCATGCCAAGCATTATTTTTTGTCACGCGGTATCACAGAAGATACATTTGAAACCTTTGGTCTTGGCTACGCGCCCTTTGGCTGGCAGCACCTTGAACATCAGTTCCCGCAGGACATCGAAGGCCTAAAAGCCCTAGGACTGGTGCGGCAGTCTGAGTCTGGCCGCGACTACGACCTACTACGTGATCGAGTGATTTTTCCGATTCGAGACAACCAAGGGCGCACCATCGGCTTTGGCGGTCGAGCGCTCGATGACGAGGTAAAACCCAAATACATCAACTCCTCAGACTCGCCTGTATTCCATAAGCAGCATGTGCTATATGGTTACTATGAGTCTCGCCAGCAGCGCGCCGACAGCTGGCTGGTGGTCGAAGGCTATATGGATGTCATAGCTCTCTACCAAGCTGGCATCTATGGCGCGGTGGCGTCCATGGGCACCGCCATTAATGAAAGCCAGATATCGCGATTACTAACGCTCAACCCGACCCTCACCTTGAGCTTCGATGGCGATAGCGCAGGACAAAAAGCGGCTTGGCGCACCCTTGAGGTAGCACTGCCAGTACTCAGTGACGACAAAGAGCTGCGCTTTTTGACCCTGCCCAATGGCCATGATCCTGATACCTTTATCAAGGCTCAGGGCAGCGATGCCATGCGCGAGCAAATCATAAACGCCATGCCATTGTCGCAGTATATTTTTGCCTATCTCAGTGAGCGCCACGATTTATCCTTGGCAGAAGGCAAAGCCAAGCTGATGTCGCAAGTACGCTCATTGACCGCGGCATTGCCCAAAGGCAGTAGCTTTCGTTACTTGCTAAACAACGATATTTACCAAAAGCTTGGCGGTAGACGCAACCAAAACAAAGACGCCAAAGACGCGCTGCTAGATTTTGATGGTGAAATGACCATCAGCCAGCAGTTGCAGCTGTGTTTTTTGTTTCAGCCGCGGGCGTTGCTCGATGACCCGATAGAGTCGATTTGGCGGCAGGCAGGTATTCATGATTTACAGCTACCTGCCCATATCAGACAAAAAACCTCAGCCGATACCCTGCGGCCTTTGGCGTGGCAAGACTTGCAAGATAACGAATTGCTGGATATCGTCAGTACCATCACGCGCTGCTTAAAGTACTTGCCTGCAGATGTAAACGCGGCTGCTCATTTTGTCATGTCCAATGTCCAGCCCGGCACGCAAGAAAACCTAAGCCGTAGCTGGAGCGGTTTTTATCGCGCCTTGACGGCTCGCAATATCTTAAGCCTCGATGGTCTCATTGAAGAGCTGGTCAGCCAGCTACTTGAGCGCAGCATGAAGAAAAAAATACAAGATTTGATAAAAAACCCTGACCATATCAAGCTGGCGATTGTCCGTAAGCAGACCCAGCTGCTAAATGACTGGCTACGCGCGCAGCAAGCAGAGCAGTCAGCACAGATGACCACGGTCTAGGGTTGATTGATGTATGGGGGATGACAGCTTTGAAAATGTCATTTTTAAAAATAATGGCATTTAAAAATGCCTCTTTAAAATAATAATTAGACCTACTAAAGACCGCTAGTTTTTATTAAAAAAGCACATCCCCTTTAAAAGCAAGGCCGCCGCCCCCACTACTAGTGATTATGCCAAATAGCCGGCGCACGACTTGATGAGCGGCTAAATAAAAAGACCGCAAATAATCGGTAAAAAACCGTTGGTCACCATCACTACCTCGTGCTTGATGACTGCGGTCTGTGGTAAACTGTGGCGCTGCGTATTGACAGCCTTGTTTGCTATCTGCTGATTGGCAAGTGTCTTTAGATAGATTTTAGGGCGCGTCCTCATTTTTTAGCCCATTTATGTGACTATCGACTGAATTGAGGGTATGTCCTAGTACCGATGTTGCGTCTTGTTTTCGTACTTGACGTTTTTTGAGTTTTTAGCTGTTTTTAGCAAAATTATTGTAGTGTTTTGAGCCTTTATTCATATCCACTCATTTTTGATATTATTGACAACCTCTACGCCCTATTTTGATCATTCCATTGATAAGATCAACGCACCCCGTAAGCGATAGTGAGTCACAATATAAAAATGTCCGATGCAAGTAAGCGAGTATTTATGAACGATAAGTCAGTTTCTAAGTCCACATCTCAACTGGCCACCTTAATCCAAATGGGTAAAGAGCAGGGGTATCTAACCTATGCTGAGGTGAATGACCAACTGCCAGACTCTATTACCGAAAGCGATCAGATCGAAGATATTGTGCAAATGCTGACAGACGTTGGTATCAAAATCTTCGAATCTGCGCCTGATGCCGATGACATCTTGATGAACGATGACTCAAGTGATGATGACATGGCAGCAGACGAAGCAGCGGCTGTACTCGCCTCTGTTGAGACTGAGCCTGGTCGTACCACTGACCCGGTGCGTATGTATATGCGCGAGATGGGCACGGTCGATCTGTTGACCCGCGAAGGCGAGATTGCCATCGCCAAGCGTATCGAAGAAGGTATTCGCGACGTGCAGCATGCCATGGCTTACTGGCCGGGTACGGTGCAGTTCGTCCTTGACGAGTATCAAAAAGTCCAAGATGGCGAAAAGAAACTCTCTGATGTCATCACAGGGTTTTTAGATCCTGAAACCGAAGAGGACAAAATCGCCGCGCAAGAAGCCAAAGACGCAGCAAAAGAAGAGCGCGAGCGCATCAAAGAAGAAAAAGAAAACCCGCCGCCTATCAAAGCAAAAGCCAATGCTAAGCTGGCATTAGATGACGACGATGAAGAAGAGGAAGACGACGTCGAGGAAGAAGCGGAAGAAGAAACCAGCGGCCTTGATCCAGAAGAAGTCCGTCTGCGTCTAGAAGAGATCGAGCACTTATTTATCAAAGCCAAACAAGCCTTGCTTGATTATGGCCGTGGTAGTGTCGAAGCAGATGCTGCCTATGCGCTATTGGCTGAGCGTTTTATGATGCTCAAACTCAATAACCGCCTATCAGATCAAGTCATGGCCATCATGCACGATGTCTATGACGATGTGCGTAAGCTGGAGCGCCAAATCATGCGTTTGGTGATTCGCCGTGGTCGTATGCCGCGTGATGAGTTCCGTAAGACCTTCCCTAGCAACGAAACCAACGTCGATTGGCTCATTGAGCGTATCAAAGGTAAACCTGCGTTTGCCGGCACCCTAGAAAAAGTCGCTGACGATGTGATTTTATTGCAGCGCCGCATTCGTGACTACGAGCAGCAGCTCGACATGAAGATCCACGATATGAAAGACGTCGCCCGCCGTATGGCTGTCGGTGAAGCAAAAGCACGCCGCGCCAAAAAAGAAATGGTCGAGGCCAACCTACGTCTGGTCATCTCTATCGCCAAAAAATACACCAACCGTGGTCTACAATTCTTGGATCTCATCCAAGAAGGTAACATCGGTCTGATGAAGGCGGTCGATAAGTTCGAATATCGCCGCGGTTATAAGTTTTCGACCTATGCGACATGGTGGATTCGTCAGGCAATTACCCGCTCTATCGCTGACCAAGCGCGCACCATCCGTATCCCTGTGCACATGATTGAGACCATCAACAAGATAAACCGTGTCTCACGTCAGCTGCTACAGGAGATGGGACGCGAGCCGACGCCTGAGGAGCTAGGCGAACGCTTAGAGATGGACGAAGTCAAAGTCCGTAAAGTGCTCAAAATTGCCAAAGAACCGATCTCGATGGAGACGCCTATCGGTGATGACGAAGACTCGCACCTAGGTGACTTTATCGAAGATGGTACCATCTCAAGCCCTGTTGACGATGCCACAGCAGCTGGCCTACAAGAAGCCACGCGTGATGTATTGGGCAATCTCACCGAACGTGAAGCGCGCGTGTTAAAAATGCGCTTTGGTATCGATATGCCAACCGATCATACACTAGAGGAAGTCGGCAAGCAGTTCGATGTCACCCGTGAGCGTATCCGTCAGATCGAGGCCAAAGCCTTGCGTAAACTGCGTCATCCATCACGCTCTGAGCACTTGCGCTCTTTTTTAGAGAACGACTAAATTATCAGGAATATACGGAGTCTAGCTAATAGGTCTCAAGTATTTGCTAATAATAATTTTGCTAACATAAAAAAGCTGAGTATATCTCAGCTTTTTTTGTGTCTACTCATTGTGTCGGTCTATGTATCGAGGCCGCTTATTCATTATGTCTACTTATTGATGAGTACCATACAGCTTTCATTGATTAATCAATAAACCGTCTTTGCATCTCATCATCTATCCTCTCAAAAGCATTTCATTCAAAAAATCATTGCCTTTATGTATTATTGAGCGTATAACTACCTACCGTTCGGTAGTTATACAATTTAATAGTGAATAGTACAATTTTATGAATCAGCAAACCCGTGTAAAACACATCAGTATCAAAACCGTCATCTCTCTTGCCATCATCGTGGCGCTCGGCCCAGCAGCGATTGATATGTATTTGGCCTCTATGCCAAACATGGCAAGAGATCTCCACACCTCCTACGCCACCACCCAAATCACTTTAACCGTCTTTCTCATCTTTATGGGCTTAGGGCAGTTGGTTTTTGGCCCTGTCTCTGACGCCATCGGGCGCATCACACCATTGTTTATAGGGCTGCTCGCATATATCGGCGCTTCTGTATGGGCGATGTGGTCGCACAGCATCGAGAGCCTAATTTTTGCCCGTATTCTGCAAGGTCTTGGCGCGTCGATGGCTATCGTGGTGGTGATGAGCATGGTGCGTGATCTCGTCGATGGGCCAAAAGCGGCGCAGATTTATGCAGTATTAAATACCATTGTGGCGCTTGGCCCCATTGTGGCACCCGCCATCGGTGGTATCGTCGGCGCGCATCATGGCTGGCGCGGCGTGATGTTTATTTTGGCGGCATTGGGCCTGCTGGTGCTTATCAATACTCTCATCCAAATCAAAGAAACCTTACCAAAAGACCAGCGTATTCAGTTAAATATAAAGAACATCACCAGCATTTATGTCGGTATCTTAACAAACAAGACCTTTGTCTTTAATTTGTTTGCTCTATCTGCGGTCTATTTCTTTTTGTTTGCTTATATTGGCGGCTCTGCGTATGTCTACCAAACCGACTACGGCCTGAGCCTAGCGCAATTTGGCTTTGTCTTTGGTTTGACCAGTATCAGTCTGATTTTGGGCGCATCCTCTACCGCGTATTTGGTCAAAAAAACATCGTCGTCGCATCTGGCCCTAATCGGCGCTGGGGTCATGATGCTCGGTAGTGCCGTCTGTATCACAGCCTATCTACTATCGCTGGGTTTGATCGGCATTGTAACTGGCATTGCTTTAGGACTCTTCGGTCTTGGCGTGCTAGAGGCGACATTGATGGCGATTGCGATGGACTCACAGCGTAGTGCTTTGGGGTCGAGTGCGGCTTTATTGGGCGCCATTCCTATGTTACTCTCATCGACTGCCACACCCATCGCTGGACAATTGGTCGAGAGTCATACCTTATATTGGTTGCTCTTGCTAGGGGCTATGGGACCGATTATTTTGGCATTGGTATATCTGGGCTTAAAGTCTCAAAAACCACACACCACTGCCGTGACTCCATCATTAGAGGAGGCTTATGCAAAGCCATAAACCACGCTCAAGCGCAAAGCTGCGTATTATAGATGCTGCGTTTGCGCTTTTTTTTATGCATGGCTATGAGGGCGCGTCACTCAGTGACATTGCCAAGGCTGTGGGTATCCGCAAAGCCTCGATTTACACGCATTTTGCCAGCAAAGAAGCCATATTTTCAGAGTTACTACAAGACGCGCTCGAGTCAGAGTGCGCGTTTGTTAAGTCATGCTTTGCAGCAGATATTGAGCCTTCTATGCCTGGTGAGGCGTATTGCCACGCATTTGAAGCGCGTTATGAAAGCGCGATTACCCTGCGGTTTTTAATTCGTATGGCTTATGCGGCGCCTGTGCACCTGACCGATAGCAGTGCAGCGACGTTTAATGTCTATATTGCCGCGTTGACTGAGCAAATACAGCAGGCGCTGCAGCCTTATCAGCTCGACTCTGCACAGCTAGCGCTGTATACCGATGCGTATCTGGGCGTGATCGATAGCTTAAGTGTGGAGCTGCTGTATGCAGAAGGACTGTATGAGCGGCGTTTTAAAGCCATGCTCATGCTTTATCACACTGCTATTAAACAGCTGACAAAAAAATAGATTTTTAAATCTAGGTCACTTTTATATATGGTTATTTGAGCATCACTTGCTAATGGTGGCTGTTCTCGCCTATCATAGAGCGGATTTACTTTAAACGCTATTTTATCGTTATTATTAAAAAATAAGCCTTAAAAACAAACCTTGTCGGGGTGCTTTGATTTTTTTGTCGTCAATCAAAATCATGGCTGAGAGTTACCCGCGAACCTGATGCAGTTAGCACTGACGTAGGAAACAAGCGTGCCGATATATAAGTCACATTGACGCCACAATTTGCCAATCTATATTATTTAGACTGGTACATGAGTCATGTCTTTTCACCTATGCGCCCTACGCTTTGCTTACTGGTATTTTATAAAGGTAAGTAAAAACCATGAACTACCAAACACTACGTCACCGCTGCCCCACGTGGGATGACTATATTCAGCATGACTTTGTCAAACAATTGGCCGCCGGCACCCTCGCCCCTGATAGCTTTCGCCACTACCTTGTCCAAGACTACCTATACTTAATTCACTATGCTCGCGTGATGGCGCTGAGCGTGTATAAGAGCGACACGTTGGCACAAATGCGCGTCGGTCAAGCAGGACTAAACGCCATGCTCGATATGGAGATCGGCATGTATCTAGACTTTTGCCGTCTTTGGGACATCCCTTTGCACGAGGTCGAGCACGCACCTGAATCTGCTATTACCATCGCCTACAGCCGCTATATATTAGACGCTGCCATGTCAGGCTCTTTGGCGGAGCTGTACGCCGCGATTGCGCCTTGTCTGATGGGTTACGGAGAGATCGGCAAGCGCATTAAACAAGCCGGATCTGTCGAGGATAACCCTTATCAGCCTTGGATTGATGTCTTTTCTAGCGATGACTTTCAGGCCATTACCGCGCAAAACGAAGCACAGATTGACCTGCTATTGGCAGATGCCAGCCCAGCACAGGCCGATAAGTTCCAGCGCTTATTTGACACCGCCGCGCGGATGGAAGTCAGCTTTTGGCAGCAGGCGTTGGACTTGTCTTAGCCTGTATTTTTTATAGTATGATTCATCGACTTTAAATCAGCGATAGTTCTACTCGCATCGTATCTTATACATTCATTTTATTTAATATTGATAATAAAACAACAACCACCCTCAAGGAGAGATTTTATGGCAGCATTTGATGAGCATGCCAGCGCATACGACAGCTGGTTTTTGGATAACCAAAACTTACTGGCCAGCGAGCTAAAGCTGGTGGCGCACTTTTTGGATAAGGACAGCGAGATACTATCTATCGGCTGTGGTAGCGGTCTGTTTGAGATGCTACTGGCCAAGGATTATGACATCCCTATCAAACACGGCATCGAGCCGTCAACAGATATGGCAAAAATCGCTGAAAAACGCGGCTTGCAAGTAGATATCAGCCCTGCCGAAACCAGTGAGATTGCGCCCAACAAATTTGACATCATTATGTTTAATGGCAGTGTCAGCTATATCAGCGACTTGGACTTATGTATCAAAAAAGCCTTTGACGCGCTAAAGACTGGCGGCAAACTTATCCTCATTGACGTACCAAAAGAAAGCGGTTTTGCCAGTCTTTACAATCTGGCCAGTGCAGTAGATAGCTGGGCGCATCCCCTGCTCGCGCACATCTCCCCTGCCAACCCCTATCCTATCGAGCTGGTCCGCTCTGCCAATTGGCGCACCTCTGCTGAAAAAATCGAGCTGATGCAGGCCAATGGCTTTACCGACTTACAGTACGCGCAGACCCTACTGACCCACCCTATGTATGCAAATGACCAAGTACAAGAGGTCATCGAAGGGTATGATCGCGGTGATTATGTGGCTATTTGTGGTTATAAAAAGTAGCTGTTGCCAGAGGCACTTGAATAATACCAGCTGCGCCATCATAAACAGCACAATGTATTTTTATAACAGCGAGGCAACATTATGAGTGACGACCCAAAAGATAACGGCCAAAACCCGACTGCTCACCGAGCGGTCAATGTCACTGACCTAACCCCTAATGACGGTGTACTAAAAGGCAAAAAAACCGATATCCAAAACCCAGAGCTGTGGGACTTTCCGATGAACTACCCGATGAGTATCATCGGTCATGAAGGCGAGCATGAGAGCTTACTTAACGAAGTCAAGCTTATCCTCGGTAGTCAGTTCCCTGATTTTGATTTGGCCTCGATAGATGTCAAACCCTCAAAAACAGGCCGCTTTCACTCAGCACGCGTCAATCTGTATCTGACCGAAGCTGAGCAAGTAAACACGCTGTATGCTGCTCTTGATAGCGCCAAGACCGTCCGCATGGTGTTGTAGGGCTTTTTGTCACGATAAGCGCTGCTAACCGACGAGCTGATGGACTTTTAAAAAAACCAGTCCGTTTTTCGTCTAAATCGTCACTCATATGGGTGGCGATTTTTTATGGTCTGCTGTACAATCTGCATCCGCATCGTGCAGCTGCAAAACAAGGCTATAGATCAATTTTTTGGGCGGCAATAAAAAGTAAATGTCTACCACATTTTTACAAAAAAAATTATCCACGAGGCTATTCGCGCCTAACCCTTATGCCATCACCCTTTGCCAAAATTGGCGGCATCGGCAACCTCTTGGCAACATAGATTGCCACTAAAATCAATATAGCATTTTCAAAAATTTCCCGCTATATTGTGCCTACCTACTAACAAATACGCTATATGTAGTGCTCAGTGAATCTTTAATTTGCTACGAGCAGCGGTAGAGTTTTGCCTAAAAAAACACCCTACCATCACAAGACAGCTATAGCGTCATAAAGCATGCCAGCGGGCTATTTCCGCTTTGCATCACAATAAGCAATCAACTTAAGAGGGCAACATGACACACATCGACAAGATCAAAGTGACCAAACGTGACGGACGATTAGAGCTTATTGATTTGGATAAAATTCATAAGGTAATCGAATGGGCAGCTCATGACTTGGATAATGTGTCTGTCTCACAAGTTGAGCTAAAGTCGCATATTCAGTTTTATGAAGGCATTAAAACCCGTGACATTCATGAAACCATTATCAAATCTGCCGCAGATTTGATCTCTGAAGAGACGCCTGATTATCAGTATCTGGCCGCGCGCCTTGCTATCTTTCACTTGCGTAAGATTGCGTATAACAAATTTACCCCGCCGCACCTATTCGATCATGTGACGACACTGACAGAGGCAGGCAAATACGATGAGCATATCCTAGCCGACTATAGCCGCGCAGAGTTTGACGAGTTAAACGAGTACCTCGACCACTGGCGCGATATGAATCTTGCCTATGCCGCGGTTGAGCAAATGGCAGGCAAATACCTCGTACAAGATCGCGTCACCAAGCGCGTTTATGAAAGCCCGCAGTTTTTGTATATGCTGGTCGGTATGTGCCTTTTTGCCAACTACGACAAGGCCAGCCGCTTAAGCTATGTCAAACGCTTTTATGATGCGACCTCACAGTTTAAGATTTCCCTACCAACGCCTATCATGTCGGGCGTGCGTACGCCATCTCGTCAGTTTAGCTCGTGCGTCTTGATCGAATGCGGCGATAGCCTAGACTCTATCAATGCCACCACTAGCGCCATCGTGCGTTATGTGTCACAGCGCGCTGGTATCGGCATCAACGCTGGTCGTATCCGTGCCCTTGGCAGCCCTATTCGTGGCGGTGAAGCGCAGCATACTGGCTGTATTCCTTTTTATAAGCTGTTTCAAACTGCGGTGAAGTGCTGCTCACAAGGCGGCGTACGCGGCGGTGCTGCAACACTGTTTTACCCACTATGGCATCTAGAAGTTGAGTCGTTACTCGTCCTCAAAAACAACCGCGGCGTCGAAGACAACCGCGTCCGTCATATGGACTATGGCGTGCAAATCAACAAAACACTATATACTCGCCTGATCAAAGGCCAAGACATCTCGCTGTTTTCGCCCTCGGATGTCCCAGGCTTGTATGATGCGTTTTTTGAAGATCAGGAAAAATTTGAAGCGCTATACACCCAGTATGAGCAAGACCCGAGCATTCGTAGCCGCCAGATCCCAGCCTCTGAGCTGTTTAGCTTGATGATGCAAGAGCGCGCCAGCACTGGCCGTATCTATATCCAAAACGTCGATCATTGCAACACCCATAGCCCGTTTGACGCGACCGTCGCACCGATTCGCCAGTCAAACCTCTGTATGGAGATTGCCCTACCGACCAAACCACTTGACAACATCAATGACGAGACTGGCGAGATCGCCCTATGTACCCTATCGGCAGTCAACTTGGGTAAAGTTGAGAGCGTCAGCGACATCGAAGAGCCAGCAGAGCTGATCGTCCGTGCACTAGATGCCCTACTCGACTATCAAGACTATCCAGTCAAAGCCGCTGAAAACGGCAGTATGCGTCGCCGTACCTTAGGCGTGGGCGTGATCAACTATGCGTACTACTTGGCCAAAAATGGCGTGCGCTACTCAGATGATTCAGCATTGGGTCTGACGCATCAAACCTTTGAAGCACTACAGTACTATCTGCTCAAAGCCTCAAACAAATTGGCCAAAGAGCAAGGCGCTTGTCCTGCGTTTAATGAGACCACGTACTCGCAAGGTATCTTGCCGATTGATACCTACAAAAAAGACTTGGATAAAATCTGCCAAGAGCCGTTACATCTTGACTGGGAAGCGCTACGTCGGGAAATCACCGAGCATGGCTTGCGCAACTCTACGCTAACGGCGTTGATGCCGTCTGAGACCTCAAGTCAGATCGCCAATGCCACCAACGGTATCGAGCCGCCACGCGGTCTGGTGTCGATCAAAGCGTCAAAAGACGGTATCCTCAAGCAAGTGGTGCCTGAGATTGACAAGCTAAAAGGTCAATACGAGCTACTATGGCAAATGCCAAACAATGATGGCTATATCAAGCTTGTCTCTATCATGCAAAAGTTCGTCGATCAAAGTATCTCGGCCAACACCAACTACGATCCGACGCGCTTTGATGGTCAGCGTGTACCGATGAAGGTACTACTCAAAGACTTGCTCAATGCGTATAAGCTTGGTGTTAAGACCTTGTATTACCATAACACCCGTGATGGTGCCAATGATGCGCAAGCGGATATGGAAGATGATTGCGCAGGCGGTGCATGTAAGATTTAAGGTTTGAAATAGAATTTCTGAGGATGGCGGGTTTGGCTTTTTGGCTGGGCTCGCCGACCTTATTGTATTATTAGGTTTTAATATTAACTAACCTAGAGACTTTAAATGAGCTTAATATCTGAACAAAGCTTAGAGTTCGCTAAAGAACATATTAAAAAATATTACGATTCCGATTTCTTTCCAAAATCAGAAAACTATGAAGCACTGTGGCATTCTTGGGACGAGGTTAAAAGCGAACTATCTTCAACTAATGTTACAAAAATGCTTTTTAAAAGCCCTACCACTTCGACCTCTACTAAACCAAAAGGTGGATTTCGCGTAGTTCAACAATTAGGTGCTACAGAAACATTAATATATACAAGCTTAGCCTGTACTGTAGCAGAAGCAATTGAAAACAAAAGAGTTCCTAGAACAGATAATGTAGCATGTTCTTATAGAATAGAAATTGACAACGGTAGTTTCTTCTCTAATGGTAACGGTTTTCAAAACTTTATAGATAAATCACAAGATTTAGCATCTGAATTTAGTTATATTCTCTATACTGATATAACTGATTTTTATAATCAAATTTACCTTCATAGGTTATGTAATGCTATTTCTCACTCTGATCATACATTAGATAATGTAGCGAAAGATGTCGAACATTTTTTATCTACTTTGAATGGTAAAACTTCTCAAGGTATACCTGTGGGTCCTGCTGCAAGTGTTGTCATGGCTGAGGCGATTTTACTTGATATAGATGAATACCTTATAAACCAAGATATAAAACATACAAGATATGTAGATGACTATAGAATTTTTTCCAATAGTAAAGAAGAACTTATTTCTATATTAGAAAGCTTAACATTATATCTATATAAGAGTCACAGACTGACAATTGCTACTGATAAAACAGGGATTATGGATAGCAAAGAGTACATTAATAGAGTTATGTTTAACCATTACGAAATTGAAAAGAATGAAATTATAAGCAAAATTGAAGTCTTTAACCCTTATTCTGACCAATTTGAAGAAATAGACAACCCTTTTATAGATACAGATCATTCTTTTAAAGAACAAATCGAATTAGTATCTCAAAGAATCCTTGATAACGACTATCTAGATTTAGGTATTGCAAGATATTTTATTAGAAAATCTAAGAAATATAAGATAAGTAAATCAGCAGAAATAATATTTGATAATTTTGAGCTTTTCTTACCTGTAGTTAATGATGTTTTTCTATATCTAGATAGAATAAGTGATGATGCCTTTATAAACGAATGGGAAAATAGAATCATTACTCTAATGGATTCTAGCTTTATGCAACGTGATCTTGTAAAAACATGGTTTGAATGGTACATATCTCGAAACAAAAAACTATTATCAATAAGGAAAGTAAGTCAATTTGTATTTACAAGCACAAGCATCAACTGTCAATCAAAAGCAGCTATAGAACTTGGTAAAATATCTTGGATAAGGGATAAAAAATCAGATATAACTAAATTTAATGATGAAGATAGATTAGCTATTATTAGAGCTGCTCAAATCTTACCAAAGGATGAAAGAACGCATTGGCTAAACTTTATAGAAAAGAACTCTTCCTCATCTATGGAAAAATGGATGACAAAATGGGTTAAAAGTATTCAATAGTACGTAAGGTGGGTTAGAACGCAGGTTGGGCGGAGCTTGTGACCTCAACACTGTAAATAAACAATCTGTTGAGTCTCGTTCCTTGACACTAACCTATCCAAAATATTTAAGTTTAATACAATAACAAATAAGACCTAATTTTCGTGCTAAAATTAGCCCTATATTTAGAGCCATAATTTTAGCGGGAGAATACATCATGCAACCGATATTTGCGACACAGACCGCCAGTATCTCAGAGCTTAAGACCAACCCTTCGGCACTCATTAAGCAGTCGGACGGTGAGTCTGTGGCTATTTTAAATCATAATAAACCCGTGGCTTATTTAGTTTCAACCGATATGTATGAACGCATGATGGAGGCGATGGACGATATGGCACTTAGCCAAACCGCTAATGCTCGCATGAATGACGGGCAGACACCGGTAAAGGTTACGCTCGATGACTTATAGTCTTGAGTTTCATCCTTTAGCATTAAAAGAGTGGAAAAAGCTAGCGCCCAGTATTCAGCAGCAGTTTAAAAAAAAGCTGCAGCAGCGACTATCAAACCCACGAGTACCTGCGTCAAAACTCTCAGGGCATCCAGATACCTATAAAATCAAATTGCGTACTGTAGGCTATCGTTTGGTCTATAGCGTCAAAGATGACGTCGTGGTGGTCTATGTGCTGGCTGTCGGCAAAAGAGAAAACAACAAGGTGTATGAAAACCTTGCAGTACGCCAGCCATAGCTTAAGTATAATCAAAAAACCCTTTAACTTTACCGCTATAACCGCAACACATAAAGAATAAAAATGACGGAGGTCATAGACGTGCAATATACCGCAATCATCAAAGACGGTGGGCTTTTTATCCCAAACGTGTTTTCTGACCTAAACGATGGTAGCTCGCATATCGTACAAGTAGACGTCGACATCGCAGAAGTACGACAGCAGCTAAGCGAGCACGCCGGCACAATCGAGACCAAAACGCCCAAAAAACCCACCAAAAGAGCCAATAAAAAGGCTGAGCAAAAACCGCCAAAAAGCACCGATGACGACGGCATAAGTACCCGACGCAAAAGCGCAATCGACGAGCTAGACGCCCTAGACGATGCAGAGCTAAGCGAGATATTCAAAGCCTATATGAATGACGGACAAACCCCAGAACAAATATCGCTAGAAAACTTATAAAACAATCAACTCCGTATAAACCAACAACCGTATTACTGATAAAGGTAGAACAATGACGTACTCGATTTTTTCTCAAACGCCAAACAATGCGCTAACAGAGCCGATGTTTTTTGGTCAGCCAGTCAACGTGGCGCGTTATGACCAGCAAAAGCACCCAATCTTTGAGCAATTGATCGAAAAACAACTGTCGTTTTTTTGGCGTCCAGAGGAAGTCGATGTGTCACGCGACCGTATCGACTTTAGCAACCTCTCCTCGCACGAGCAGCATATATTTTTGAGCAACCTCAAGTATCAGACCCTACTCGACTCTATCCAAGGCCGCAGTCCAAACGTGGTGCTACTCCCGCTGGTGTCTATCCCTGAGCTGGAGACTTGGATCGAGACGTGGTCGTTCTCCGAGACCATTCACTCGCGCAGCTATACCCATATCATCCGCAACATCGTCAATGACCCTGGCGTTATCTTTGACGATATCATGCAAAACGAGCATATCTTGCAGCGCGCCTCTGATATTGCGCAGTATTATGACGATCTGTACCGCAGCTCGCAGCTGTATAGCCTATACGGTGCCGGTACGCACAATATCAATGGCGAGCAAATCACCGTCGATCTAAAGTCACTCAAAAAACAGATGTATCTGTGCATCATGGCGGTCAACGTCCTAGAAGCCATTCGTTTTTATGTATCATTTGCCTGCTCGTTTGCCTTTGCTGAGCGCAAATTGATGGAAGGCAACGCCAAAATCATCAAACTGATCGCGCGTGATGAGGCGCTGCATTTGACCGGCACTCAGCACATGATCAATCTGATGCGTAATGGCCGTGACGATCCTGAGATGGTCGAGATTGCTGAAGCCTGTTATGAGGAAAGTATCGAGATTTTCCGTAAGGCTGCCGAGCAAGAAAAACAATGGGCAGGTTATCTGTTTAAAGATGGCTCGATGATCGGTCTAAACAAAGACATTCTTTGTCAGTATATCGAATACATCACCAACCTACGCATGGAAGCGGTCGGCTTGCCAGCGGCATTCCCAAATTCAAAATCCAACCCTATCCCATGGATTAATACGTGGCTGTCGTCTGACAACGTACAAGTGGCACCGCAAGAGACGGAGATTAGCTCATACTTGGTCGGTCAGATCGACTCTGATCTATCAGACAGCGACTTTGATGACTTTGAGCTATAGCTGCTGGCTTTGTCGCTTTCTATAAGACGACTATATCAGCGATGTTCACTAGGGCGTGTCGTGCGCCCTATACAGATAAGGTAACGCTAAAAAGACTGGCACACGATCACCAGTGAATAGGACTTATAATGACTTGGGTAATGACCAGTAAAAAACGGTTTTATCTGCATGATGATGAAAGCCTACTCGATGGCCTGCTACGCACCGGGCACGATATCAGCTATCAGTGCCGCGAGGGCTACTGCGGTAGCTGCCGCGTCAAGCGTATCTCAAGCTCACACAGCGTCGACTATCCATTTGAGCCGCTGGCGATGATAGATGAAGATGAGATCCTACCTTGCTGCTGTCGTGTGCAAGGGGTCATTCATATCAATCATGAGCCCGTGATTAAATAAAACGGCTCACTTTAAAACCAGAAGCCAAAAAAAGCGCGCTACCTTTTGAGGCAGCGCGCTTTTTTAGACAGTTACCGACCTCTATACCCTACTCAAACAGCTTGAGTAGCTCCTCACGCATACGATCACGCTCTGCCTCTGACATCATCGGTACCTCTTCATCTGGTAAGTATGGCTGACCGGAACCGCCAAGCGTTTCGTCATGAATGATGACGGGACGCGGGGTTGGCTCTTGTACCGGACGCTCCTCTAATACGATTTTTACCTGTGCGTTTTTGCCTTGGCGTAGTATCTGGGCATTGAGCTCCGTATTGGGCGGCTTACGGGCCACATACTGAATCAAGGTATTGGCATCGGTCATCTCGACCCCGTCGATGGTCAAGATAATATCGCCCACTTGTAGGCCACTTTTGGCCGCAGGACCTTGGTCGATGACGTTTAATACTTCTACGCCGGTCGAGGTCTCAAGCTGCGTAGGATCACGAAGCTGTGACTGAATCTCGATACCCAGCCAGCCACGACTGACCTTGCCATCTTTGATTAAGGCATTCATCACCTGCTCGACAAGGGCGGTCGGAATAGCAAAGCCGATGCCCATCGAGCCGCCAGAGCGGGAGAATATCACGGTGTTAATACCGACCAGCTCGCCATGCGCATCGACGAGCGCGCCGCCTGAGTTACCAGGGTTGATCGCCGCATCAGTCTGAATAAAGTCTTCAAACTTATTGACCCCAAGACCAGTACGCCCAGTAGCGGAGATGATCCCTTGCGTCACCGTTTGGCCGACACCGAACGGGTTGCCAATAGCCAAGGCCAAATCGCCGACACGGATAGGATCCTCGCGAAAACCAAGCGGCGTCAGTCCGGTCATATCGACTTTGATCACCGCCAAATCACTATCAGGATCGGTGCCGATGATCTTGGCGCGGCTCTTGCGTCCGTCATTAAACGCGACGGTGATTTCATCGGCTTTTTCGATGACATGGGCGTTGGTCACGATATAGCCGTCTTCTGAGACAATCACCCCAGAGCCTAAGTTGGTAGAGCCTTGATCCTGCGATGGCCCGCCGTGAAACTCAAAAAAACGGCGCAAGACAGGGTCATTCATGTATGGATGCTCGGCCATGGTCTGCGTGGTATAGATATTGACGACCGACTGTGACGCGCGGGCGACGGCATTATGATAAGAGGAGATCGGTGCAGGCGTGTCAGCGACAGGAGCCGATGCTTGCTGCTCAGCAGGTGGCGTCCTCGGTGGCTCCCACGTCGCCTCTGACGTCGTTTTCATACTCATGAACAACCAGATAAACGCTGCCAATACTAGCAGCAATAAGATCCAAGGAAGCCACTTTAATACAGACGCCTTGTTATTGGTGTTCGGGGATGGCGACATATAAAAACCTCTATAATTTTGATGCACACAAACAATAAAAAAACAATGATAAATAAGACAGAGACAAATTGCAGGCCAGTTACTACTAGCCTACTGTGAGCAATAGCATAGCAAATATCAGCAGCAAAACGCTATCGCTCAAGTGGTCTTGTGTATCGTCAGTTCTAAAGCTGACCCACCATAGGCAAATTATAACTGCCCATTCTACCGAATAGTAACGCATCGTGTACCATTTCAGTTATTGGCCTTGTCTACTCTTTGGCATCGTCATGCTAAAATGCAGATTATTTGCCTCACTGGCCAATCAAATAACGCAAATAACGACAAGGAACCACCATGACCGCTCACGATACCCCGCTCTCTGCCGATATGACGATTACTGCCCAAGCGCTGACGGAGTTTTGTGATGATTATCTGTCTGCCAGCGCATTTAAAGACTATGCGCCAAATGGCCTACAAGTCGATGGCGGCCGGCCTATCAGACGCATCGTGACTGGCGTGACAGCTTGCGAGGCACTCATCGACGCTGCCATAGCCGAGGACGCCGATGCGATTATGGTTCATCATGGGTATTTTTGGAAAGGCGAACCAATGACCATCACTGGCATGAAAGGCCAGCGTATTCGTAAATTGATGCAACACGGAATCTCGCTGATTGGCTATCACTTGCCGCTCGATGCTCATCCAAAAATCGGCAATAATGCCAAGCTCGCCGAGATGTTAGGGCTGACCATCACAGAGGCGCTATACCCTCATGAGTCGCATCCCGTCGGCAATATCGCCACGTGCCCGCCGCAAAGCGCCGAAAGCCTAACTCAGACCATCACGCAAGCTCTAGGACGTATACCGCTACATATTTCAGGTCATTATCAGTATTTGGCAGATGAAGCCGCAGATGCAGATACAGCCGTCCCAAAACTGTTAAAACGTATCGGCATCTGTACTGGCGGCGCGCAAGATATGATCGAGCAAGCCGCAGCCATGGGCTGTGATGCTTATATCTCAGGCGAGATATCAGAGCGCACGACCCATAGCGCCCGTGAGCTTGGGATTGATTATTTCGCATGTGGCCATCACGCAACAGAGCGTGCAGGGATTCAAGCACTCGGAGACATCGTCGCTCAACAATTTGGTCTGTCTGTGCGCTTTATCGATATCGATAACCCCGCTTAAACTCAGCATCAACCCAGCACAAATAAAGCTTAACACCAAGACTCTTGGTTTACGATATTGAGAGCTCGATAAGTCACTGATGGTTATTTGATGACTATCTGATGATTAACCTTAGTCATTTTTTGGCTTTCTATCTCATAACACAGCCAAATTTGACCGTTTATAAGCAAATTGTTAAGTTTTATCGCTAATTTCTTAACTCTACTTGAATAATAAAACCAGTAACCGCATATTACTACCTGTAACAAAGAACGTTTTGTCATGAAACTTCCCATTATTACAGCTTCCGGTTATGGCACCAAGATAGATAACAAATAGATAATAGACAGCCATTTAGCGTTACTATTTATTTATGGCTTAAGTTTTGCGAGATTTACGCACGGCTTATTATCTTGGTGTTGCGATGGTGGTTTGATGTTTTTTGTCAGTCGCGTTATGACTGGATAAAAAAACAAACAACCCTGTATCGCTGAACAGCAAATATGATCGGCGGTTTACTCTACCCTAAACGATATAAAGGGTAAGCCGCTGCTGATATTAGCGTAGTGTATTGACCCTATCATTGAGACGCATGGTTTAGCGCTGCTTTGATACAGGTATCTACGTGCTTGCTTCAATAATTTAATCATGACCTTACCTGTGTTTGTTAGGGAGTCGTTACGTTCAGTCTTATCTATTGTCGATGAAGGAATCATCTGATTTATCGCCTTCTGGGGTTTTTGCGTCTGTTTTTTGCAGGCATGGCTTTTTTGATAAGCTTTTTTGACAATAGATACTTGGCTGTGACAGCGCTGCACGTGTTTATAGAAAGCTCACACGCGGCACGACTTTTTAATAAACAAACTGAGCGCACACGACAGTTATTTAACCGTGTCCCTCAGTTGAAATGCAACCTCGGTATATGTGTTATTGGTATACACAAGTGAGCATTTACGGTAAGTAGGATGGCTAAAATCAGGAGACATCCATGCAGCGTATTACTTATCGTGTGAAAGTATCAGCGCAAGGGGCCAAACGCCGTATTTCTTATCTACTGCGTCCATCTAAGCGCCTACCAAACACCAAAAGTAACATCGTTTCATCCGTTACCTCTACTACTTCAAATCGGTTTGCCAAGACCAAAAAACTGGCGCAAGTGTCTAGTATCGCCCTGCTCTCGCTACCTGCTGAGAGCTTAACGACGATGCAGGCAAGCGTACCGGCCTATGACCATGTCATGCTAGACAATACCTTGACCGTCGCTGCTGTCCCAGGAGATAGCACGTATTTTGCGACCGATGGGTTTCAGCATGGTTTTGGGTTTGACTTGGTGCGTACTTATGCTGACGAGCTCGGTGTCGATATCGACCTAAAAGCCTACGCCAGTGAAGAAGCAGCCTTACATGCCCTAAAATCTGGTGAGGCGGACATGGCATTGACCACCGCCAGTACTCAACTAAAAAGCCAGCTAAATTTGTCCTCTATCAATGTCAGCTGCGGCTATGATGCCAGTTTGACCAAAAACGGCCTACATCCAAAGGTCAGCTGGTCGTTTAATGCCCCTGATGATCCATTGTCACAAAAAGCCAGTTATTTTTTGTGCGATAGTATTAAGCTAAAAAACACCCAAAAGCTGGCCGCGTTTTATAATCAAACCCTACTAAAAGACGCTTATAGTCAAGATCACTTTAAAAAAACACTGACAGAGAGGCTGCCTGATTATCAGTCGTCTTTTGAGGAGCAAGCACGTAACTACAATCATGATTGGGAGTTATTGGTTGCGATGGGCTATCAAGAGTCACATCTGGATGCCAATGCGGTCTCGCCCACCGGCGTACGCGGCCTGATGATGCTCACCAACAATACTGCCAAAGCGATGGGCGTATCAGACCGCGTGGACCCGTATCAAAGCATCGGCGGCGGCGCGCGTTATTTAGAACAAATGAAAGATGAGTTTGCTGATGTGCCAAAGTCTGATCGAATTTGGTTTGCACTAGCAGGATACAATATGGGCCCAAATGCGGTCAAAAGTATCCAGCGTAAACTGCGTACGCAAGGCATCGATGATAAGAGCTGGGCCAACGTCTATGCCTATCTTGCAGAACACAGAGCCTCCAACAGCCGCTATGGTCAAGCGATGCACTATGTCAGCAATATCAGAAGCTATCTTGAAACCATTAAGACGCAAACTGTCTAATGACATGACACTCAAAAAACGCAAAAGCGGCTCTTATCATAAGAGCCGCTTTTTTGTGTGATGACTATATACGCTATTAACGATTGGGCACTGTCAGACGCTGACCTCGCTGTAGCATGGTGTCGGCTGCGATATTATTCATATCTGCCAACTCTTGGGTCGACACTCCATATTTACGCGCCAGCCCGATAAGACTATCTCCTGAGCCCACAGTATAGCTGACGGTTGCTTTTGGTACTTTTAATGTCTGTCCGCGTTGCAGCTGGGCATTGGTTGCCAAATCATTGGTCGCCGCCAGATCTTCTACCGACACACCAAACTCTCTAGCAAGCGCAATCAAACCATCGCCTGACTTGACCTTGTAGTTTTCGGTATTGCCCAGCTTTTTGCCGCTGCTGACTGTACTGGTTGAGGTATTGCTCGTCGCATTGCTGCTTTGGCTGCTGGCACGAGAGACCACTGGGCTACCACTAGCGGGAATCGTAATGGTACGGCCTAGTATCAAGTTTGAGTTGGTCTTTAGGTTATTGGCGGCAGCCAAGTCACTCAGACCGATATTATAACGTCTTGCCACGCCCGTTAGGGTATCACCGGATTTGACCTTATAACTGACCGCTTTATCATTTAGCTGACGATCGACGATATCTTTGGACGCAGGCACTTTAATCGTTTGACCACGTTGCAGGCGAGCTTTGGCATCAAAATTACTGTTTACCGCTGCCAGCTCTGCTGGACTGACGCCGATACTGTTGGCAATACCAATTAAAGTCTCACCTGATTTTACCTTATAACTGGTGGTTGCCACTGAGCTTGCACTACTCTGCGCTCTACTGCTGCTAGTACGAGAGGCCGCGTCTATGTCTGCGCTGGCAGGTACTTTTAGGGTTTGCCCGACATATAGAGAGTCTGTGCTGTTAAGGCCGTTGAGGCTGGCCAAAGTAGCGGTTGGCACATTGAACTGACGCGCCAAAGCGATCAAGCCATCCCCTGCTTTTACTCGGTAGCTCTGGGTCGCCGTAGCAGATTTACTGGGTTTGGATGATGGCGCGGCAGGTGTCGTTGCAGGCGCAGTGACTTTGCCAGGTACCAGCCATAGCTTTTGACCTCTGAGTAAATCCGCGCGACTACTTAGGTTGTTATAACTGGCCAACTGCGTGACCGATAGACCAAAACGGTTGGCCGTACCGATCAGCGTATCACCCCCTTGTACCACATAGCTTTCTGGCTGGTTGGCCGCTGTGCTGCTCGCACTGCTCAGAGGCTTGATGGGCTTGGCATTGTATAGATACAAGGTGCTGCCAGACAGCAGCTTGGCGCTGGCATCTATTTGGTTCCATTCGGCGATATCGCGCCAGCTCACGCCAGCTCGACTGGCAATATTGGACAGCGTATCACCACGTTTTACCGTATAGGTGCTACGTGTGCCTTGTGGCTTTGGCTTGCTGACTGGCGTTTTTGCAAAGCTCAGTTTTTTTTCATCGCCTGTCGCCTCCAAGATAGACTGCTGCGTCTGCACCGCTGATAAGTTGATGTTGCCATCGGCGTTGATGACATTGGTCTCAGGCGTGCTGCTGCGTATCTGCTTGGCAATAAAATCACGTTCTTCTTTGCTCAAAGGCGGCTCTTGAACGATGGTATTGTTTTGAGTGATTTTTGCAGACGTGGTCGGTAGGCTGTTGCTGCTTTTTAGCTCAGCATTGATTTTATTGGTCTCGGCGGTGGTCAACGGCGGCTCAGTATGTACGGCGGCGGTGTTGCTATAGACCGAGCTGCTCGTCTGTGTCGTTGTGGGCGAGATATAGCTCGTCGTCTGCTGCGGCACACTGGCATTAGCGGCATAGTCTGCCAATGCGCTGCCAGTAGATGGCAAAGCCGAGCTGGTATAAGGTTTACTATTATAGCTTGGTGAGCTTGAGCTGCTAGTGGTGGTGCTGTTATTACTGGCAGTCAACACATTACCCATGCCATTACCACGTAGCGAGCTGAGCTTGGCGTCTAGGTTGAGGCTCACATCATTAGGGATAATCACCCGCTGCGGGCCTGAGGCATCGACACGCCCTGAGGTGAGCGCGGTATTGAGTCTTTCGAGCTCATCATAACTGACGCCTGTGATTTGTGATACTTCCGATAAACTGACACCATAATTGACGGGCACACTGCGAAAATGCTGACGGTTGGCGATAGCTGGTAGATAGACACCGTACTGCTCAGGCTTGGCAACGATTTCGGCCACTGCCAAAAAGCGTGGCACGTAGTTCATGGTTTCGGTGGGCAGTCTAAGTGACCAGTAATCCGTGGGCAGACCACGAGCCGCATTAGCATCGATGGCTTTTTGCACACGACCGGGCCCTGCATTATAAGCGGCTAATGCCAGCTCCCAACTACCAAACTGATTGTGCAATGCTGTCAAAAAGTCATAGGCGGCGCGCGTCGACTCAATGACGTCACGGCGACCATCATAAGTGCTGCTTTGATTTAACCCATAGATACGGCCCGTACTAGGGATAAACTGCCATAAGCCAGCTGCTGCGGCACTACTGGTCCCACTTGGGTCATAAGAGCTTTCGATCACAGGCAATAGCGCCAGCTCGGTTGGGATATTACGGCGCTCTGCTTCTCGCACTGTGTGATAAATATAACGACTGGCACGCGCAGTCAAACGGTTTAGATACTCTTGTCGACTGGTAAACCAGCTTTTTTGTGCTTCGATACGCTGGTTATAAATTGGCTGTCCGCCGTTCATACGGTAGCCGGCACGCAAACGATTCCACAAATCACCGTATTGCTGAATGGCAAGTTTGTTGCCTTCTACCATGGTCATGTCTGTCGCTTCTAACAAATCCGCTAACTCATCTAAGCTTTCAGCATCAAGATAAGCGGTAGAGTAATCCGTGGTGGCAGATTTTGCTGCTTGCTTACCAGCACGCTTGGCAACCGTCGCCGAGGTGTTGGTCGCGCCTTTGTTTTTTACCGGCGAGGTATTGCTACAAGCACTGATGAGTAACGTCGATACCGCAAGCGTCAATGGTAACGCAATAAATGAGCGAGGGTTTGAGAGCACAGTAGACATGATATTGGAGGTTTCCTAACGACAAGAAGTAATGAGATAAGTTGCTTGATAGTATAGTCTGCAATGTAAAGCAAAGACCAGTCTGATGTAAAGACCTTAAGCAAAAATTACGGCCGCTCTTTTTTGTGACTTTTATGAATATAAGCATAGATATATAAACAAAACCTTATAAGGAATGGTTATATATCATGGATGAGCTGTATTTATTCACCATCTTAATGATTGATGGTCTTAATTAGCTACTCTTAATCAGATACTATTAATGAAATACTCTTAATTAATAGTCACTTGTGAGACCGCACGCAATAAGACAGCATTGCCCGTCGAGAGCGTCAAGGTCACCCGCGAGGTGGTGACAAACGAGACCTGCTGACCATCTTTTACCCAGCTTTCATTGGTGGTCACATTGGCTTTGGCCTGTCCACCTGTGATGACGATGTTATCGACAGAGATATCGTAGCGATAATTGGAGGTGTCGTTCCAGCTGTTTTGCAGCAGTTTTAGATAAGCTTCTTTGTCCAGACTGGTTGATTTTCCTTTTCTAGATAAAGAAATCAGCGCATCATCAGAGACCAAACGTGCAACTTGGTTGATATTTTGGCTGTTCGCTGATGATTTCATGGCAGCGGCGTAGTTTTTTACCAATGCTTCTGTCATGGTCGCCGCCTGCGCATTGATCGTGATGGTGCTTGCAGCAGCAACGACAGCGGCCACACTGGCACTTTTTATCATCAGAGCCAAAAGCCCGTTTCCCCATACTCGTTTCATGATAATCCTTAGCGATATTATCGGCGTTATGATCATACATTTTCTATTTATCTATGTATTGATGTAGAGACCACAAGCGCATTTATCGTTTGACTAAATAGGCCACCTATACTGAGTATAGGTATTGACGCCTTAATATTGACTTTACGAATCATTTTGGTAATTTTTTTAGTCCAATCACGGCAGACTCGTATCATAGTGTGAGACTATCATTCAATTCTCACAGCCATGTGACACCCTGTGTAATTATTGCGAACATCTATAACGATAGACTATCTTGAAGTATACCGTCATATCAAGCCTTACTGATTATCACAATAAGACTTGATAACTATGGAGACTCAGAGCAGCGCGGCGGCATCACTATCAGTCACGCTTAGCGTTTTCTGAGCCATTGTCTTCAGACTGTTCATCATCGCTGAGCTTCATACCGAGGCGCTCTACGCGTCTGTCCATCATTTGCCGTGCCAGCGCTTGCATGTCCTCGACGCGGTCTATCTCATCGACAATCTCCAGCCCGAGCAAGGTTTCAAACACATCCTCCAACGTCACCAAGCCTTTGACCTCACCATACTCACCCACAGTAATGGCAATGTGGACACGGTTTTTTAGCATCAGCTCTAGCAAGTCAAACAGCTTCATCTTTGAGAATACAAAGGTAATCTCTCTTTTAAACTGGGTCAACGGTTTGTGCATGGCGTGGTTGACTTTGGCCAGCAGCATATCTGTTTTTAGCACAAAACCGGTAATATTATCCAAATCACCATCATAAATCGGCAAACGCGAAAACGTCAGCTTAGGGCGATCCACCAGCAGCTCAGCCACGGTTTTATTTTCTTCAAAAGCGAGCATCACTGAGCGCGGCGTCATGATATCCTCAACCTTGATAGCGCCAAAGGCCAGCAAGTTACGGATAATGCGCGACTCTAGCGGGTCTATCTGACCTGACTCCTCACCGATACTGGCCAAAGCAGCAAACTCACGGCGGCTAAAGGTTTGCGGCTCTTTACCGCGCACTAGTAGCTTGGTGAGGCGCTCTGATATCCAAATCAGTGGATACAGCAGTAAGATAATACCGCGGACAAAATAAGCAACCAGACCGCTAAGCTGACGCCAGTACAGCGTGCCCAAAGTCTTGGGAATGATTTCAGACAAAAATAAAATCGCCAGCGTCATAATCGCCGAAAACAGTCCAAACCAAGCACTACCAAAGACGATAGTCGCTTGGGCACCAGCGCCGATAGAGCCAAGCGTGTGCGCCACTGTGTTTAATGTCAAAATAGCGGCCAGCGACTGATCGATATTGTCAACTTTTAGGCTTTTAAGCATTTCCGCTTTTTTGGGGTTGCTTTCTTGTACGTCCGCGATAAAAGACGGCGTCATACTCAGCAAAACAGACTCGGCTAACGAACATGCAAAAGACACGCCGATGGCCAGTACGACAAAAGATATCAGCAGCATCACACTCAGCGCTGTTGGGGCAGCCGCCGCGTCAGCCGCCCAAGCCAGCTGCGGTAGTAGCAAGACGACAGGCAACGGCAGCACCGCGAGTAACGGCCGACCAAAACGAGCAGGACGACACATCTTTGGGGGAGGTTCTGCTGACTCATCTTGACGACAAGCCCGCGGACGATTTAAACGAGGTACAAACATAAAAGAGGTGGACAAGTTAGGTAACCTAAACAGAAAAGAAGAAAAAAGATAATATCATGAGTACGCGCCGCCGAGCATCTACCGCATAAAAGCTGGTTAATGCTCGATAAACAGGCACTTATCGATGCCCACCACCTTGCCTGACAGCTTGTCTTATAAGCAGTTAATAGCCCAGTCAGTCAACAACCAACATCTGGCTGCTGCGCGTGACATTTTATAAGGACAGCTTACCAGCCCTACTCTCTAAGTATCGTGTGGCGGCAATTATTGCCATTTGATAGTAGCATTGATGATAATATTTCACAATAAGCCGCGCTTTTTAAGTGCGATTTTTTAGGTACGCCGTTTATACGCGAGGTTTTACGTTTCGTCATACGGGTTTTTGGCTAGCATTTGATGCGGTCAATCGCCCGATATACCAGAGAAAACACACCCAGCTTATGATTAACAGTTACCAAGTCTGGGATTTTTTGTTACTATGCGTCTAATTTTATTATTGTCTATGACTTACTGAGAGTAAATTATGTTGCTATTTATCCAAGCCGCCCATGCGGCTCCAGAAACTGCAGGCGCTGCGTCAATATTTGGCCAGATCTTATTGCCTGTCGCTTTTTTTGCGATTTTTTATTTTTTGGTCATTCGCCCGCAGTCTAAGCGTACCAAAGAGCATCGTGCTATGGTCAATGCGCTGAGTGTCGGCAATGAGATTATCTTTGCCGGTGGTCTGATGGGCCGTATCAAAGACATCGAGGGCGACTATGCTGTCGTCAGTTTGAACAACAACACAGATGTGAAGATACAGCGCGCTTCTGTCATCTCAGTATTGCCTGCTGGCACTATCGAGAGCGTATAATTATCAGCCGTGCTGTATTTATGATCGTGCGCTCGTCGTACCGATGAATACGTACGTGCCTAAAAAATGACCGTACCTTGTCTACGGTCATTTTTCGCTATAAAGTAGCAAAACCTTGCATTTTATAATGCCAAAGACGACGATAAGTTGTCAGCTTTATGTTATCGATAATCTTTCGATGACAGAGATTTTGGATGACGGCGCAAAGCGTCATCTGTATTATTTGCTTTATTGTTTTATGCTTTATTATCATCGCGGATGATCGCAATGGTACATGACAACGACTGCCAAATACGGCACTCGACCATTGCTATCGCTAACTTCCCATCTGCTAACTTGTGGCCTACGTCGCCAGTCGTTTATCAACCTAAAGAAGTGATTATGCAATATCCCGCTTGGAAATACTTACTCATCGCCGTCGTGCTTATCATTGCCGGTCTGTATGCTGCCCCCAACCTCTACCCTGACGAACCTGCCGTACAGATTACCAGTGCCGCCGCAGGTACTCAGCTGTCTGAAGGTATTTTGACCGAGTCACAAAGCCTCCTTACTGAGGCAGGTCTGGACAGTCATGATGGTACGTTTGAGGGCAACAGTGCGCTGGTACGCCTAAAAAACCCAGTCGATCAGCTCAAGGCGCAAGAAGTACTGCGCCAAAATCTGGGCGAGGACTATGTTGTGGCGCTCAACTTAGCACAGACCACGCCAGAGTGGCTACGTAGCATCGGCGCAAAACCGATGAAGCTTGGTCTGGATTTGCGCGGCGGTGTGCGCTTTGTCCTCGAAGTCGATATGGATAAGGCTCTCGAGCAGCGCTTAAGTAGTGCGAGCCGTGATATGCGCCGTGAGCTACGTGCTGAACGAGTGGCGGTCAAGGGCATCAAAACTGAAAACCAAAGTGTCGTACTGCATTTTGCCGATACCGACGCGCGTAACCGTGCTCAAAACATCCTACAAGGCTCAATGGGCAATACCTTTAGTTTGCAGTCTTCGATTGATGAGCAAGGCCCAGCGCTAATCTTGGCATACAATGACGCCACTCTCGATGAGATCAACAGCTACGCGGTCAATCAAAACCTCACGACCCTACGTAATCGTATTGCAGAGCTGGGCGTGACTGAAGCCTTGGTACAGTCACAAGGCGCTAGCCGTATCGTGGTCGAGCTACCTGGCGTACAGGACACAGCCGAGGCCAAACGTGTCCTTGGACGTACGGCAAACCTTGAGTTTCGCATGGTCGCTGAAGACGCTGATACCTACACAGGTGGCATTCCACCAGCAGGCACTGAGGCTTTTCCCTTTGAGACGCTCGATGGCCCTCCAGTACTGCTAGATCGTCAAGCCATCGTCACAGGTGATAAAGTCACCAATGCACAGACAGGCGTCGACGAAAACGGCTCGCCTGAAGTGAGCATCACGCTAGACAGTGCTGGTGGTAAGCTAATGCAAAATGCCACCCGTACTGCTGTTGGCAAACAGATGGCGGTTTTGTTTATCGAAAACAAACAAAGAATCACCTATGAAGAAGACCCAGAGACTGGCGAGACCGTCGAAGTACGCACGCCTTACGCTGAGACAAAGGTCATCAACCGCGCCAATATTCAAGCGGTACTTGGCTCATCTTTCCGCATCACGGGGCTAGATAGTAGTGCTGAAGCAGCTGAGCTGGCGCTGTTATTACGCTCAGGTGCTTTAGCGGCTCCGATGTACTTCGTCGAAGAGCGCACCATTGGCCCATCACTCGGGCAAGAAAACATCGAAAAAGGCTTATTTTCGACGCAGGTCGGTTATTTGCTGGTCTTTGCCTTTATGATTGTTTTTTATCGCCTCTTTGGTGTCATCGCCAACGTGGCCCTAGCGGTAAACGTCATTATTATCATCGCTATTATGTCGATTTTAGGTTCATCGCTTACCCTACCAGGCATTGCAGGTATCGTTTTGACCATCGGTATGGCGGTCGATGCCAACGTCCTGATTTTTGAGCGCATACGCGAAGAGCTGGCCAACGGCGTACGGCCAAAATCCGCTATCGTGGCAGGATTTGATCGCGCCTTTAGTAGTATTTTTGATGCCAACCTCACCACGTTGTTGGTGGCGTTTATCTTGTTTGCCATCGGTACAGGCCCGATCAAAGGCTTTGCGATTACGTTAGCCATCGGTATTGTCAGCTCACTATTTACCGCCATCTTGGTGACACGTGCGCTGGTACAAATTGCTTATGGTAAGCGTAAATCAATCAAACGTTTGAGCATCGGTTAGGAGAACACTATGGCGATCGATAAGAACAACCCTTTAGAACAAAACAATCCAGATCGAAATGGTCCAGGCGGCTCAAACACAGACGCTAGCAGCACGCGCCGGCGCAAAAAACCACGCCGTGATGGCAAAGGCAGTAACAACCAAGCCAAATCAAAAAAAGCGCGCCGCGGCAATAGCGGTGATAACGCCGCGCAAACGCTCAACACCCAAGCCATCGATCCAAATCTGGATATAGGTGATGCAGAAGACTATGCAGCAGCGCAAGCAGAAGGCGGCATCAAAGCGATAGGCGATCAGCGTATCATTCCATTTATGAAGATAGAAAAGCCAATGGCGCTTTTATCGCTCTTGATGGTCATCGGTAGTATCATTGCAATTGCTGTCAATGGCCTAAACCTAGGCCTTGACTTTACCGGGGGCGTCTCAGCAGACGTACGCTATGAGCAACCTGTCGAGCAAGTAGAGGTCGTACAGGCTTTAGCCGATGGTGGCTTTGATGATGCTGTGGTACAGTATTTGGGTACTCGAGAAGAGCTGCTTGTACGCCTACCGCCGCAGTCTGATAATGTCGATGGACTAAATGCCAGCTTGACCCAAGCATTGGCACTGCCCGATAATGCTGCTGATATCAGTAACGTCAATATCATCGGTAGCCAAGTGGGCAACGAAGTGTATTTAAACTCCGTCATGGCGTTGGCACTGGCGCTGGTTTGTATGCTCGGTTATGTGGCCCTACGTTTCCAATTTAAGCTATCATTGGGAGCGGTGCTTTCGCTGTTTCATGATGCCATCGTTACTATTGGTGTCTTTGCCCTATTCGGCTTTCCATTTGATTTGACGGTGTTGGCTGCTATTTTGGCCTTGATCGGTTACTCATTGAACGATACGATTGTCGTCTATGACCGCATTCGCGAAAACTTCCGCCGCGTCCGTGGTATCTCACCGCGACAGACGATTGACCTGTCTTTGACAGAGACGTTGCGCCGTACGATTATGACCATCTCAACCGTGTTACTTGTGGTATTGGCCATGATGTTCTTAGGCGGTGATGGACTATACTGGTTCTCAGTAGCGCTATTTATTGGTCTACTGGCTGGTACGTATTCATCGACTTACATCGCAAGCTCAATCCCACTACGTATGGGACTGTCACGTGACGACTTTATTGTAAAAGTAAAGCCAGAGTTTGAAGAAGAAATCGTAACGTTTAACGATCCAAAAATGTACGAATAAAGCCGTATTTGGCCATGATGGCATTCTCTTATCTCATGGCCAACTGACAACATAAACACAAAATTTGTATCTTTAATACAATAATAGCGTGTAAAAAGAAGCACCTGACTCACCAGCTGTGAGTCTAGGTGCTTTTGTCTTTTTGCTGCGTTTACGGACTACTGACCACAATCAGGTCAATATAAGACAGCCTCAGCCAGCAAAAAGACGTATGTCTATCACGTATTATCATATTGTATGTCGATTTTATTTAGCATCGCCTACGACAGCGCACTGTCTTGAACAAAGGGCATAAAACGGGTCAAAAATGTCAGTTACCGCCTCCTCTGCTAACGCCTTACCACCGATTGATACCCGCTACGCGCGCATCATCGCAATTGCGCTGCCAGTTTTGCTGGCAAATCTGGCCATGCCGCTACAAAGCGTGATCGATACGGCCATCGTCGGCAATATGAATGATACTGCTAAGCTTGCAGGTATGGGGCTTGCGATACAATTGCTGTCTTTACTCCTGGTTAGTTTTAACTTTTTACAATATGCATCGTCTGGGCTATCCGCGCAAGCTCTGGGGCAACTGGACATAGCAAGCAAAGATGAAAACACACTTGATTATCATCCTATCACTCCTTTATTGTCCATCTTACAGCGTGCTTTATTATTAGCCACGGCCATCGGCTTGGTATTGCTGCTGGCAAAACCTTGGCTGATAGATTTTGGTCTACAGGCACTATCGGCCAATCCTGAAAGTGGCCGCGCGGCCAAGACGTATTTGGATGTGCGTTTTTGGGGTGTCATCGCCGAGCTGATGAACTTTGCTTTTATTGGCTGGTTTGCAGGGCAAGGCAAAACCCGTTATATGCTGTATCAGCAGGGCTTTATCGCCGTGCTCAATATTGTCCTAACGCTGTTTTTTGTCTTTGGGTTACAGATGGAGCTGGTCGGGGTGGCACTGGGCACCACCATTGCGTTTTGGTCAGGTGTATTATTGGCTTTATGGCTGAGCTGCCGGCACCTAAAGATATCTTGGCGGACCTTGTTTTGTGCTGATCGCCAGCACTTTACTAAAGATAAAATGCTTAGGCTATTTTCGCTGAATAAAGACATCTTTATACGTACGCTGATTCTCACGTTAAGCTTTGCTTGGATTACCCGTCTATCTGCTCAAAGTGGCGATGTTATATTGGCTGCCAATGCCATATTATTACAAGTATTGAGCATATCAGCCTTTGCCTTAGATGGCGTCGCTGTATCAGCTGAGACGCTGAGCGGACAGGCAGCTGGGCGACGCGACTGGGCAAGCTTTCGCGTCGTTATCAAGCGCACTGGGGTCGTCAGCTACACACTGGCTATCTTATTAAGCGCGGTTTGGTGGCTGGCCATGCCTATCTACCTGCCATTTATGACCAATATCGAGGCTGTATTTCGCTTAGCTGACCAATATCACTGGTATGCGGTGCTCTTACCCTTAGTCGGTGTGGGCGCGTATTGGCTGGATGGCATATTTTTTGGTCTAACTGCTGGTAAGGTGATTCGGAATGCCGCGCTTATATTAGCAGCTGTATTTTTTCCGCTGAGCTGGCTACTCTATCAGCAGTGGGATATGACTGGTATTTGGCTCAGTGTCTGGAGCCTATTGCTACTCAGACTTATCATTTTAATAGGTTTTTTATATCGGGCTCATCAGACAGGCGATTATGAAAAGCTCCAAATAGACGCGTAAGGCGGTATTTGCTCCGATGTTGATATCGTCAGTTCAATATAAAAACGTTATAGCAAGTTAATAAAAAAAGTCAGTAAGAAAATTAGGATGTCACGTGACTACTCAATCAAAACCATTACATCAGCAGCATAGGACCCACTACGACTGGGCCGAGGGATTTAAAAAAAGTTTGCCTGTGGCAATGGGTTATCTGCCAGCGGGGATAGCCTTTGGTGTGCTCGCGCAGGTGGCGGGCGTCCCTATATGGGCGACCATTATGCTCAGTGTCGTACTCTATGCAGGCGCCGCTCAGTACGCCTGCTTGCCCATGCTAAGTGCCGGCCTACCGATTGGCAATATGGCAACCAATATTGCCGCAATTAACCTGCGTCATGTGTTTTATGGAATGCCATTGCTCCACTCTCTTCCGCAAAATAAAATCGCCAAAACCTACTGTTTGTTTGCCTTGACCGACGAGACATTTTCGGTGATGACCAGCCTACCTCAGGAGTCAAGGCGGTCGCTCATTTTACCCATTAGTCTGTTTAACCAAAGCTGGTGGGTGTTGGCGGGCGCGATCGGTGTGATGATCGGCAGCACCCTTAGTGATATGGTGCCGCATTTAGATTTTGCGCTGGTCTGTCTGTTTGCGATATTGGCCTATGAGCAGTTTCAGAGCATCAAACGCTATTTTCCTATTGGCATTGCCATTGTTGCGCTACTGATTGCCTCACTATTTACCAGTAACTGGTTATTATTGGTGGCCATTTTTATTTGTATGTTGATGATTTTGGCACGTGGTTTTTGGGTACAGCGCGGTATAAAAGGAGACGCTCATGAGCAGTAGTTATCTGATTTTAGCCACCTTTGCGATGGCTGCAGTGACCTTTGTCACGCGTGCACTCCCCGCTTTGATACCAAAAAAGCTGCTGGACACGCCGTGGCTACACCGTTTAAACGAAAGCCTGCCCTTATCAGTGATGGTGCTGCTTATCCTCACCAGCCTTTCTTATCAAAACTTATCAGTGACCACCGGTATGCATAGCGCAGAGCTACATTTGCTGATGGCACAGATTGGCGCGCTACTGTTGGTGCTACTGGTTTATCATATCAGCCGTCAGTTATTGGTCAGTATGGTCGTTGGTATCGCTACCATTAACGGGCTGCTATGGCTGTTTACTCAGTTTTTGGGCTAACAGTTTTATAGTAGCACCGCTTTATCTTTATCTTGTGATGAAAAAGGCTGAACTCTGATGAGAGTCCAGCCTTTTTATTAGATACTATGAGCGGCTGCTCAGTGAGACATTGATATTATAGCTCTTCGACGCCCATCATATCGACTGGCGTATCAGCGACGATTTGCACGCCTTTTTTACCTGTTTTGGCAGTGTCGCTGCGCTGCTCTTGTAGATGGTCAAGATAGGCTTCGTTGATTTGACCTGTGATGTAGCAGCCATTAAACACGGCACAATCAAACCCTTCTACTTTGCTGTGCTTGGTGTCCTTGACCGCGTCAATCAAATCCTCTAAATCTTGAAAAATCAAACGATCAGCACCGATGATATCTCGTACTTCCTCTACCGTATGACCAGAGGCGATCAGCTCGCTACGCACCGGCATATCGATACCATACACGTTTGGATACTTGACTGGCGGCGCGGCACTAGCAAAAAACACTTTGTTGGCACCAGCATCACGCGCCATCTGGATGATCTCGTGACAAGTCGTACCACGGACGATAGAGTCATCTACCAACAGTACGTTTTTGCCCTTAAACTCGAGCGGTACTGCACTGAGCTTTTGACGGACAGATTTTTTGCGCTGCTGCTGACCTGGCATGATAAAAGTACGCCCGATATAGCGGTTTTTCATAAACCCTTCACGGTACTTGACGTTCATCTTTAGCGCCAGCTCCATCGCAGAGGTGCGCGAGGTGTCTGGAATAGGAATCACCACGTCGATATCGTGATCGTCGCCCCACTCTGCAAGGATTTTGTCTGCCAGTTTTTCGCCCATGCGCAAGCGTGATTTGTAAACCGAGATGTTGTCCATAATAGAGTCTGGACGGGCAAAGTAAACATACTCAAAGATACAAGGTGTGTATTCTTTTTGCTCAACACATTGATGGGTATGCAGCTTGTGATCCAAATCGATAAAAATTGCTTCGCCTGGTTTGACATCACGAATAATGCTAAAGCCTGACCCTGTCAGTGCCACAGACTCAGATGCCACCATGTATTCGGTGCCACCGTTGGGTGCCATGCGCTTACCAAAAATCAGCGGACGAATACCGTTTGGATCACGAAACGCCAATAAGCCGTGACCTGTGATCAAAGCGACCACGCCATAAGCGCCTTCGCAGCGGCTATATACCGCTTTTACCGCTTCAAAAATATCGTCAGCGCTTGGGTTGGTTTTGCCCAAGTTTTGCATCTCATGCGCTAGTACGTTGAGCAGGACCTCAGAGTCAGAGTCGGTATTTAGATGGCGACGATCTTCGATGTACAGCTCTTTTGCCAAACTCTCAGCATTGGTTAAATTACCATTGTGTGCCAAGGTGATGCCATAAGGCGAGTTGACATAAAATGGCTGAGCTTCTGCGCTGCTAGAGGTGCCCGCTGTTGGATAGCGTACGTGGCCGATACCAAATTTGCCGACCAGCTTGATCATATGACGGTTCATAAACACATCACGGACCATGCCGTTTTCTTTACGCAGATAGAGTCGTCCATCTTGCAACGTCACAATACCTGCTGCATCTTGCCCGCGATGCTGTAGCATCGTCAAGCCATCATAAAGAATCTGATTGACTGGCTCATGAGCTGCAACCCCAACGACTCCACACATAGTTTTATCCTATTTTGACCCATACATTAGTACTACAATGACGACGAGACTTTAGAGCGGCCTGTTTAACAGCCAGCATCGCCTTGCCATCTACCTGATGATATCTCTTACTACACTGATGTGTTATTTGTCAAAAACGCCCGCTATCGACTCTAGAATGTCGATTGCCCGTTTATGAGCTGTAATTGCTATCAAATCATTTTTTATCAAGGAAGAATACGAAGATAATGTCATAAAATTTGGTCTAACCAAAATTGGCCGATGATATCGAACGCTTAAGACTGATTGACCTGATCCCACGCCATGCCCAGTACGTCTGACACCAAGGCTTTACCCATCGGTGCATAAGACAATAGCTCTGGCGCGAGGACGGACGTTTGCCACTGCGGCATTTGTACCAGCAGAGGCGCGCTGACACTCAGCACCACCAAGACCATCAGTACGTTTTTTGCCGCGCCAAGTACGCCGCCTGCCATTTTATCCAACACACCCAAACGCAGCGTCTGAAGAACACCGGAGAATACAAAAGCAACCAAGTGCATAATGGCCAAAATAACAATCACCACCAATAAAAACGCCATGGCTATCTGCAAAACAGGGTTTTGTACCACACCCACCAGCTGCGGAGCAATCGAACCTGCCAACCGAGTGGCGGCGATCAGGGCGACAAACCAGCCCAGCAAACCTACTGCCGTCTTAATCAGCCCCACCTGAAAGCCGCGCCAAAGTCCAACCAAGACGACGATAGCAATCACGATATCCAAACCACTCATGTCCTATGCCTCATTGGTTGTATCATCTGTATGGTGAGAGAGTGCCGCTGATGACATGCTTTAGCTTTCCATGGCGTCATAATAGCCGCCGATCGCCTGAATACAAGACTGTACCAGACCAGGCCCACGATAGATAAGCCCAGTATATAGCTGTATCATATCGGCTCCTGCTTCGATTTTTTTGACCGCTTTGGCACCGCTGTCGATACCGCCAACCCCAATCAGTGCCACTTTGCCTTCTAGCTGATCTGAGAACTGCTGCAATATCTGGGTACTGGTATGGCTCACAGGACGACCTGATAGCCCGCCTGCTTGGTCGCCATCTCGCAGATCCTCCACCCCGACTCGACTCAGCGTGGTATTGGTTGCGATTAGACCGTCAATCTCAAAGTCTATTAATTGCTGCGATATATAGTCAACTTGTAATGGCTCTAAATCTGGAGCGACCTTTAGCACCAATGGCACATAAAAGCCATATTCGCTAGCCAGCTGACTGTGGCGGTTTTTGATCGTATGCAGCAGCTGCGTCAGTGCTTCACCACTTTGCAAATCGCGTAAGTTTTTGGTGTTGGGCGAGGAGATATTGACCGTAATATAAGAGGCATGCGGATAGACACGCTCAAGACAGTATACATAGTCATCGGCCGCCTGCTCTACAGGGGTGTCGGCGTTTTTACCGATATTAATTCCGATATTGCCTTTGTATTTACACCGCTTAACGTTTTCTATCAGATAATCAACGCCCTGATTATTAAACCCCATACGATTGATAATCGCATCGGCTTGTTTGATTCGAAAGAGTCTGGGCTTCTCATTGCCCGCCTGCGCTCGAGGCGTGACGGTCCCGACCTCAATAAAACCAAAACCCAGCTCCGCCAGCGCATCGATATAATCGCCGTTTTTGTCCAGTCCAGCGGCCAATCCTACAGGGTTGGAAAACTGCAATCCCATACAGTCAGTAGGCTGCATCAACTGACCATAGGCCAACCCCAATACACGCGCTCTGTGCGCTTTGTCCAATAAAGACAGTGTCATTTCATGGGCGTGCTCAGGATCCATATTAAACAAAAAAGGGCGAAGTAAGGCATAAGACATAATGGTGGCAGACCCTGCTCGAAAGTTATGGTGAATGAAAAGTGCGAATAAGATCAAGCGCTGCGATTATATCAGCTTAACAGAAATAAGAGCAAAGTTTCATGGGCTAAATTTTTATATTAAGGCACAGGGCGATTGTCTGTGAGTGCAATCCAGCCTCTGATGATTCGGTAAAGATGCCAAATAAAAGTAAACAGCATTATTAGCAATCCAACCCCTGCCAGTAGTACCGAACCGATGGCCATGTTGTTGCTACTATCGGTCAACATACTCACCCCAAATCCGCCGAGCGCAAAGGCAATAATAACAATGCCCAAGACAAACCAAACAATACTGTACCAAAAAGTCTTGATTTGCCAATCAAAATGAGTAGCAAGCCATGAGCCATCGGCATCATGACGCTTAGCATAGTTCATCACGATCGGCACAATCCACAACAGACCTGCGGTAAAATAACTGACCACATAGAGCAGATAAGTGATGTGATTGTAGGTGATTAAGGAGCGGCGTTTGTCGCTATTCATAGTATCCTTCGCCTGATTGTTATTGTTATTCATAGGATAATTGGCCATTGTACGCATCCATATCTGACAGTGACTGATACTTAGTTCATTGTGTCAAACAAAGGGGTTTTCAATGGTGCATCTGTCAATAGCCTGCTGTAGATGACTCACTGAGCGATGGTCGCTTGTACTTGTATCAGCTGACTGGTCAAATCCTGTTGCATCGATAGCTGAGTAAACTGCCAACCTTGCTGCTGCAGCTTGGCAAGTCCGCCACTGACCACCGCTTGACTAGCATGATTAAAGCTGAGCTGTACCGCATCGCCCGCCGCGACGACTTGCGCGTTGGCAATGCCTGAGTGATCAAGTAGCGTACTGACGCGGCTGGCAGGCGGCATGGCCGCTGCGCCGTCTGGAGCAGCAGATGCAGTGAGCGCCTGACTGTCGATATTGCCTGCCTGAGCACGCAGCCAAAAATAGTCAGCCACTTGCGCTTGATAGGCGTTTTTACTGTCTGTTGCTGCTTGATGCGTACTATAGCCACCATAACCGCCCACAAACACCAATAAAAACACAGACAGTACCGTTAGCGCTAGCTGATCGCGTGATGGCAAGGCATGCCAGCGCGACGATAAGGTGTTTCGGTAATGACTAAAGCGCTCCAATAAAGCATTGTCCTTTATCAGCTTACTCGGCTCAGCAATGCTGTTGCGGCTCTTGGCACGGCGCTGTAAACGTTTCATTTTCTACCTTTTGCTGATTTTGCGATAAGTAAGAAAGACTTAGACTATGAGGTCGCCGTGGCCGCTTGCAAGTCCGCACTCTCTGCGACCGCTACTGTGATCTGACCACTGAACTGCCCTTGCTCAGTGCTATTGACCTGAGCCAGCTTTGCATCGATGCCTTGGGCAACCAAGGTGCTGGTAAACTGGTCAAGACTACCACGATCAGGAGCAATCAAGGTAAAACTTAGCGCAGATGGCTGCATTACCAAAGCCTGTGCATGCAATGAAGACTGTTTGATCAATGGCGATATCCGTGCCAGTGTCGCCATATGAGACGCTTGTGCTTGACTGTCATGGCGCAGTTTTGGTTGCAGCTGTATTTGTAGCTTGTTGCGACTGCTCAGTGGCTCGTTGGCAAACCAAGAGTTATACTGATTTGCAATCTCAGCTTTGGTCGCCGTGGCTGCCTGCTGGTACTGATACCACTGCACGCCATCGGTTGCTATTTGTAGCACTAGCGCTGCCAACGCCACCATCATCGCCACCCGCAAATACGGCGATAACTGAGAATCTGCGGATTTTACAAAGAAATTTAGCGCATGGCGCTCAGGGTTTTCAAGTGGTACTGGGGGGTCAGATAGCGGCGTCAGCAGCAGCTGATGATCAGCGATAAGCGCAGCGGTGCAGGCAAACCAATCAGACCGAGCGTCCAGCTCGTCTGGCTGTTCTATAGCGGTGATAGGCGGCAAAAGGCTCACCTCGCTTAAGTGCGGAAAACGCTCAAAAATCAGCGGTAAATAACTGACCGCCATGCCCTGCCATGCAGACTGGCGCAGCAAAGTGGTTTGCTCGTCTTGATAAAGCGTGATTTGCTGACCGGCCTGCTCCGTTGGCGCAGGCAATAACAAAAAATCAGGCAATAGTGCGATAAGGCTCATGCCAGCCAACTGCGCGCTTTGTTGCCATGAGTCGATATCGCTTTGCGCCAAGGCATACAATTGATGACGCTCAGCGTGACTGATCTGGCGAACGGCCAACTGCTCCACAGGAGTCAAGGACATCTCTTCAAACAAATACTGCTTGCCACTATTACCCAGCTGCTTGAGCTGGGCAGTATTTAGCTCAGTATCTACCTGCAATACATGACTGGATGGAAAGTACAGGCAGACCGCATTTTTTCCATTGGCTTTATAATTACCATACCTCTCTTGTAGCTGCTGCCACCCCTCAACGCTTTGCCAGTGTTGGAGGTCTTCATGCCAGACAGCCAGTGGGCTATGCTGCGCCCGTAACCAAACATGTATCACTAAGCGTGTCCTTAATCATTAAAGCATTTATCAAAGGTAAGTGGCGTTATTGTGTAGACAACCGCTACTGGGTGACGATCATAGTCACGGGCAAAACACGCATCACATCAAACAAGCTAATAAGGTTGCTTTGGTACAAAGCGATCCGTTTCCCGCGCCATGCCAGCCATCACAAAGTCCATCTCAAACACTCGTGCTTCTGCCAAGGCAAACGACTCAGGATACTCCCCTATCAGCAGTCCTGCGATGTGAGCGACGATTGACATATGACACACCACAACCAAGCACTCGGCTTCAATATGACCAAGGTCGATCAAGGCTTGATGCGCATCATCTGCTGGCGTAATGTTATCTAGTATGACAAAGGGCACTGTTGGCGCACAGGCTTGAAGCGCGGCCAAGGTTTGCTGCGCTCTATCATAAGGACTCACGACAAACTGATCTGGCTGATAGCGCGTCATCACGAACTCTGCCGTTTGCGCCGCCTGCTCTCTACCCAGATCTGTCAGTTGACGCGCGCTGTCTGGCCGCGTGTCGTTCTCTGCTTGACCATGACGTACCAATATAATTTTCATAAGCTTCCTTAATGCCGCCTAAGCGCTACATACCTACTGCGAGTTTTTAGCAAGTCGGCTTTTTATTTGGCGTATTATTTGTCTTTATCACTGTCCTTGTCAGCGGTTTTGCTGGCTGAGCTTTTCATATGTGCCGTCAGCGCTGCATTGCTATGATCATGCGCCATCACAAACTCGACATCGCTACGAAACCCAGCTTCCATCAGATGCAAAGCCACACCCAAGGCCGCCTTGTCTTCATAAATGACGGCGTAGAGGGCATGAGTAATGGGCATATAGATGCCCTCGCGGGTGGCTTTTTCGTGCACTTGCTGGATGGTATTGACCCCTTCCGCGGTCTGACCCAGCTTTTTGACTGCCGCATCGATATTCATACCACGGCCAAGCATATTACCGATACGAAAGTTGCGACTGAGCTCTGAGTTACAGGTTGCGTATAAATCACCAACGCCTGATAGGCCTAAGAATGTCAATGGATTGGCCCCCGCCTCGACCCCGAAACGGCTCATCTCAGCCAAAGCGCGGGTCAATATCATGGCCTTGGTGTTTTCGCCGACTTCATAGGCCGCTGCCATACCCATAGCAATCGCATAAATGTTTTTGAGCGCGCCGCCCAGCTCTACGCCTTTGACATCATCACTGGCAAATACCCGAAAAAACGCACTATGCAGCGCGGCTTGCACCGCATGACGCAGCGGCTCAGACTCACTCGCAATCACCGTAGCAGAGGGCATGTTTTTCATGATTTCTATGGCTAAGTTGGGCCCTGACATCACGCCAAAATTCACCTCTGGCAACTCTTCTTTGATGATGTCACTCATCAAGGCAAACGTGTCTTTTTCCATACCTTTGGTCAAAGAAACAATGGATTGCCCACTGATAAAAGGCGCGATGTTTTTTAGTGTCTCACGAAAGGCCAAACCAGGCACCGCAATAAAAATAATGTCTTTATCTTTGACTGCGGCGGCCAAGTCATGACTGTATTTTAAGCGATCATCAAGCTTATGTCCTGGCAGATATTTTTTGTTGGTTTGAGTTTTTGCCATCGCCTTCACAGTGCGCTTATTGCGCACCCAAAGCGTGGTATCACAGCCATTCCGCGCCGCGAGATTTGCCATGGCGGTACCAAAACTGCCGCCGCCCAAAAACGCCAAACGCAGCTTGGTCGGATTGCTATGGATTTTGGCCATGTTTTTTGCAACGGCAGACTCTACCGCACTGGGATTGAGCTTTTTACGGCCCAGACCTGATTTGGTGGCGCGCTCGATGATGCCTGCCAGCAGACTGTTTTGTTTATCAGAGCTTTGCTTATCCGTGTCATTATGCTTGTTATTGGTGTCTTTATTACTGTCGTTAGGGCTAGTCATGTTCTGGTATCCGTGTTGACTGACTGATTATAAGTAGCATTATCGTGATTGAAAACCAAGATGCCGGCTGTGTTTATTATATATCGTGGGCATCTAAACCAAAGCGCCTGTATGCCTTATGACTCAAAACGTATGAGCGGTTCAATGTCAATGGGCTTGCGTGTAGGCTCATCCTTAGGACTGGTGCCAGTATAAACAAAAGCCGTAATATAATCATCTGGCCCCACGCCAAAGTATGCCTTGACCGCAGGCTCATTACAAAGCAAGCCTGTCCGCCATACCGTACTAAAGCCTTGTGCCTTTAGAGCCAGTAGCATATTTTGGACAGCGGCGCCTGCGCTGAGCAGCTGCTCAAAAGGCGGCACTTTTTTGTGTGCTTGCATGTTGGTCACGACCGTTATGATAACAGGTGCACGTAGCGGCATGGTATGAGTTTTTTCGATGGTTTTTTCGGTCAGCACTTCACCTTGTTGTGCAGCCTGTGCCTTTGCGGCGCTCACCAATGCCGCGCCCAACTGACGACGCGCCTCACCTTCGGTCACGATAAACCGCCACGGTTGCAGCTTTTTGTGGTCAGGCGCTGTGGCTGCACAGGCGATTGCTGCTTCTATCTGAGCACGAGTAGGTGCAGGCGTGTCTAGATTGCCCATGCTGCGCCTCGAGCCAATCCAGCCGATCATCGCTTCACTATTGACTGGCATATCATCCGTGTTGATACTTTGTATAGACTGCTTTTTATTATTTTTATCAGAGGTAGTCATTACCGCTCCTTATTTATTTTGTGGTCACAGACGCGTTGCGTCAAGCTTTGATAATCCTTAAAGCTATTTTTTACTCAAAACGACTTAAAGCCATTGAATGCGCACACAATATCACGCCTTTGTTATACCTTTAACACACCCTTGCACTCAACAGCTATTACTGTACTCAACAGCCATTGCCGCTACGCAGCCTCTTCGGTGCGATGCTCCGTACGCAGGTAGTCTTCTGATTGCATCTCAAGCAAACGCGAACGTGTACGTTCAATCTCAAAAGCCAGTTTTTCTCCTTGATAAAGCTCAAGAATAGACTGCTCGGCACGCACCAGTAGCTTGACACGGCGATCATAAAACTCGTCGACCAGATAAATAAAGCGCCGCGTTGGATCCCGTAAATCATCGTCTAAGGCTGGCACCACATCGACCAGCACCGTACTAAACTGTTTGGCGATTTCGATAAAATCTGCAGCAGAGCGCGGCTCCATACACAAGTGTCTAAAGTCACAAAACAAGATATCTTCGGTACGGGCGTTGACCTTAATCGAGCGGCCATTGATGACAATAGGCTCTTTGCTGATTTTTTGGTTGTTAGAGAGGCTGGCAAAACGGTTGGCCAGCCAGTGATGATTGGCCTTGGTCAATGGCGACTCATACAGCTCAGCTTGCTGCAGTACCCGCAAACGATAGTCGATGCCTGAGTCGATATTCATCACTGTAGTATGGTGCTCGACCTCAGCGATCGCAGGCAAAAAGCGGTCACGGTGCAGGCCGTCTTTATACAGTCCTGCTGGCTCGATATTGGAGGTGGCGACCAACGTCACGCCGCGATTAAACAGCATGGTAAACAAATCGCCTAAGATCATGGCATCAGAGACGTTGGAGACAAAAAACTCATCAAAACAAATCACCACCGCTTCTTTGTAAATAATATCAGCAACTTTTTCGAGTGGATCACTTTGACCTTGGAGCGCGTTAAGCTCTTGGTGCACGCGCTGCATGAAATGATGGAAGTGCTGCCGCATCTTACGCTCGATGGTCAACGAGTCATAAAACATGTCCATCATCCACGTCTTACCGCGGCCTACCCCGCCCCACATATACAGACCCTTTGGGGCAGCAGGCTTGGATTTCAAAAAGCTAAAAAAGCGCTTTTTTTGTGGCACGCTGTCATTGAGCTGATGATACAGCTCATCGAGATAGCTCATGGCCTGATATTGCTGTTCATCTCGCGTAAACTCACCTGTGCTGATGGCTTGCTCGTAGCGTTGCAACGGGGATAAACTCATAATGCGACTCATTGTTTAATAAAATTTATTTAATAAAATCAAATGGTTGTATTTTTACCATTGTACATAGCTGACGCGGCGCTCATAGCAATCGGTCCTAGCTATCGTCCAGAAAAGCTATCGTCCAGAAAAGCTATCATTAGAAAAACTATCGTCCAGAAATACTGTGGTGCTCAAGCAGTTTTTTTAATTCAGACAAACGCCCATGAAAAAAGTGCCCCGCCCCATCGACCACACTGACGGCGATACCCAGACGATCCGCAAATGCCTGCATCTTAGCAGGGTCAATCACCTCATCAGCATTACCATAAATCTCAAAGGTCTTATCAGCAGGTAAGTCGATATCACTACTGTCGTTTTTTTCTACCGATGGCGCGATAAGCGCGATATTTATAAGCTCAAAATCGCTCACGTCCCAGATATGTGAGGCCTCAAGCACTTGTTCGGCAACGCGCGCGGTGACATACCCGCCAAAGGAAAAACCGCCCAGCCACAGCTTGCGCGCGCCGGTTTGCTCAGCGATCCATTGTAGCACGGTCATCGCATCGACGACTTCGCCATCGGCATAGTCATGCTCGCCTGTGGACTGACCGACACCGCGAAAATTAAACCGCACTACATGCATGCCACTATCGCGAGCAAAGCGGTACATGGTCGTGACCACTTTGTTATTCATCGTCCCATCAAACAAAGGGTTGGGGTGACAAAGCAGCGCCACCGTATCGGTATTGGGATCGTTAGGGTTGTCTTTTTGCCAGAGCGCATCGACCTCGAGCACGCCAGCAGGAGCAGGAATCAGGTGCATATTATTACTTACTTAATTAAGAATGAATGTCTCAATTATCCTAGATATGGTTTATATTTCAAGTGATTTGCTGTACAGACGCCTTAGGGCGTGTCCTCAATTCAATCAATAGCCATCTAAATGGGCTAAAAATGGCTAAATCTGGCCAAACGGTGTCAAATAGCTGACTAATATCTCAATATTATCTGCGCTATTTTCCTTGT
>NZ_JAGBKN010000021.1:0-44001 GCF_017498075.1 Psychrobacter halodurans
TCTATCCTAGAATGACTAGGCTTCGAAAATTTCACTGCGTATTGTCTGAAAAATAGCCGCCGCCAGTGCCACATTTGAATGTTCAACACGCCCTATATAAAAATATCACGCACCAAGCATCAGGCTCTTGCAGGGTGATTAAGGCGCAACACCTCAATAGATACAGCAATATCTTCGGCCAAGGCATGGACAGCGGCGCAATCCACATCGCGCTGAGCAAAGGCACGCAGCCCCATTATCTCAGCTTGTAGCCGTCGTCCCAGTCTGGTTGCATCCAAATCACTGTCCAGCTCTCCTAACCGCTGTGCGGCCCGAAAGTACTCTATAAAGCGTGACTCCATATTAGCCAGCAGCATCTCTACTTTTTGTAGTGCTGCTTGCTCACGAGCACCAAGCTCAAGCAAGCTTTTGACCAACATACATGCCTGACTTGGCAATGCTTTGTCACGTACGCAGCCAAGCTGACGCACATAAGCGGCCAGCCCCAATAGCGGCGACTCATGATGGTTTAATATACGCTCAAGCTCGGCCAAACCCAGTCGAGCATAATAGTCTAAGGCTTCTTGAAACAGACCATCTTTACTACCAAACGCAGCGTAAATACTACCTGGACGCATATCGAGGGCTTTTTCGATGTCTTTTAAAGAAGTGGCATGAAAGCCTTTTTGCCAAAAAAGTCTCAATGCTCGCTCTAAGGCTTCTTGACGGTTATAAAGTGCGGTACGTGACATAGTTTTTCCATCTTAGTAACGACCATGGTATCAAGCCATCATGGTCGCTCTCAAAAATTGAATGGTTGCTCAATTTTATCTTGTCTATACAGGCGAGTCCAGTAACGTTCGTTTACTGCTCTAACTTATCCTACGCTTATTACCGTGATTACCTTCACTAAATATTCATTATATTCAAATTACCGGTTGTATAGTAGTCGACAGTTGGTTATTCTTTGAATATAGAACGTTATATGCAAATTCTAGAATAAATTACAACTTATCGGTTTTAAAAGACAACTTCGTTTTACTAATGATAAGGGTCGAAAAATATGAGCCAGATATCTTTCCCATACAGCACACCGATCAGGCCTGCTAGCGCAGCAGATGAGACATATCATTTGGCACTAGCCTACCGTGAGGAGACAGAAAACTTTAGAAAAATTGCGCCCGCTGTGATCGAGCAGCTCTCAGCCCGCCATTTATTTAGGATGGGTTTACCAAAGTCACTAGGAGGCTGGGAAGACAACCCAACCGAAACCTTAACAGTGTACGAAACCTTGGCAAGCGCAGAAGCGTCAGTGTCTTGGATCGTTTGGAACAATCATCTGGCGTGCACCTTTGGACGGTTTTTGGATAGCTCGGCCAGGCAAGAGGTCTTTAATAATCCTGAACATGTCTATGCCAATTCGGCACGTCCTGAAGGCGTCGCCGTCCAGCACGCAGAGGGCTACACCGTATCAGGTCGCTGGACGCTGGTATCTGGCTGCGAGCTGGCCGATTGGTTTGTCCTACGATGCCGAGTCACCTCTGATGAGGCGCAAACCCCACTCAGCTCTGGGGCCAATCTAAAGCTGTTTTTTATCCCAAAAGCTGACGTCGATGTGATTGATACTTGGCATGTCGGTGGACTAAGAGGTACAGGCAGCCATGATATTGTGGTCACAGAAGCCTTTGTAAAGCCTGAATATGCAATCGATTTTGATAGTCCTGTCGATACCGACAATAGATACAACCGCCTACCTATAGGGTGTATCAATGCTGCTGGCTGTGCGGCGATGGCGCTAGGCGTGCTAAAAGCTGCCACCGATGAGCTGGTTGGTCTGTGTCTTGAGAGAGTCACCGCTGGTAAAAGCCCAGATCTACGTGATCGCGCCACGGTACAAGCGGCCATCGCCAAAAGTAAGACTCTGCTGGCTGCCAGACGCCTACAGCTACACAGTAGCGTTGAGACATTATGGAATGAAGCTGTGAAAAACAATACTTTTACCGACACACAACTTGCCGATGTTTGGGCAGCGGCGTGTGAGGCGGCAAGAGCATCTAGAGATATGCTGTCTGAGATTTACGCGGTGGCTGGTACTGTCTCGCTATATAAGACCCATAGAATTGAAAGAGCGCATCGCGATATCTATGCGATTTTACAACACGGTATCGTGCAGCCGCACTGGATGAATCAAGCAGGCATGGCTTATGTTGGCCTGACGCCGACAGCACCCATGTTCCGAATTTGACGGCAGTCTGTCAGCGTTTTTGGGCTGTTTATGTGGCCAAAACAAAGCGGAATATTATCGCTTTGTATAGGGCGTGTCTTTATTTCAAAAATGGTGATAAAAATGAGATAAATTGCGGTCAAACAAGGAAAATAGCGCCGTTAATATCGAGATATTGACCAGCTATTTGACGATGGTTGGCAAAATTTGGCCATTTTTAGCCCATTTAGATAACTATCGAGTGAATTGAAGATACGCCCTAGTTGACTCTAAATAAGTCACATATAGTGAGTTCAATATAAAAACGATACAGTGAGACTGGGATAAATTTTACGCAGTACCTGTCGGCGCAGGCACAGCACGCAAGGAAAATTTATACCAGCTCCACGTTGATATATAATATCTCTGTTTTATTTAAAATCGACTGACATGATAAAAGAAGCAAGGCATCAGGTGCCTTGCTTCTTTTTTATACTTTATAAAAACAGTATTTTATAAAAACGGTCACGGCTTATTAGTCAAAGTGGAAACCTGCACCAATCGAGCCGCCTGCATTGCCTTGCGTATCTGCAGTACCACTTATCTTCATGACCCAACGACCGTCATTGGAGAGCTTAGAGAAGCCGATGGCCACTGCACTCTCGCCGTTATAAGTACCGACACCGCCGCTGATCAAAGACTTACCAGAGATATAAGCTTGCGGTAGAGAAGACATCGCCATGGCCGCTGAGATACCTGCGTTTGCATCGTCTTCGACTTCGCCGATTTTGTAGCCTAGATCGCTCATGCTGTTGTTTAGCCTGCTATCGAGTGCACTTAGCTGACCAAGGTTGACAGCATCTGTCGCTTCGACACCATCGGCGACACCTGTAATACTCTTGCCACCTGCATACAGGCCATCTGCCGTCATACTTGGGCCGTCTGTGATAGTGACACCGCCACTATTGATGGTCGTATTACCTGTACTGACACTATCTACGCTGATATTGCCATTGAGGTCAAACAAGATGCTACTGCCCTGCGCGGTGGTGGTGATGTTATTACCACCGGTAAAGCTCAGGACACTCTCATCACCGATAGGTTTGTTGATGTTATCTCCACTATCAGCGCCAAAGTTGAGACCGGTATCCAATCTATCCGTATTGCCTTGAATATTGGTCGTATTGGTGCCGATATTGGTGGTGTTGGTGGCGATATCAGCCGTATTGGCCTCAATATTGGTGGTATTGGTGGCTATACTTTCATTGATAATGGTCTCGCCTTGCTTGATCGAGGCAATCGCACCATCAATACTGCTTTGACCAGTACCGCCGATATTGGCATTGATGAAGGTGCCATCTTCAGGGTTGTAGACGGTATCCCCACCTATTAGGGTGCTGATACCTGCGCCTTGTGCATAGAGCTGGCTACCATTGATAGCATCTGAGCTACTGGCTGAGACTTCACCGCTCATGACGTTTGTGACTTTGGTGTCAGCGGCATTGATACCCGCTTTGGTCATACTTGGTCCGCCGACGATGGTCAAGCCGTCATTGCTCAGCGTACTATCGCCTGCTTGTACGCTATCGATGGCGATATCCCGATTTAGATCAAAGCTGATGTCATTGACGTCTGCTGCTCGACTTGCTAGAGGTGATATACCGTTGCCTGCAATCGTTCTTGAGATCGTGATATTGCCATCTCTACTGTTTATATCAACAGCACTGCCTTGTTTGACCATGGTAGCGCTATCGCCTTGAGCACTTAAGCCCCAGCCTTGATCCAGTGCAAAGGTGGCTGCTTCTAACTGTCCAACCGTAGCAGCGTCTGTAAAGTCGATACCAGCGGCGACATTTGTGATTCGATTAAAGCCGTTATCCAAACCATTATTAGTCAATCTAACGGTTCTATTCGGCGCATTATCGGACACAAAGGTAAAGCTATTGTTTGTCATGAGGCTACTACCCACTTGCATACTGCCTTCATCACCCAAGTTTAGCTGATTGTTTAGCCGAACCTGAACGCCTGCGGCAGATGCCAGTGTGGTGACATTACCATCACCCGTGACATTGATGGTCTCCCCTAAGGCAAACTGCTGGTCGTTGGCAACATTACCATCACCGATTTTGATGCCTTTGGCGATCTCATCATTCGTCATGGTGAGCTGCGCGAAATTGACAGCATCGCTCGGGGCAATACCTTCAGCCACCTTGATGATTCTATTATTGCCATTATCAAGGCCTTCATTACTTAACGTGATGGTCTGATTCGGTCCATCGGTGATGGTGACACCTGCATTGTTAAGCACTGTGCTCTCCATACGCACGCTGCCAGCTTTACCAAGTCTCACATCCTTATTCAGTTTGACGTTTAGATTGCCATCTTCATCAGCGACCACACCGATGTTGTTGTCCGTGAGGTCTGTCGCGCCGCCACGAATGGTCAACGTCTCACCTAACTTACGATTGACAATGACGTTGGTATCGTCTCCTGTGAAGTCAAGCCCCAGATTGACGGTGCTGTTGGTGGCATTTAACTGTCTCACATTGACCGCATCCATATCTTCTTCACCATCATCCACGTTGGTGACTCTATTGCCGCCGTTGTTTAGGCCGCTGTTGCTGAGTGTGACGGTTTGGTTACTACCACCGGTTAAGGTGACGCCACCATTGTCTAGCAAAGTGTCGCCTGTGGTGACGCTAACGAAAGAAACTTTATCTGCCGTAGCGATTTTGATACCACCATTGTCTTCTAACAGCTCAATGTTGCTTCCTGTGACAAAGTTGGCTGTGTTGTCATTTTGGTCTAGGGTTTTGACATCTTTGCCGTCGATCTGTGTTATGACGGTTTGCATGGCACTGTCAGCTTTTATTAAGCTTGCTTTGCTATCATCGCTTAGATCGACTTTATAGTCGGTGATATTGTCATCACCTTTATCACCAGCGGTAACTGTCAATGCAGTGTCATCTCCACTAGAGACACTGCTACCATTGGCATTGACAGTGTAGACATCCTGTCCGGTATCGCTGTCGATTGAGAAGTCAACACTGTCGACATTGGTACCTTTGATGACTTTGGTTCTGGCAGCAGCAGAGAAGCCTGCAAGTTGACCAAAGTTCACTGCATCTTTATCATTACTACCGTCATCGACGTTGACAATTTTTCTATTACCAGCATTAACACCGCCGCTTCTGGTAACGCTTGGGCCACCGATAATCGTTAAACCATCCATACTCAGTGCCGTACTAGGAATACCTAATGGACCATTTACCAGCACGCCCAAACCCGTGACAGCGGTACTACCTACAATACTTCCAGTTCTAACACCCAAGCGGTCAACGGTTGTCACAGGCCCTAACCCAAGTGGAGAGCTTGAACCCATCGTGACGCTACCTGTTTTGCCCAAATCAATGTTTTTTGCCAGCTTAATGCTGAGGGTATCGCTACCATTGGCAACCACGCCGATATTGTTATCTGACAAATTGGTCGCCCCGCCTTTTACTGTGAGCGTATCGCCCATTTGGCGGGTGACGGGGGTGCCAGTATCACCATCAAACTTAAGCCCTTGATTCACTACTCCAGACAGACCTTTTAATTGCGCCACGTTTACCGCGTCGCTATCATTGGTACCTGCAGCTACATTGACGATCTGACGATTGCCGCCCTCAGCTCCATTTCCTACTGAGACAGCACCATATCTTGCACCACTTTGGGTAGCTTTGATAGCGGCATCGCTACTACCGGTTGGATCATAGCCCATAGCACCACCTGCTACATTGGCCACTGACCCTGCCCCAAGTGCTACTGAACCTTCAGCGACGGCTGAAGACCCCATACCAAAGGCAGAAGAGGCATCACCGGCTGAGCTGGAACGTACACCGACAGCGGTAGATAAGTCACCCTCAGACAGTGCTTTTGCACCAATGGCTATGGAGGCGGCACCATCCGATTCTGTGTTTACCATATAAGGCGGTGTCTCAACAAGGCTACTACCTGTATAGGCTGTAAACATAGCTCCAGCATCTACTGAGGCAGCATCTAAATCATCACCACCAATGGCGATAGAAGAATTACCACTTGAGACAACGTTTGCCCCAATAGCAATAGATTGCTCGCCACTTGCCGTGGTGTGTTGACCACTCGCCCCGCTACCAATAGCAATGGTTTGACTACCGGTTGCACTGGCGTTTCGACCCATAGCCATGGCGTTTTGGCCCGTGGCGCCTAGATTGTCGTCATTGCTACCACCTGTCGAATTGACACTGTAGTATTTGGTTTTATTGGCGATAACTGTACCACTCAAATCATCAATTGCTTCGTTAGTGGCAAATAACTGACTACCGTTAATAGCATCAGTGCTAGTAGCATCCACGACACCTGGGGCGACGTTTTGGATTTGACGTTCAGCACCCACAGAGCCAACCGATACCGTTCTAGCGCCACTAGTTAAACCTGCAACTGGTTGATTGTTTATGGCAAAAGCGCCGGTATGCTGTGCTGCAGTAACGGATTGATGCCCCAAAGCGACGTTACCTGGCTGCCCTGCGATAGCAGCACGACCTAAGGCTGTGGCATTGCTGACTGCACTCGAGGCCTGACCAATAGCCGTACCGCCAATCTGAGCAGTGGACTTAGAGCCAAGCGCTACTGCGTAGTTACCAGACGTAGCGTCGTCACCTAAAGACGCAGCGTGGTTACCAGAACTTGATCTCACACCAATTGCTAAACCATTTCTGGTACTAGCCGCAGCAGTGGCACCGCGACCAATTGCAATACTGTCCTCGCCGTTAATTACAGCACCTTCACCCAGAGCGATTGAATACTTGTCACTGGCGTTGATTGTGACGTTATTACCTAATACGAAGGAATTGTCGGCATCGATAGTATTGTTATTACCCACCGCATAACTACCTGTACCGCTAATATTATTAGGGTCACCAAAGGCACCTGAGTTGTCGCCATTGACGATGTTACCTGTACCGATTGCGATACTATTGACACCGCTCGCTTTTGCTCCATCACCGATAGCCACACTAGACTTACCCTCAGCTTTGGCTTTCATACCCTGTGCGATTGAGTTTTCGCCGAACGCTTTTGAATCTCGACCCTGTGCGATCGCACCGGACTTAGTTGCCTCAGAAAAATAGCCCTGCGCCGAGCTGTAGTTACCTGTCGCTTCAGCGTGAGTACCTTGCGCAATGGACTGACTTCCAGTCGCTTTAGCATTTCTGCCTTGTGCGATTGATTGGTTTCCGGTTGCCTGTGCATTATCCCCTAGTGCGATGTTACTTTCCTTGGTTGCTAGAGACTTATTACCGATAGCCACACTAGACTCACCACTGGCAGTAGTACTATACCCCACGGCTACAGTATTCTTTTCAAGTGCTTTAGCCTCGCGTCCTAAAGCTGTACTATACACATCAGTCGAGACAGACTGACTTCCTATCGCTGTTGACCCTTTTTTGGTTGCTGCTGCCGCATCTCCTATTGCAATCGCAGCATAACCCGCGTTAGCAGCATATCCTATCGCGGTGGAATGTTTTTGATGTGCATTAGCTTGATAACCTAAAGCAATTGCGTTTCTATCTTTAGCTTGTGCTTGGTAACCAATCGCAGTGCTCCGCGTACCCTCAGCATTAGACTTTGTTCCCAACGCTGTCGCATTTTCACCTGTCGCTGACGCATCAATTCCAGCTGCCATTGCATCAGCACCAGTCGCACCGTCATTATTGTAATTGCCACGAGTTGAATCTGTACTACTGACACTATAGAAATGTGTCTTGTTGGCTGCAACTGTAGTAGTTAAGTCTTTAACAGATTCATTGGTGGCATGCAACTGACTACCATTAATACCATCTGTACTGGTTGCACTCACCTCCCCGCTAGCGACATGCTTGATTTGACGCTCACGCTCTTCTGAGCCAACAGAGACCTGTGCTCCTTTATCATTGGTCGCACCAGCATAAAAATAATCTTTATTACCAATAGTAAGTTTCTCTTGGTAAGTGGCATCATTAAGCGTGGTGGATCCTGCACCTAAAGCAACCGAACCATCTTTACTTGCTGATGACCCCATACCAAAGGCTGAAGAGGCAACACCATCTGAGGAGGACTGTACACCAACAGCAGTAGATAAGTGACCTTTAGACAGCGCTTTTGACCCAATGGCGATGGAAGCAGCGCCACTGGCCTCAGTGTTTCTAGCATAATACGCAGGCTCTACAAGGTCGCGGCCAGTGTAAGTCTTAAATACCGTATTCACACTGCCAGTGTTGGCACCAATATTTGAGCTGCCATCCAAGTTGGTTTCAGAGGCGGCGTTTAGATCATCGCCACCGATGGCGATAGCAGAGCCTCCTGTGGTCACCACGTTTGCGCCAATGGCGATAGACTGCTCACCACCAGCGCTGGTAGGCTTGCCATTAGCCACACTACCGATAGCGATACTTTGACTACCAGCCGCACTGGCGTTTCGACCCATGGCCATAGCGTTTTCGCCAGTAGCCCCTAGATTGTCATCATTACTACCACCTGTGGAGTTGACGCTGTAGTATTTGGTTTTGTTGGCTGCAATTGCATGGTTTAAATCGCCGATGTTGGCAGCGTTGTTATCGTCACCGACACCGCTTGCTACATTGGTGATCTGATTACCACCATTATTTAGTCCACTATTGCTTAAGGTGACATTGTTGATAGGATTGATTGCTTTGATGGTCATCCCTGAGCTATCCACCAAGGTGTCACCCATTTTTAGGCTACCATCTACGCCTAGGTTGACCGTTTTATCCAGCTTTACGGTCAGTGTTTTGCTGTTTTTATTGGCAGTTACATTGATGTTTTTGCTACTTGGATCGCCAGCTACCGTCTCACCCCCTTTGATTGTCACTGTATGATGGAGCCATTCATTGGTGTAAATTTTAGGCGTAGGATCGTCACCTGCAAAGTAAAGACCAAGCGCACTGGCTGGCATCGCAAAACCAGCAGCCAGCAGCCCGAGCCCTATAGCGCTCACATGCCATTTTTTGACAGAAGTGGTAGCGGTGGTATTAATACGAGCATTGGCACTGACGCTAGATTTAGAGGACTTGCCACGTGCTTTGGCATATTCACCAACGGCGACAAAACAATTTAAAGCTTCATTCCATATGACTTTATAGATGCGGTTCATGATGCGTACTCCCTTACATAATTATTAGAGGCCAACTCATAGTCGGTATGTAGAGAGCGAATACGACAAAATGACACGGCGGTAAGCTTTAATGAGACTTTTTGCGCAAATGTAACCATTCTTAGCGTTTAAAAACCTAAAAGTTTCATCGTGTAAGACTATGTACACTCTCTATATATTCATAATATCGAATATATAGAGAGTGTACATGTCACTCTTCGGCTATTTACTACCGCTTATCGGAATATATTCATATAAATGAATATATTCTTTTCATTATCTCTTATTTATATTAAATTACCTCCATTTTTCACAAATTTTCGTTCGTTGTTCTGATACCAAGCACACCTTTTCGCAGGTATTCGTTACTTATTAAAAAGGTGCGGCAACCATGTAGATCATTAATGAGACACTTTATATTTCAATAGGTAACACAATCTGCACTATCAGCCCTTGGACACCATCAAGACGATTATAAACGTCAATTTGGCCTTTATGTGCCAGCACCACGGCATGAACGATTGCCAGCCCTAGCCCATAGCCGCCAGTGTCTCGGTGACGCGCCGAGTCTAGCCGTACAAAGGGCTGAAAAATACGCTGCAAGTCTTGCTCTGCAACACCGCCGCCCTCGTCTATGATGCGGATTTGAATGGCAGGTCTTTTGCCATCTATCTCTGCTGATTTAATCTCAGCCATAACCGTTGAATCAGCTGCTGTGTGCATAAAAGCATTACGAATGACGTTTTCAAGCGCACTATGTAACTGTTCTTGGTTGCCCTTTACCGTCGACTTTAGGGTTGGTGGCTGCCAGTGCCAATGGACGTTTTTGTGCTGAAATTCAAAACAAACATCTTGTCCAATCTCACTGATAATCTCAGAAACATCAACCCAGTCATTTTCTACGTTATCAATGGTGTATTGCTGCATCTGTAGCGACTGGATATGAATGATTTGTTCGATCAGCTCATTCATTCGCGCAGACTCTTTGTCGATACGGTCGAGGTAGCGATTGGCATTGGGGGCAAAATCCCGCGTCAGCTCGGTCGCCACATCAAGACGCGCTAAGGGCGAGCGCAGCTCATGCGAGATATCACTAAGCATCTGCTTGCGCGCCAGCTCACTCTCAGCCAGCCGCCTTGATAGCTTTGCCACGTCTTTTGCCAATAGACCCAGTTCATCATCGCCCATTTTTGCCAGCTGAGTATCCGCCTGATAATCACCAGCAATCATGCGATGCACCGCATGTTGGACGCGGCGCATACGCTGGGTCAATGTCCGGCTAAGCCAAACACAGACCAAGACACTAAAGAAGAGAATTAGCAGCAAACGTACCGAAAAATTATTCCGCTGTAGCGCGACGACATCGGCAAAACGCAGGTGCGGACGCAGCTGTATAATGACAGATTGACCATCTGACAGCGCGATGGTCTTGTCCGCCAGCTCAGGGCGCATCTCGGGGTCTGCTATCGTGCGCTGAGCCATCATCGATTGCCAATAAGGATTGCGAGTGTTGTTTGACATACTGGCAGTATCGTCAGAGCGGTGATGATCTAGGGCGGGTGCGGCGGCTACATTTGGCATGGCAGGCATTGATGGCATGGACGACATCGGATGTATAGACTGATGCATGGATTGGTGCATGGGCGCACGCGGCATGACTTGCCTGCCGTCTTGACGATCCGCTTGGTCTCGATAACGCGGAAAGATAATAGCGCCTTGCTCGTTATAGACTCTGATTTGACTCATCAGCCGCCGATCCTCACGGTACATCTGCCTGACTGATGCAAAATCGCCCGCTTGCAACGCAGTAGCCATTTCCTGACGTTTAATCAACAACTGCTCAATCTGCGCCTCCATACGCACGGTCAGCGCTTTTTCGACCAGTATCCGTTCTACCACGATGGACAAAATAGAGGTGAGTAAGATCGTCAATAATAGACTCAAAAACAGCCGCCAAAACAGCGTGATTCTGGGTCGAAAGGTAGAAGTATTTGCGGAATATGTCATTACAGTACCAGCTGATAGCCTTTCCCACGAATCGCTTTGATCGGCTCATCATGAAAAGGCTGGAGTTTTTTGCGCAGACGCGAGACATGCACATCAAGGCTGCGGTCGAAGGGCTGTAGCTCACGCTGCAACACATGCTCTGATAGCCATGCTTTACTCACCACCTCGCCTTTTTGCTTGAGCAAGGCGAGCAACAAGTCAAACTCGGTGCCTGTCACTTGTAGCTCTGTCCCGTCTATTTGACAGAGTCGCTGGTTTTGATCCAAATGTAAGCGGCTCTCAGGTAGCGGCATGTGCTCTAACGTACTATCAGAAGCACTAAGACGGGTGCGTTTTATCACCGCATTGATACGTGCCAACAGCTCACGCGGATTGCAAGGTTTGGTAATATAGTCATCCGCGCCAAGCTCAAGCCCAATGATACGATCAATCTCCTCGCCTTTTGCCGTCAGCATAATGACCGGAATATCACTGATGGTCGGCAGTTGCCGCAGCACACTGAGCCCATCGATTTTGGGCATCATGATATCGAGTACTAGCAAATCATAAGTGCTGGCAGGGCTGGTGTTTTTGAGCCTTTGCACGACCGCTTCACCATCGTGCACGCAGTCACAATCGATACCATGATTTTGCAAGTATTCTTGTAATAACTGGGTCAACTCTTCGTCATCATCGCCGAGTAGTATGTTTGGCACTGCTGTCTCCTTAAGCCTAAGATCGCTTTGTTGCCTGTATTATCAGGCATGGGCTTATCATAACGCCATAAACGTTACCTTTCTTAATACTTCATAAAGTATCGCAACCTTTAACTGTCGTAAGATAGCACCTATCAATAACTTGTCGCACTTATCGCCACACTGGCAAGATAAGGTATTTATTGTTTATTTACTCAAATTATAAAAGGATCGTATGATGAAAAAACTACTCATGGGCACAGTATTGGCCGCCTCTAGCGTATTTGCTGTCACCGCCTGCACCAGTGTCAATGCAACGACTGACACCGTACCTGCCACCAGCAAGATGCAAAAGCATCATCAAGACGGTATGAAAGAAGGTATGCACAAAGGCGGCATGCATAAAGGCGATATGAAAGGCGGCATGCGAGGCCCACTGTCACAGCTAGATTTGAGTGCCACGCAGCAAGCACAAATCAAAGCCATCATGGAGGCCAAACACGGCGACCGTAAAGCTGAGCGCGAGCAACACAAAGCAGAACGGGCACAAATGCATCAACAAATGCAGGCATTGACCACTGCCAACACGTTGAACACGGCCGCGCTTAACCGCCTAGCGGATCAGCAAGCGGCTAAAGTCAAACAGCGTTTTATTGAGCATGCTCAGACCCAGCACGCCATCGCGCAAGTGCTGACGCCAGAACAACGCGCCAAACTTGCCAAACTGCAAAACGAGAGAATGGCAAAAATGACAAAAGGTCAGCATGGCTCTGCGCGCGGTGAGATACATGGCCAACCGCATCAGCATCAAGGCATGTAGTAGTTATTATTGCCCGCTACACCCCTCAAAAAAAGCGCATCGTGATAACGGTGCGCTTTTTTTTATGATCCTGATGATAGCTCAATACTTTTTAATCAATACCGCCCAAACGCTCTTGCGCCAGCGGTAGCGCCTTAAATATCATCTTGCCTATCGCCGTGCCATTACCATCGCGATAGTACTGCATCAGCTCACGACCATACTCGCGCGCATCAACACTATTGCGCGAATTTGGTACTTGCACATCGCTTGGTAAGTTGGGAAATGCAGTGTCTTTTGGGCGAATAGCAGAATACCGCTGCATGACATCCATCACGACGCCTTTATACTTATTATTCTCGCTAGGAAACTCACGCCGCAGATGCTGCCAGATGAGACGGCCACGTTTATCAACGCCGTATAGCGTTTGCACGTTTGTCGTCTCTGAGCCGGTATCTACTGCACGGCTGGCGACCGTATCATCATCAGCGGCGTCTATACTGCTTTTGATTATTGTCAATACTTGCTGTACCAAGGCCTTACTGGTAAAAACGTCAGGCGCTATATCAGAAGCACTGTCAGCACCATTAGCACTGTCATTGACAAGCTCTGGATACTGCTGGCTTATCCGCTCATAAAAATCACGCATATAATCTTGATATGACTGCTCATGACTGGCCACGCTTTGAGTACGGCGGATCACTTGCTCACTTGCCAGCATTGCGGGTAGCTGGTGCGCTGGCAGCTTAGGAGATAGCGTGGTCAAAGATGTGGGCGCAACGTACTCAAACTGACTTGCTGGCGCTGCGGCAAATGCGGCATCTAACGCGGCAAAATGATGGGTGATCACTGCTTTGCCAAAGCCTTTGGGCAACGTGCCATCGTCCAGCGTGATTTTGAGCCATTTGTTTTGCCATATCGTGCCAAGTTTGTCGTCCAATAACTTTGAGTTAATCATCGCAAAATTGTCCGCCCATAGATAAATATCACCGTTTTTAAAATCGATATAGACTGGTTGATTGAGGCTGCTTTGATGATTACGCGCTTGGTATTGGACACTGGCAAGCATGGTCGCTTTGCCCGCCATCGGCTGATACACGCCTTGGGCGTTGATAGACAACGGTTTTAGTAGATAGGCATCGAGTAGCTTTGCTTTTTTCATACCCTGCGCGGTTGGCTGCGCGTCATAATTATCAAACAACTTTTGGTAATCAGCAGGCACTCTTACCTCACTGTCGTATTGGCTGTCTTGCCATGCTTGATAGGCATCCGTACAGGCTAGATAGGATTGTTTGATGGTCGCACGCTGAGCGTCATATTTTGTCGCCGATATATCTTGCTTTTGCCCTTTTGCCTGCGCCAATAATGCCGCATAGGCCTCGTCATGCGTATCCTCGCAGTATTGATAGATATCATCAGTGGTGACTGGGTTTTTAGCACCATTGTTGGTAGTGCTTTGAGCCGTTATACCGTCAAACTGCTGCTTATTACTAATCTCAAGGTTGCTATGATAACGGAAGGACTGGCGACGCTGCGCTTGTAGCGCGCTTGCGACGGCGGTTTTGGCAGATGCTGAGGTTTGGTTAGTCGTCATGGCATTAGACTGTCCAAGGCTGGTCGATTGACACCCTGTCAATAACGCCGCGCCTGCGACAAGCGCACTGGCAAATACCGCATGACCATTGATAGTAGATGCAAGTGGCAGGCGGCTGGTATGGGTTTGCTGGGGTTTTTTCATTTTTTATCCTTAATAGGGAGAGTTAACAAGACAGACCTACTGATCCGCTAGCTTGTTATCGATGCCATACTTGGCCGCATCGTCATACAATGCCTCATCGCTGTCGTTCCAGTCCTCACTATTACCACTGTGATAAACGCCACCCTCTTCATCAGTATTATCAGCATCATAACGATCTTCATCATTATACTCATAGTCATAGCGTGCATAACGAGCGCTTTGCAGTCTGTCTTTTTGTTGGCGTATCTTCGCAAGCCACGCGTTGCCGTCGATGGCAGGCTTGGCATTTGCCCCAAAAGACTCGGCCAATAAAGGTGTGAGCGCATGGTCGTTAAAGCTGGCTTTATCATAACGCACTTGGTTGAGTACGCTGGTGGTCGCACCCATCAAATCGCTACCGACATTTAGCCGTTGCTGCTTGGCCAGTAGCTGATTTGCGCGATCCAAATAGTAGTAGTTTGTTTGATTAAAGGAGATGGGACCGATCGCTTCAATCAGCTGTAGCAGTGCGCCGACATCCGCGCTTTGATAGCCTTTATGGTATAGCTGCGCCTTAGCGAGTGCAGCTTTTAGCATCGCTCCACCAGGATACTGTGACGGATTGACATCGACATGCGCTTGTAGTGACTGGGTCATATATTTTAGGATTTTGCCGACCAACTCACCGCCTTGTTTACTGCCGATATATAGCTTGACGGCATGGCTGGCTCCCACTTCTTTGGCAAATGCGTCATCACGTATATCAACGGCGCTGAAATACTCTGGCGCCAGCTCCGCCATACTCTTATGTATCGCAGCAAGCGCAGCATCGTATACTACCGTAGGCGGCAGCTGCTCGGTGATGCCCTTAGGCAGACCAAAACTGACCGTACGAGAGGCCATCTCCTGAGGCAGCGGGGTATTTTCAGGACTGGCCAGCGCCACAATCGGCATGATGGCCGATGGGTCTACCGTGATACGACTGTCATGAAAATCCAGTGCGAGCGGTATCTGTATGGACGAGCTAAGCGTTGGGCTGACATAGTCATAACTATAGACGCTGTGTAGCTGGCGCTGTTTGGGCCTGAATTGGCTGACGCTATTAAATGTCAAATGCTGATATTGGTAAGCGTTGGTCGCAGCGATTTGTTCAGGTGTGCGATGCAACATAGCAAGCATCTGACCGATGACGCCGGTAGTTGGCATCGGTTTGTCATCGCTCGCCACTGGCTGCTGCTTGGCGGCTTGCATGGCTTCATAGCTCTTTAATAATGCCTTGGGTTTGACGTCTGGCACGCCCGGCATCAACCCATCGTCTTTAGTATTGGCGCTATACTCATCATCAGCAAACGCTTCATCTGCATCGTCAGCAAAACTCCTGTCAGCAAACTCACTATTGTAATCACCCGCCTCGTCGTCTATCGCTTGCTCTGTTTGATACGCATAAGTTTCGATGATGGTTTTTAGCAGACTGCTCGCGCCAGCATCGATACTGTCTGGATCGATAAAGGGTGCCATATGATAATTGGCCTGCGCGACGGCCACGTGCTCACTAGCGAGATGCTGACGAATGGCAGCAAGCAAACGTGTCTTTGCCTGAGTCTCCGTATTGGGATAGCTCTGCTGGTCAAACAGTTGCTCATAGCGCGCAGAGTTGGCTTGTAAATGGTCAGTAAAGACGCGGCTCTGTGCTTGGTTTACCGCCCTGTCTGCAACCTCAAAGTCGATGAGCGCATCTGATACCGCGCCTGAGGAGACGCCAGCGCTTGTCTGACAGCCCATCAATACCAATGACGTACCACCAAGCAGCAGCGCACAACCGGTCGCCGTCAGTGTACGTGATAAATATCGATGTTTGTTTTTATGATAAATCGCCGCTGGCGCAGTTGCCTCATGCAGCTGAGACCTACAGCCAGACTGTCGACTGCGATGGTTGCTATGAGTAGATGACATAAAGGTGCCTTTATTTAATGGGTCAAATAAGGATAAACGCGTATGATATTTATAACACAAAGCGTTACAATTTAGTAATATTAGCGTGCGTCTCTAGGCAAAAGTCTGTATTGTTTTTATCTATTAGAACCTGCCCTCTCATATTTTGTATTTTTATATATAAAAACCTCTTACTCAGACTTATGAAATACCCAAGCGTTAGCCACTTTACCACTCACATAAAAAGGACTTTGCCATGCCAAATCTGTCTGGCCACTCTCAATCACCCATCATCACCACATTAAAATCTGCGATGCTCATTGCTAGCAGTACATTATTGCTATCTGTATCAGCGCACGCACTTGAACCAGTAACACCAACTGATGCCAATGTGATAAATAACACCTCAACCAACACCAGTGCGATCAATCTGGCGATCATGAGCGACAATCCGACAGTCTTGTCTGAAACCAAGCGCATCACACCAGCGAAAATCAATACGCTGACATCCACAACCAATAAAACAAAAACCGACCCAGCCATTTACTCCGAGGACGCCATTCATCATCCCGTCTGGGCCAAAAACGGCATGGTCGCCTCTCAAGAAGCACTGGCCTCCGATATTGGCTCACAGATTCTAAAAGACGGTGGTAATGCTGTCGATGCTGGCGTTGCGGTGGGTTTTGCCTTGGCCGTGACCTTACCCCGAGCGGGCAACATCGGCGGCGGTGGCTTTATGATGATTTATGATGCCAAGCAAGGCGAAACGGTGGCGCTCGATTACCGCGAAAAAGCCCCAAGCAGTGCCTCGCGTGATATGTATCTCGATAAGGACGGCAATGCGGTCAGTGATTTGTCTCGCTTTCATGGCTTAGCTGTCGGCGTACCAGGGACCGTCGCAGGGCTGCTCAAAGCACTAGAAGACCATGGCACCATGAGCCGCGAGCAAGTGATGTCGCCCGCGATCGCACTGGCTGAAGATGGCATAGAAGTCACCGCTGGCTTGTCGGAGTCACTAGAAGCCTTAAGCGATCGCCTGCAAAAATGGCCCAGCACCAAAAAAGTGTTTTTTAAACCTGATGGCAGTGCGTATCAACCTGGTGAGCGCTTGTATCAACCAGAGCTTGCCCGCTCGCTAAAGCTCATTGCCACTCAAGGCGCTGATGGGTTTTATAAAGGTGAGACCGCGCGCAGTATTGTCAAAGCCGTTAATGAGGCTGGCGGTCGCATGAGCTTGCAGGATTTGGCCAATTATGAAGCCATCGCTCGTACGCCTGTGACAGGCGACTACCGTGGCTATAAGATCGTCTCTATGCCGCCGCCCTCCTCTGGTGGTATTCACATCGTGCAGATTTTAAACATTTTAGAAGGCTATCCACTACAAGACTATAGTCACAATAGCGCGCAAACCATTCACTTGATGGCGGAGGCAATGCAACTGGCTTATGCTGACCGTGCAGAGTATTTGGGCGACTCAGACTTTATCGATGTGCCAGCGAGCGGCCTTACTTCTCAAGCCTATGCCGATCAGCTGCGCACCTTGATTGATCCAGACAAGGCCACGCCAGCGAGTACGATTAAAGCCAACAACCCACTGCCTTACGAGAGCGACCAAACCACGCATTTCTCTATCGTGGATAAAGACGGCAATGCAATCGCCAATACCTATACGCTGAACTTCTCTTATGGCACCGGTCTGGTTGCAGACGGCACAGGCATATTACTAAACAATGAGATGGATGATTTTTCTGCCAAGCCTGGCACGCCAAATGGCTATGGGCTACTAGGCGGTGAGGCAAATAGCGTAGAAGCCAATAAGCGGCCGCTATCCTCGATGAGTCCGACGCTGGTATTTAAAGACGATAAGCCGTATATTGTAACTGGTAGCCCAGGCGGTAGCCGCATCATCACCACCGTCACTCAAATCATCTCCAACGTCATCGATCATGATATGAATATCGCTGAAGCCACGCACGCGCCGCGTATCCATGACCAGTGGCTACCTGATGAGATACGAGTAGAAAAAGCACTGAATATCGATACGATCACAAAGCTAGAATCCATGGGACACACGGTCAGTCCAAAAGCCACTATGGGCTCAACGCAATCGATTATGATAACGCCAAATGGTGTTTACGGCTCCTCTGATCCGCGTATTGTCGATGCAGCGGTGGTTGGGTATTAAACAAATATTCATATCAGATCCAACCTGAATATTACTTATAGTCTTTATCTGATAAGCGTTACGTATTGATAAAAAACCTCGTTTTACTTCCTCTCAAAGCCTTTTATATCAGCATAGTATAGAAGGCTTTTTTCATATCAGCACCTGCCAGCAAAGACAGGCTATTTCTTATGGCACCCACCGAAGCTGTAGCTGTCAACAGCAAATAATGCTATGATGTCCAGCTCAATTAAGCATTTGCGACAAAGGCTTTTACGGCCTAAACTTCCCATATAAACCACGCAAAACCCGCTAATAAAACCTATTGTTATTGACCGCACCAATAAGAGTCCTCTATGGCATTTGTACACCTTGGCATTCACAGCGAATACTCCATCACTGATTCTATCGTGCGCATCAAGCCGCTTATTAAAGCGGCGGCAGCTGACAATCAGCGTGCGCTGGCGTTGACCGACCTCTCCAATCTGTACGCGACGGTGAAGTTTTATCGCACTTGTCTTGGCGCTGGCATCAAGCCCATCATCGGCAGCGAAGTTATCATGGATGATGAAGACACTAGACTGACGCTGCTGGCCATGGACAACGAAGGCTATCAAAACATCACCCGTATTGTCTCGCTTGGCTTTACCGAAGGCCGCGCCGACCCTGACAACCACGGCACCCCTGTCATCAAGCGCCGTCATATCTTAGAGCACGCAGCGGGCGTTATTGTGTTGTTTGGCGAAAAATCAGACGTCGGACATGCGCTAGTCAGCTCTATGCCAGAAAATGCCGATGTGCTGATCACAGAGTGGCAGGCGCATTTTGCTGATCGCTTGTACTTTGCGATCAAGCGCACCAACCGCTCAGGCGAAGACGCTTTTATTAAAGCGGCTATCCACGCTGGTGCCAAACATCAACTGCCCATTATCGCCCACAATGACGTGCGGTTTTTGGAGCAGGAGGACTTCGATGCTCACGAAGCCCGCGTTTGTATTGCAGGCTCGTACGTACTGGCTGACCCTAACCGTCCGCGCTTGTATTCAGATGAGCAGTATCTAAAAACCCAAGACCAAATGGCGCAATTGTTTGCCGATATTCCGCAGGTGGTCGACAATACCATCCGCCTAGCCACCCGCTGTAATGTGACACTAACGCTAGGCATCAACGTGTTGCCTGACTTTCCTGTGCCAGAGGGCGAGACCATCGAGTCTTTTTTTCGGGCAGAGTCACAGCGCGGTCTTGATCACCGATTGGACAAGCTCTTTCCTGTGGAAGAACGTGACGAGAGCTGGAGCGACTTTCGTCAGCAGTACGATGAGCGCCTAGAGTATGAGCTCGATATTATCTTATCTATGGGATTCCCCGGTTACTTCTTAATCGTTATGGACTTTATCCGCTGGGCCAAGGCCAATGGCGTCCCTGTGGGGCCAGGTCGCGGCTCTGGTGCCGGCTCTTTGGTTGCGTATGCGCTCAACATTACCGATCTCGACCCCATTCATTACGACCTATTATTCGAGCGCTTCTTAAACCCTGAACGTGTCTCTATGCCCGATTTCGATATTGACTTTTGTATCGAAGGTCGCGACCGTGTCATCGATTATGTGGCGCAAACTTACGGCCGTGAAGCGGTCTCACAAATCATCACCTTTGGTACCATGGCGGCAAAAGCGGTGGTGCGTGATGTGGCGCGGGTACAAAGCAAGTCATACTTTTTGGCCAATAAAATCTCTAAATTGATTCCGAAGACGCCTGGCATCACCTTGTCTCAAGCACTCGAGCAAGAACCACAGCTCAAAGACTTAATCTCCAATCCTGACAATATGGATTATGAAGATGCCATTGAGATTTGGGAGATGGCGGTCAAATTAGAGGGCGTGTGCCGTAACGTCGGTAAGCACGCCGGTGGTGTCCTCATAGCCCCGCATAAAATCACCGATTTTAGCGCCATTTACTGTGACGATGAGGGTCACCGTGTCAGCCAGTTTGATAAAGACGATGTCGAAGATGTCGGTCTAGTAAAATTTGACTTTTTGGGCTTGCGTAACTTAACCGTCATTAATGCTGCGGTCGAAAACATCAACCAACGCCGCGCACGCGAAGGCAAAGACGCGCTGGTACTAGAAGATTTACCGTTAGATGACAAAAAGACCTACAAACTCTTGCAAGAAGCAAAGACCACGGCTGTCTTTCAGCTAGAGAGTATGGGTATGAAAAAATACTTGGCCAAACTGCAACCAACTAATATCGAAGACGTCATCGCCATGTGCGCCCTCTATCGCCCAGGGCCACTCGATGCCGGTATGGTAGAGATGTATATCGACCGTAAGCACGGCCGCGAAGAGGTCATTTATGACCACCCCAACCTTGAGCCAATTTTGCAAAACACCAACGGCGTTATTGTCTATCAAGAACAAGTCATGCAAATCTCGCAGGTCATGGCCGGCTACAGTTTGGGTGGCGCGGATATGCTACGCCGCGCCATGGGTAAGAAAAAACCTGAAGAGATGGCCAAACAGCGTGATATTTTTGTCACCGGTGCCACCGCACAAGGCATCGATGAAGCAACGTCAGGCGGCGTCTTTGACTTGATGGAAAAATTTGCCGGTTATGGCTTTAACCGCTCGCACTCTGCCGCGTATGGCGTCCTTGCTTATCAGACCGCTTATCTCAAACAGTACTACCCTGCCGAATTTATGGCTGCGGTACTGACATCCGATATGAACAACACCGACAACGTGGTGTTCTTTATCAATGACTGCCGTGAAAACTTTGGCTTGACTGTAGACAATCCATCGGTAAACCGCAGTGAGTGGCACTTTGTCGCTGATACGCCGACCAATATTATTTACGGACTTGGCGCAATTAAAGGCGTGGGTGAAGGTGCGGTGGAGTCTATCGTCGATGCGCGCCGCCGCGGTGGGCCGTTTAAAGACTTATATGACTTCTGCCGCCGTGTCGATATCAAAAAAGTCAATAAACGTACGCTTGAGGCACTGGTTAGTGCTGGCTGTTTTGATGACTTTGCCGCGACGCTGCGACCAGACTTACCAAGTGACGCCGCCTACGAGATTCGCGGCGCACTCATGAGTCAGCTGCCAAGCGCAGTACAGGCCGCTGAGCAAGACCGCCAAAACAATGAGCTTGGCATGATGGACTTGTTTGGCGAGATGGACGGTGTGGTCGCCGCCCCACCGCTCAAAATGACGCCAGAGCTGATCTGGGGTGACAAGCACCGCCTCAAAGCAGAAAAAAACACATTAGGGCTATACCTAACTGGGCACCCGATCAATGAGTACTTGGATGAGCTAAAGCGCTACACCTCTGGCGCCCGCCTTGATAAGCTCACAGACACAGGCTATAACGGCAGCTGCTACTTTGCAGGCCTTATTATCGATATTGCCAACTTTGGCAATCGAAATGTCATTACTTTAGATGATGGCACCTCACGATTAGAGGTCAGCTGCTATGCTGAGCGTTTCAATCGCGTCAAAGACCAGCTGAAGGTGGATGAAGTGGTCATTATCAAAGGCAGCATCCGGGAGCGTGATGGACGCCTATTTGCCCGTCTAGATAATGCCATGAGTATGGTAGATGCACGCCTGCGTTGGCTCAAAAAAATCAGTATCAAAATCCACGGCAGTGACACGCGCCTACTTTCACGCCTACAGCCGCTACTCAAGTCCGCCCAAGCTGATATCATCCCCGCGCCTAGCTTGACTCAGCAAGATGAGCCAGACGATGCGACCTTCAATGGCAACTACGATCCTGCGATGGGTGGGAGCTTATATGATGAGGATGGCAATGACTTATTGGCGCTAGAGCATGACATGCAACAAGACGCGCTGCAAAATGGCAGCCCTTATAGCAATAATGCGCTGAGTAACACTGACGCCTCCTTTCATGATAACTGTCTGCCGCTTGGCCTGAGCATTTATGAAACGTATGGCATCGCCAATGTAGGACTCTCTGAGCATTGGCGTATCTATCCAAATGATGACAATTTGCAACAACTAAAAAGCATGGTGAATGAGGACAACTTACATTTTCATTATAGCTGACGCTGGGCTTTTAGCCGTGGCCTCCTATAGCGATGCCTACTCTATCCCTTGACGATAGCCGTTTTATTGCTTGTAATTTAACTGATTTAACTGATTTAACTGATTTAACTGATTTAACTGATTTAACTGATTTAACTGATTTAACTGATTTAACTGATTTAACTGATTTAACTGACAATATTGGACCTAATACCATGGATGAAAACCCACATAATAATACCGCCGACCAAACTGTAGAGATCCTCAATGATGAGCAATTTGAAGACATGCGTGATTTACTCGAAGAGGACTTTGCCGATTTGATTCAAGTGTATCTCACTGACAGCCAGCAGCGCATCCACAGCCTACGCATCGCGCAACAACAAAACGATAATACCAATGGCTTTGAGATTGCCCATGCTCTAAAAGGCGCCAGCGCTAATCTGGGGACGACCCAGCTGATGCGCCTTAGTAGTCAACTCCAAGAGCGGTGCCGTGAGCAGCGTATCAGTGAGCAGGCGGCGCTGATCGAGGATATCGCAGCGGCGCTGCAACGCGCTGAGCAAACCATCAAACAGCGCATGGAGCAATAAATGAGCCAAAGCCCTTTATCAGTGACAACGACGCCATCCATGCCAATCAACCATCCAGCAACAAGCGTAGACGACTACTTATCTTGTATTCAGGTCGTCATGGTCAATACCACCTTGCCTGCCAATATCGGCTCAGCGGCACGGGCCATGCATACGATGGGATTGTCACGCTTGACAGTCGTCGACCCCAAGCGGCCTATCGATGAGACCAGTGTATCCCACGCTGCAGGTGGCCATGAACTGCTGTCAGCGGCTGTGATTGCCCCAACGCTAGAGTCGGCGATCGCTGATTGTCAGCTGGTGTTTGCAGCTAGCAGTCGCAGTCGTCATATGCCGCGCCCTGTCGTCACGCCCACACAAGCGGCCAAAATCATTTTTGATTTTATCGATAGTCAATCCACCTATCAGCCTCAGACCACGGCCGAGACCGCACAGGATAATACTGCTGGCACCCACAAACCAAATATCGCGATATTGTTTGGCCGCGAAGACCGTGGTTTGACCAATGAAGAGCTGGCCTATGCCGATTACCATATCCAAATCGATGCCAACCCTGCCTATCCGGTACTTAATGTCGCCTCAGCGGTACAAGTGATTGCCAGTTTCATCTTTGCTTATGCGCAAACCCACACTCAGACAGCGACGAGCCCAAAGGCTGATGCTGACTCTGACAAAGCCGCAGTACGCTCGATGATTGATATGAAGTTACGCCAACAGTGGGATGAGCCGGCCATCACTCAGCAGCAGCAGCAACAGTTGACCGAGCGCATGACAGCGCTGATGGTGCAGCAGGGGCTGGCAGACAGCACAAATCTAAAATCATTACCAGCGCGGCTATCGCGGCTCGGCTCGCGCTTACAGCTGGATCAAAAAGAGTATCAGCTGTTAAGCGCACTTATCGCCAAGCTTTTAAAAGATAGACCCCAATCATCATAATAAAAGCCACCAGTACAGATTTTTTGGGTTTGGTCGGCCAGCGATAGCCTGCTATTATTAGGGCGTGTTATATTGGATGGCTCAGATTGTAAGTACATAGAAATAAGTACATAGAAATAAGTATATAGAATAAGCATCAGGATTAGCACCCAACACTGACCACACCGCCATACTTTACCGACCAATAAACGGACCAACAGATAGGACACTTTATGTCATTGCCAGCCAAATTGTTCAAATCGCTTGCCAGCATCAAAAAAGACCTAAAAGAAGATGTCGATGCGGTATTCAACCGTGATCCTGCCGCACGCAATAGTCTGGAGGTCATTCTTACCTATCCTGGTATTCATGCGCTTATCTTGCATCGCGGCGCTCATTATCTCTGGAATCACGAACAAAAACTGGCCGCCCGTGTGATCTCTTACGGCTCGCGTATCGTCACTGGTATCGAGATTCACCCTGCAGCCAAAATCGGTAAGCGGTTTTTTATCGACCACGGTGTCGGCGTGGTCATCGGTGAAACTGCAGAGATTGGCAACGATGTCACCTTATACCACGGCGTCACTCTCGGCGGCGTCTCATGGAATAACGGCAAACGCCATCCAACGTTAGAAGACGGCGTGACCGTAGGCGCTGGCGCAAAAGTTTTGGGGCCATTTACTGTCGGTAAAAATGCCAAAATCGGCTCAAATGCGGTGGTGGTCAAACCTGTGCCAGCCGGCGCTACCATGGTCGGCAGCGCAGCGCGCATGATATCCGATCATCACGATGAAAAAGGCAACCCCATCGCCACTAAAGTCCAAGACGCCAAACAACAAGAGAAAGTAGCCCAAGCAGGCGAAGGCGACACCGGCAAAGACCAAGCGCAAAGCACATCGGCCAAAGCCAAGCGCCGCACTACTTTTCAAGCTTATGGTATCGACCCCTCTTCTCAAGACCCAGTGGCCGAAGCGTTTGCAAAAATGCTTGAGCATATTCAGCAGTCAGAAAATCGCCTAGATCAGCTGCAAACCGCCATGTGCGAGATTGATCCTGATTTTTGCAAAAAGAAGTATGACAAGCTTTGTTTAGAAGATTTAGATGTGATCGGCCTCTCTGACATGGAAGAGCTGACTGACGAAAAAAACAAGTCCTAATGACCTACCGTAGCCTCTGATACTCTTTTAATATAGTCAATCGCACATAAAATTGGCACAATTGATATCACGTGCTACTGGTATGCATTTTGCGCAGCATCGAGCAGCGTTGGCACAGCACACAAGAAAAATGAATGCTCGTAGGACGAACTTATTTTAAACCAGATGCACTATACTTATAAATAAAATAACACTAGGAGATACCATGGCACGTCTACAAGACAAAGTTATCATCATTACAGGCGCAGCTCAGGGTATGGGCGAGACTCATGCTCGCTTGTGTTTGGCAGAAGGCGCAAAAGTCGTATTGACCGATATCAACGCTGAAAAAGGTGAGGCGCTGGCCAAGGAGCTTGGTGATAACGCCTTATTTGTCAAGCATGACGTCACCGATGAAGAGGATTGGTCAAAAGTCGCGAACGCAACCCAAGAAAAATTTGGTCAAATCGATGTATTGGTCAATAATGCTGGCATCACCACACACAAATCTATCCTAGACACCTCGGTCGCAGACTACCGCAAGATTCTAGAGATTAACCAAGTATCCGTCTTTTTAGGTATGAAGGCCGTCATTCCAGTGATGCAAGCCGCCAAACAAGGCTCGATCATCAACATCTCATCGATTAATGGCTTGGTTGGCGGTGCTATCGGCTATACCGATTCTAAATTTGCGGTGCGCGGTATGACAAAGGCGGCAGCGCTAGAGTGCGCCCCGCACGGTATTCGCGTCAACTCCATTCATCCCGGCGTCATTGCTACCCCGATGATTATGCAAGGCGATACCAAAGATGCGGTTGAGGCCTTTGCCAAGACCATTCCGATGCGGCGGGTGGCGCAGCCAGAGGAAGTAAGCAACATGGTGCTATTTTTAGCATCAGATGACTCAAGCTACTCGACGGGCGCTGAGTTTGTTATTGATGGTGGTTTGACAGCGCAGTAGTAAGCGTAATGTCCATAAAAGCTGGGTATTTTGCCCAGCTTTTTTTGGTGTTTGGAAAAGTTTTAAAGCCTTTTAACCGATAAGACCGCTCTTTGAAATCAGCTCCTCAACCCCTGCTGTCTCGTGTGCTTTGAATGGATAACGATCCGCCATTATTATCCATTGTTCTGAATACTCTACTATTTTTGCAGATATTGATTTATTGCTTAGGCTATTTTTGTTAAGACCAGTTTGTATAAGTAAAATGTCAATATCCATGGTGACTTTTTTTATAGAGGTTTGCCCCTCTGTTAAACGCTGCCGATGGCAATCACTTTCAATGAGTTTAAAAGCCTGCTGTAGCTCCTGCAAACTCATCGCCGTATCCAAAGATAAATACGCACACTGATTGGTATAGTCAGGCTTTGGCTGCTCTTGAGTGGCAGTAAAGTCAGGGTTTTGAAAAGACGTAGAGAGCTGCATACGGCCAAATGTGGCCAGTTTTCCACGCGCATCAGGCAAATAGTAGTCAGCGTGATAGTTGCTGCCCAAAGCCAGTACCACTGCTGTCACCGCGTGCGTTTGCAGCTGTTCAGGCGTATGTATCTCTAGACCCGCAAGATTCACACCAGCCAGACCTTTATGCTTCTCATACGTCGTAAACATTTTAGGCGTCTTATGCATCATGACTTTGACTAGCAGGCTGCTCGCTATGACTGGCTTTTGCAGATCGGGTGATTTGTACCCCAACGGCGTCTGCGTGTTTGATTGCCGTCGGCTTAGCCATGCTCAGCGTGATTTTATGACAAGCGTATTTGGCAAGCAGTTTATCTACGATTTGCTCAGCCAGATGCTCAAGTAGCTTTGCTTGAATGGCTTGGCACCACTCGCTGACATCATCACAAACTGCCTTATAATTTAGTGCATCCTGTACATCATCTGAGGCGGCAGCAGCACTGATATCCGTCTCAAGTGCGATATCGATCTGCAGCGGCTGAGTGATAGCGCGCTCCCATTCATAGACACCGATGACGGCATCTACCGTCAAGCCTTTGACAAATACCACGTCAGACTGAGTATGCAACATGCTTTTATCCTTGTTTACTGGTTTTTTAGGGAGTTTGAAGCAGACAGATGATCATGCTTTTTGGCGCAAACGCGCAGCCTTTAGCATCTTACTTGGGCGATGACGCCACAAGTCAATGCTAAACAACAATAGACCAACCCAAATCAAGCCAAAGACGGCCAAACGGTGTAAGTCAAATGGCTCTTTATAGTAAAATACTGCCAAAAAGAAAATAAAGGTCGGTGTCAAATAGTTCATAAAACTTAAAATACTATAAGCCACCAGCTTGGTTGATTTATTAAATAACAATAGCGGTATCAAAGTGATGGGGCCTGCCAGCATCAATAGCCAAATGTTTGATGACAACCAAAAACTGATCTGACTACTCACCACATCGGCCTGCCAAAACCACCACAGGCACATCGGTACCAGCATCGTCGTCTCCACAAACATCGCATCGATGGCGCTCAGCGGTGTTTGCCGCTGAATGGTACCATATGTGCTAAAGCTAAACGCCAGTATCAGCGAAATCCAAGGTAAGCTCCCAATCATCACCACCTGAATAATCACAGACAATAGCGCAAAACCAATCGCCACCCATTGCAGTGTCCGCAAGCGCTCTTTGAACAAAATCATCGAGAGCGCCACCCCTACCAGTGGCCCGATAAAGTAGCCCAAACTGGCCTCAAGTATGCGGTCATGGTTGACCGCCCAAACATAGGTCAGCCAGTTGGTGGCAATGATCAGACCCGATATCAGCGAAAACACAATCCACCTAGGGTTTTTCTTTAAAGTGTCTATCCAGCCCCAGCGTTTGGTGACGACTAAGACAAGCAGCAGACAAGCAAAGGTCCAGACGATACGGTGTCCGATGATCTCAGTGGCGTCATAGGCGGCCAACTGTTTAAAATATAAAGGAAACCCGCCCCAGATAAAAAAGGCCATAAGCGCGGTGACAATACCACGTCTGGTGGTTTTGATAGGCGTCACGGGTTTTTTGATGACATTTTGAGTGGTCATAAGTCAGTACAACTTAATTTAGAGCAAAGCGTACTGTTGCAGACTGCGCCTGATGATGAGCGTATTTAGGCGAGCGGCAAAAGCACAGGGTTACTACAGATAGAATAAAAGTGAAAAAGCAATGCATTGACACTCATAACAGTATCAATGCATTGCTGACGATAACGGTATTTGAACCCTTATGGCGTTTAATACCTGGTAAAAGTCCTAACGCTGTTAGGCGCGGCTATCGTGAACCTCAATAGACATGCCTACTTGATTGGCAAGCTCGGCAAATCCTGGAAAGCTGGTATTGACCGTCTCAACGCCTTCGATGGTGATCGGCTTGGATGCGCGCAAGCTAGCAACCGCAAAGCTCATGGCGATACGATGGTCATGATGCGAGGTAATATGTCCGCCGCCAAAAACAGGTTGGCTGTTATTTACTTCATTGCTGTCAGCATTACTACCCTTGCCTTCAATACCTTTGCCTTCAATGATCAGACCATCCTCAGTCACTGTACAATCAATACCGAGGGTTTGTAGACCATCTGCCATCACAGCAATACGATCGGACTCTTTGACGCGCAATTCTTTGGCACCAGTCAACACTGTACGACCTTGCGCACAACTGGCAGCGATAAACAGTACTGGGAACTCATCAATTGCCAGTGGTACTAGATACTCTGGGATATCAATACCTTGCAGGTTTGAGCTGCGTATCGTGATATCAGCCACTGGCTCGCCGCCCACATGGGTTTCATTACTTAGGCTGATATCAGCATTCATCAGCTTTAAGATATCAATGATGCCGGTACGAGTTGGGTTAATACCCACTTGCGTTAGGGTCAATTCGCTACCTTGACTGATGGCCGCGGCGACCATAAAGAAGGCGGCAGAAGAGATATCCGCAGGCACGGCGATATCGCCACCTGTGAGCGTACCACCGCCTTCGATACTGACACGATTGCCATCGACGGTCACAGGATAGCCAAAGGCTGAGAGCATACGCTCGGTATGATCACGGCTAACCTCAGGTTGGATGACCGTCGTGGTGCCGTTTGCCCACAGTCCCGCCAATAGCAAGCAAGACTTCACCTGAGCAGAAGCAACTGGCATGTCATACTCTACCCCTTGCAGCGGCTGGCCAACCGTATCACGGCCAGTGATGCTTAGCGGCGCGGTACCATCATGACCCGTGCTTTGGATCACCGCACCCATGTCACGTAACGGTGCTGCCACCCGCTCCATCGGACGCTTATTCAGACTGGTATCGCCTGTCAACACACTATCAAACGACTGGGCGGCTAAGATACCGGCTAGCAGGCGCATACTGGTGCCTGAGTTGCCCATATACAGTGGTGTTTTGCTGGGTTTTAGACCATTCATACCGACGCCATGAATGGTCAATCTGCCTTTATCAGGGCCTTCGATGCTTACACCCATGTCACGGAATGCTTGCAAGGTAGCCAGCGCATCCTCCCCTTCCAAAAATCCAGTGACGTTGGTCACACCTGTGGCCAAACTGCCAAGCATGATGCTGCGATGCGAGATAGATTTGTCTCCAGGAATGGTAATAGTGCCAGAGACGGTGTTGCTAGGGGTGATATTATAAGAAGCTGACATAGCAGAGGTATCCGTATAAGGGGTGCTGGCTAACATATGGCCAAAATGTCGCCGTGCGGCTTGCGCGCGGCCCAAAAGCCCCATCAGGGCGGTTGAATCTTTATCAATGATAAGCTGACGCATGGTCTGTAGATAGACGCCGTACTCATCAAGGGCGCTGATAATCGCGCGCTCGTTGGCAAAAAATATATCATGCCACATCTTAGGATCGCTGGCAGCGATACGGGTAAAGTCGCGGAATCCACCAGCGGCATAGCGAAACATATCCAAATTGTCATCATGACTCGCCAATTGCTCGACCAGATTAAACGCCAGTAGGTGCGGCAAATGACTGGTATGTGCCAATATCGCATCGTGATGATCGGCGGCCATCGGCATGACAGTCGCACCCACTGCCTCCCATAACTGCTGCAGCTTTGCAATTGCAGAAGAGCTGGTGGTGGCGAGCTCACAGATTATCACGCTGTGGTTGACAAACAAATTGGCGCGTCTGGCATGATACCCTGAATTCTCCGCCCCAGCAATCGGATGCGCGGGTACAAACCCCGTTGGCAGTGCAGCAAATACCGATTTTGCTGCCTCAATGATATTGACCTTGGTACTACAGACATCCGTAATGATACAATCTGTAGCCAGCTGGCCGTTGTCCATTGCCGCTTTGATATCGGTAAATACGGCTTGCACCGCTTGCACCGGTACGGCGATGATAAGTAAGTCGCTGCCTGCCACTACGTCAGTCAAGCGCGTGCTACCAGCATCGAGCAAGCCATGTTTTATGGCTTCATCCACGCTTGGCACATGTCTATCGACCGCAACCAAGCGCTCGCTTAGCCCATTGTCCTTGATGGCTTGGGCGAGACTTGCGCCAATTAGCCCAAGACCGATCACGCAAACTTGTTTGAACAATAAAGGGGTTTTATCAAAAGAGGATTGCATAGGATTCTTATTTTTTATCTTTTTTATGGCGACTCACGGTAGTTTGTATTTCACAAACTACCGTGAGTCGCAAAGGCACGCCTGCATGAGCGCCATGACATTATCGGGATTCAGATGGGCTGGTCCGCCCTCTTTATCAGTTGCCAACGCTCAGTCCTCGGTCAAAATCGAGCGTAGCGTATCTATCAAACGCAGATTGTCTTCAGCCAGACCTACCGTGATACGCAGCCAGTTCGGGAGTCCATATGCGGCCAAAGGACGTACGATCACCCCCTGCTCTAGCAATGCTTGATGGATAGATATAGCGTTGATGTCTTCCATCTCGACTTCGAACTTTACCATGATAAAATTGGCATGCGACTTAATAAAACCCAGCCCTAGCGCGTCAAACTGTTTTTCTAACCAGCGCATTTGCTCAGCATTGCTCAAGCGAGTGGCTTCGATAAAGTCTTGATCGGCAAGTGCAGCAGCGGCGGCGGCCAATGCCACACGGCTGACGTTAAATGGCTGACGAATACGGTTTAATAAATCTGCGACTGGCACTGAGCTGATCGCGTAGCCCACGCGCAGACCCGCCAGCCCATAAGCTTTAGAAAACGTACGAACGATAACCACATTGTCAAACTCATCAAGCAGCGCCCTATTATTACTCTCAGGGCTATACTCGATATACGCCTCATCGAGTACCACCAGTACCGAAGCTGGCACGCTAGTGACAAACTCACGTAGCTCTTTTTGTCCAAGCTGAGTGCCTGTTGGGTTATTGGGATTGGCAATAAACACAACCTTGGTATTTGGATGGTCGGCGACGGCTTGACGCATGGCCGTTAAGTCATGACCAAACCGCGGCGTGGGCACCTCTATCCCAGTAGCACCTTGTATCTTCGCCAGCATCGAATACACCACAAAGGCATACTGACTATACACAATGGTATCGTCGCAACTGACAAAGCCACGCGCCAAGAGATCCAATAGATCATTGGAGCCATTACCTAGGGTAATCTGCTCAACATCCACACGATTGAAATCCGCCAGCGCTTGCTTGAGATAATAGCCATTGCCATCAGGATAGCGTGCCAGTTGACCCAGCTGCTCGGTAATCGCCAATGTCACATGCGGCGAGCAGCCCAGTGGGTTTTCATTGCTGGCCAGCTTTACGACATCAGAAACCCCATACTCGCGCGTCAGCTCCTCGACCGGCTTGCCAGTCTGATAAGGCGTCAGCGCTAAGATACTGTCATACGCAGAGGTGAGCGGAGCTAAACTTGATGATGTCGCTTGAGGTGATGCCATGGTTTATCCTTAGAGATGATGACACATCTACTGCTTAGTATGATCCATTTGCGGCCGATGATCAGCTTACAATACCGCTTTGGGGTATGAGCCAAGTATACGCAAATCTTTTACCAGTGGACGAATATCGGCAATCGCCGCGCTCACATTTGGCGCATCAATGTGACCATTCATATCGATAAAGAACACATAAGCCCATTTATTCGGGCGCTCAGGACGCGTCTCGATACTGGTCATCGATACACCATGATAAGACAGTGGCTTTAGGATTTCGATCAGCGCCCCTGCTTTGTCGTGTGCCGATACCACGATAGAGGTTTTGTCTTGACCTGATGGCGCAATCGCCTCGTGACCGATGATCAGAAAACGTGTGGTGTTGCTAGGATTGTCTTCTATGTTGGTATACAGCTTGTGCAAATCATACTCTGCTGCAGCAACGTCCCCCGCGATAGCAGCAGAATGCCACTCGTTTTTGAGGCGACGCGCCGCCTCTCCGTTGCTCGATACCGCCACACGCTCGACGTTTGGAAAGTTGACATCAAGCCAATGACGGCACTGAGCCAGTGACTGCTGGTGCGAATAAATACGGCTGAGACTATCGACCTTGGTGTGCTCCGCGACCAAGAAGTTTTGGTGAATAGGCAGCTCAACTTCACCGATGATTTTTAATGAAGAGGACAAAAAGCCATCTAGCGTGTGATTGACCACCCCTTCTGAAGAGTTTTCAACAGGTACCACGCCATACATCGCTGTGCCCGCTTCGACTTCGCGAAACACATCGGTGATGGTGGTCATCGGCACGGTATCCGCGGCTTTGCCAAAGTGTTTGAGCGCAGCTGCATGGGTAAAGGTACCGACAGGCCCTAAAAACGCAATGCGCTGCGGTGCTTCTAAATCCAAGCATACAGACATAATCTCACGAAACAGACGGGCCATTTTTTCGTCAGCGATAGGGCCAGTATTGCGCTCCATGACGGCTTTTAGTACTTGTGCCTCTCGCTCTGGACGATAAAAAATAGGGTTGCTGTCGGTCGTGGCGGCGACATTACTCGCGAGGTGTTCTTTTTTGACGACAGCCACTTGCTGAGCCAATTTGGCACGATCATTGATCAACGTTTGAATTTTGCAGTCTACTGCATCGATACTTTGACGAATATTATCCAAAAACGCTTTTTCGGTTGCGGCATCGTTTGTGTCTGTCGTGGTTTGATTGGAGTTATTCATATGTTGTTCTGGTGACTGCTCACTCATTACCGCCCATCCTTTTTAGATTTTTTACTGTTGAAATTTTTGGCCAGTTTTTAGCTATTGGGTCTGACATCATCGGTGTTAATAGCTTGCTATAGCGACATGATAAAACAATAGTCTATCAAGACACCGTCTGCTTTTGCTCTTATCCGATTTTGCCATGCCATTTTTTGACTTATCAATAATACCTCAAGCTGCTCATACCACTGTCGCATAACAGCTGGCCGGCTCTACTATAACAAAAACGGCGCGCAGTGCCCACGTGTAATCGTGTGCAATCGCATGTAATGTCGCGCCACTCTTATCAGCTCGCCCATATCATCTCGTCCATAGTATAGTCGATTCAAAATAATTGTGGTACAGCGTCAGCAAGTGAGAAGGCTGATGTCGTCAATTCAGCTAATATTGACCTGACTATAGCACAGTTGTGCCCTTGTCTCTTGTCGTCCATCACACTATGAAGCAACAGAGGCTCAAAACTATGTTACAGTTTAATGCCAATCCCTCATCTTACGACAAAAACAAAACCACCCTGTGATTGATAACATCACGTCACTAAAAAAAAGGATCTCTAATGAGCGCATTACAACAGCTTCGTACCATGACCACCATTGTCGCTGATACTGGCGATCTGGCCGCCATTGCGCGCTTAAAACCCATCGATGCTACCACCAACCCAAGCTTGATCACCAAAGCCCTCATCCACCCTGACAACCAAGGCATGCTGGCAGAGACCATGAGTCGCCATAATGGCGATGTCGATGCGGTCATAGACGCACTGACCGTCCAAGTCGGCTGTGATATTTTGGCACTGATCGAGGGACGAGTGTCTACCGAAGTCGACGCGCGCTTGTCTTATGACACCAAAGCGACGATCGATAAGGCCATGGAGTTTATGGAGGCGTATCAAAAGGCAGGAATCGATCCTAAGCGCGTCTTGATCAAAATGGCCGCCACTTGGCAGGGCATCGAGGCGGCGCGCTACCTCGAAACCCAAGGCATCCATTGTAACTTGACGCTTTTATTCGGTCAGCATCAAGCCATTGCCTGTGCTGATGCTGGCGTGACGCTGATCTCGCCTTTTGTAGGCCGTATTTTAGACTGGCAAAAACGCCAGCAAAACCGCCAAAACGTGCCCGCCTCCGATGATATGGGCGTACAATCGGTCAAGCTGATTTATCAATACTACAAGCAGCACGGCTATGGCACTCAAGTCATGGGCGCAAGCTTCCGCTCTACTGAGCAAATACTGGCGTTGGCAGGCTGTGATTTATTGACCATCGCGCCAAACCTTATCGACGAGCTTGCCGCCATGGACACACAAGTAGAGCGTCAGCTATCGCCCAGCATGTCTATGGCGCTAGACGAGATGACCCGCGTCAGTCTAACTCACGAAGAATTCAGCGCCGCCTACCAACAAGACACCGTGACACAAGACCTGCTACCAAAGGGCATTGATGGCTTTATCACTGCTCGTGATGAGCTGGCCAAGACACTAGCGGCCATCCGTGAGTAACTTGTCAGGCCGTGACCTGTCATAAAAGATATTTGCCTGCCGATAACAACTTGGCTATTATGGCCTACTTCAAACAACCAGAAGCAAGGCTTAAGTATGAAACGGCTATCAGTGTTATTGGCAGGCAGTGCTTTGGCACTCAGCGCACAAGCAGTGAACTGGTCAGAGGTGTCCGAGAGTCATTCTGGCTCGGTTTTTAGTGTGGACTTAGATTCTATCGAGCGCTCTGATATTAGCATCATAGATGAAAAGCGTGTCGAAAATATCACCGTCTCAATCCGTCGAACCTACCCAACGCAAGCCAAAAAAAATATAGCAAAAGACAAAGAAGCTGCAAAAGAAGAAAATGCAGAAACAGCGCTCTTTAAAGAAAAACCCATCCATCATAGTGATCAGCAGCTACTGATCTCTTGTAAAGACGCCAGTTACTATCGGCGTGCTTATGTCAATTACGCGGCCAATGACAAAGTCATAAAGTCTTGGCAGTCAGACAAACCCATTTTGACCACAAAAGATTTCAAAATCACCAGCCCTAAGACGATCGGACGCGCCCTCGTAGAATACAGCTGCCAAAACCACGAACAACAAAAAACGGCTTAATTTAGCATGGGCTTTATGCCATGTATCTTAAATGCTATATATCTTAAATGCTATATATCTTAAATGCTATATATCTTAAATGCCATGTATCTTAAATAGCTATGTTGAAAAAAAGCGCGCTGATTATATCAGCATCAGCGCGCTTTTTGATTTTAGGCTTTTAGTACCGTATAAACGGGTACTGGAAACGCTCCATGCAGCGCCGCCAAATCGAGTAATACCAGCGCCCCGACCACAGTATGACCTGCCGAGCGACAAAGCTCGTAAGCGGTGTTCAAGGTGCCACCCGTTGCCAAAATATCATCGACCAGCAATACCCGCTCAGGCGGTAGATTGTTTTGCATCTCAAGGGTGTCTTTACCATACTCGAGCGCATAGGCCTTATTGGCCACAGGTGGCGGCAACTTACCAGGCTTACGCAGCAATATCATACCCTTACCCAAGCGCCCTGCCAACAAGCTGGCAAAGACAAATCCACGCGCCTCGACCGCCCCCAAACAATCAACCTCATCCAAACAGCCTTCTGGTAAGGCGGCCAGCAGCGCATCGATGACTGCATCAACGTGACTGCGCAGTAACGGGGTTATGTCATAAAAATCAATGCCGACTTTTGGAAAGTCTGGTACGGTGCGAATGATCTGCCAAAAAGGATGATCAGTATTGAGCACGGCTGATGGCTGGTTTTCGGTAGTGGTAGAAGTGGCGGCATTGATGCTCATGAGGACCCTTAGCGTGTATGACTTTGATAATAACTGGTGTGAATTTTTCGGTCGTTATTGTAGCATAATTGACCCAATTAATACGCTAAAGCATCGGCTATTATCAGCCTTGATATGCATAAAACCGCGACGCTTGACTTGATAAAAATCTCACAATCTCAATATACAAGTGTAAACTTAACTATGAAAATAACGGTTATATGCTAAACTACGTGCGTTTTTGCTGTCTAAGCGCTGACCGTTATGTGGACACTTGCACACTGTCGTGACGCCCAGTCATTAGCCCTCGCCATGACTGGCGCGCTAAAAAACGGTTACACTAGAAATAATCGATAGGACTTTTTATGAAACGTTATGAATGTATTGTCTGCGGCTGGATATACGACGAAGCACTTGGCTGCCCAGAAGAAGGCATCGCCCCTGGTACCAAATGGGAAGACATCCCTGATGACTGGACATGTCCTGAGTGCGGTGTGGGCAAACTCGATTTTGAGATGCTTGAGCTGTAGTAGACGACCTCTGATTAGGACACTTCATGACACAACCAAATAACATCAATAGTGCCAGATCCCAAGCAAGCCCAGATCCAAGCCTAGATGAGAATGTGGGCCACTATCCTACGCCTGAGTGGCAAAAGTTTGGCGCGCATCAGTGGCATGACTCTGATCTGAGTGACCAGTTGCATCAAGCGATGATCGATATCGGTGACGGTATCGAGCTTTGTGTGGAGGCAGGCGGTAACCCAAACCATCCACCCTTGCTCATGGTCATGGGGCTTGGCTCACAAATGATATTTTGGCCAGAAAACTTTATAAAGCGCCTCATTGATGCCGGTTTTTTTGTGATTCGTTTTGACAATCGTGATATTGGCCTATCGTCTAAAGTGCAAATTGACGGCCTACCGCGTATCAGTCAGCTAAAGATGATGATGCGTCTGCAAACAGGGCTCTCTAACAAGAGCGCGCAAGTGGCCTATAATTTGACCGACATGGCCGAAGACACCGCCCGTCTGATCAAGGCGTTGCAGCTGGGTAAAACCCATCTGCTTGGCGCATCTATGGGCGGGATGATTGCCCAAATCGTGGCCGCTCGCTACCCAAGCTTGGTACAGCGAATGGCGCTGATGTTTACCACCACCAACCGTGCATTTTTAAGACCGCCCAAACCTCGGCAGCTATACACCCTTATCAACCGCCCTGAGAGTCACTCTGAGCGTGATATCGTGCGTCACAGCGTCTGGTTTATGAAGACGGTTGGCACGCCAGGGCATGTCAATGTGCGCATGGTGCGTGAGATTGCCAAGATTCGCTATCAGCGCAGCTTTCATCCGCTCGGGACCGTGCAGCAGCTAAATGCTATTTTGGCATCTGGCTCTATTAGCCGCTATAGCAAACAAGTCAAAGCCCCAACCATTGTGTTACATGGTAGCGCCGATGGCCTCCTGCCAGCATCGCAAGGGCGCGTGGTGGCAAAGACCATCCCCAATGCCAAGTTTTATCTGATCGAGGGAATGGCACACGATATTCCTGAGTATTATCAGCCTTATATGGTGGATCTGATCAGCAGTCATCTGTTGGCGCATCACTCTTAAAGGCTATTTAAAAAGCGCGTACGTCTGAACAAGCGTGTAAGTTTGACTGTCAAAGACAAGCTTGCGCGCTTTTTTATGCCTGCTTAAGTTGTTTATGTTTGCTTAATTTTTTATGCCCACTGACGTATCGTCATGGTATAAAAAAAACGGCTCAATCACAGCCAACGCTGCTGCCTGTTTTATCAATGCACATTTTATTGCCATTTTTTAGATTACCGATCCATGCTTTGCCATCGACAAACACAAACGAGGGCTTGCCTTGATAAGTATCACTTGCCGACACGCCACTATCTGCAAACCGAAACGGAATCAACAGCTCACCACCAAGATTGACAAAACCCCAATCTTCATTGATACGTACGCCCGCCATGCCTTCAGAAAAGGGACGCACCTCATCAAATGAGTAGGTAATCATGGTGACATTTTGGTCATCGACAAAGCCCCATTTACCCTCTTGCTGACGCGGCTGTAGTGTAGTAAATGGACTGATGGGCGGCGCGGATGGCGACTGGCGCGCTTGCGGCGGCTTGTGGTTATTGTCAGCAGGGTCTTTTGCCACATTGCCGCTTTTATCCAGCCAACTGATGTCGCTGTTTTTACGCACACGGGTGATGCCGCCGCGATAATCAGCTACCTCACTAAACGATGACGAAAATGGCACGACGGTTCTGTTGGCGGTATTGATGACGCCGTAGTTACCGTCTTTTTTTACGACGATACGCCCTTCTGATACCGGCCGCGCCCAGCCTTGACGCTCTTTTAGCATATCGTACATAGCAGGCACCACTTCTCGCCCTTTCATATTGAGATATCCGACGTGACCATTACGCAGTACGGGCAGCAACCCCTCTGAGAGGTTATCGGCATCGACCTTTTGATAGCGTGATAGATCGACGATGCGCTTGCCTTTGTTGTCAATCAAGGCCACAGGCGCGCCAAAATCTTTGATAGCCAAAAACAAGCCACTGCTGGCGGTACAAGAGACGTTTTTGTAGTAGCTTTTGGGGATTTTACAGCTGGCAGCTTGTGCTTGCGGTATCACCAGTAACGCACTGACAGTGCTAATGCCAACGCCAGCCGTACACCGCAACATCATTGTCCAAAGGTTAGATACTGCAGGGCGCGGTTTTGATAAAGAACATCGAAACATAATAAACCTAAGCAAATGTCATTCATTGGCATAATTATATACACAGGGGTCCTCGTTTAGATAGCTTTGTCTGCTATCTCATAGAATAATTGTCGCTGAGCCATTTCATTTTGGAAGCAAAACCTCGACAATAGCCTAATCGCTGTAAAATGCTTTTTATCATCATCCCATTCATATAAGGAGACACTATGGCCATCGCCGCATCCCGCTCTGCCCCTATCGGTTTAGTCATAGGCTGTATTATTTTTGGTTTAGGTAGCCTGATCGTCGCTCATGTCGATATCGGTGGTTGGGCGATGTCGTTTTGGCGCTTAGCCATCTCTGGTATTGTTTTTGCCGTATTGGCCAAAATCATGGGGCAACGCTTGCCGCGCTCAGGACGCGCAATTTTTTATGCGTTGTTATCAGGGGCGTTTTTGGGATTGGATTTGGCGCTTTGGCATGAGAGTATTTATGCGGTCGGCCCTGGTATCTCTACCCTACTCAATAGCTTACAGATTTTTTTCTTGGCAGCGATTGGGTTTTTGTATTTCAATGAGCGTCAATCTATCGTACAGCTGATTAGTTTGTTTTTGGCGATGCTCGGTGTGGCGATGATTGGTAGCCCTGAGTTTGCCCATAACAGTGCAGCGACGTGGGGGTTTGTCACTGGTATCGTCTCGGGCGCTATGCTAGCGGCATCGATGACCTTTATCCGTAAGACGCACGATACTGAGCCAACGCCGATATTTATGCTCATGCAGCTGATCAGTATCGGCGGGGTGCTGGCGATGGTTGTGCCAATGTGGGTGTTTGATCAAGGGAGTATCTTGCCCAATACTTGGGCGGAGATCGGCTGGATATTGGTCTATGGTACGGTGATGCAGTGCTTGGCATGGGGACTCATTGCTTACTCTATTCCCAAGCTGTCATTGGCCTTGACGGGGTTACTATTGCTCTCTGAGCCCATCGCTGCTTTGGTGATTGATTATAGCTGGCTGGACAAACCCATCAATACTTTGCAGTGGGCTGGTGCGCTACTCACCATGTTTGCTATTTATTTGGGTTCACTCAAACCAAAGCCACGCGCCCTACGCCGTTATCGTTTTTTTTCACGGTTTTATAAACGTGACTATAAATAATCCCTGTCTGCTACTTATCACCTTCTATCGCTCCTTTAAACGCACTACAAAAAAACGCCCATACTATAATAGTATGGGCGCTTTTGTGGCCGGATACGGCCTATTTGGCCGCTGCACTAGTGTCAGCGGTTTTGTCAGAGCCTTTATTAAACAACGCATTTAACACGATAGCAGCCAAAGTTGCCGTGCCGATGCCGCCCAAATCAAACCCGCCTAAGTGCAAGCTAAAGTTACCTGTCCCCATGATAACGGTAATAGCCGCGATAATCAGATTGCTGTTTTTGCTAAAATCGATGTGATTATCGATCCAAATCTTTGCCCCTGCAATCGCAATCAGACCAAATACTACGATAGAAGCACCGCCTAGTAAGGCCGCTGGTATCGTCTGAATAATGGCACCAAACTTTGGCGATAAGCCCAGCAAAATAGCCACCAACCCTGCCACGACAAATATCGTCGTGCTATAGACCTTGGTTACGGCCATGACACCGATGTTTTCGGCATAGGTAGTGACACCAGTGCCACCAAACCCTGCCGAGAACGTCGTGGCCAGCCCATCTGCAAAAAACGCGCGGCCCATATAAGGCGTCACGCGCGCTTTTGTCATACCCTCAACGGCCTTAAAGTGTCCTAAATTTTCGGCGACTAGGATAAATGCCACCGGCGCGATAAGAATAATGGCGCTCATCTCAAAGCTTGGGGTATGAATTGTTGGTAACCCAAACCACGATGCGGCGGCGACACCACTAAAATCAATCGCCGTGCCGAAGCCCAAAACATTGGTCATCACAAAATAGGCCACATAAGACAAGATCAAGCCCACCAGCAACAGCAAACGGCGCAGCATACCACGGGTAAATACCGCCACCCCACTGATGAGTAATACCGTCAGCGTCGCCATCCAAGCATCAAACTGATTGGCCGACACCCCTTGGATGGTCACTGGCGCTAGGTTTAGACCGATAATCATCACAATAGCCCCTGTGACAATGGGCGGCATCAAGCGTTCAATCCAGCCAGTGCCCGTCTTCATCACCAGTAGCCCAATCAGCGCATAGACGATACCACATGCCATGATACCGCCTAAAGCGACACTCAAATTATCATTGAACCCTGCCCCTGCATAAGCGGTCACTGCAATGACAGGTCCGATGAACGCAAAGCTTGAGCCCAGATAACTTGGCATACGCCCGCCTGTGATCATAAAAAACATCACAGTACAGATACCCGACATCAAGATAGCCAGATTGGGGTCAAACCCCATCAAAAGCGGTGCCAACACCGTCGCCCCAAACATGGCAAAGGTATGCTGCACCCCTAACAAGACGCTTTTTGAAGGCGGTAGATATTCATTGATACCGACAGGATCGCGGTCTAAGTCGCCTTTATAAGGTCGCCATGTCGGAAACCAGCGGCCATTGTCAAAATCTGAATGAAACGGCTGACCCATGGCTGCTGGGTCGATACCCGCTGCCTCTAAAGCGTTTTGTGCCGGCTTATCTTGAGCGCTTTTTTGGGAAGATGAAGGATGTTCTGTTGGCGATGACATGCGCGCGTCCTATGTGAGCTGGAGTGGTGAGGAAAAACAAGGGCGTGTCTCAATTTTAGTCAATAGCTACTTACTTAGCCTAAAAATAAAAACACTTTAATAGAATGATACTATGCAGCAATATTGTGATTTATAACATCATGATTTATAACACAAATCGACTCTTTTGCTTTTTTGCAATTTAGACTTATTCTTTTATATTTCTTGCTAGCAAACCAAAAGTATTATTTGTTATGATGGCTGTGTTTTACCGGATGTGGCAGGGTCGATATGTTGCCGATATGTTCAATAGTTAATTCGAAATAAAACAGATACATTATATGCCAACGTGGAACTGGTATAAATTTTACGGGCGTGCTGCGCCTGCGCTGTTCGATGCTACATAAAACTCATCCCAGTCCTACTGTATCGTTTTTATACAGAACTCACTATACTAAAGATCTAAGTTGGCGCTGTCTTACTGTCCATCTGCCTATCAATTACTGACTTACAGGATGTTACACAACCGTTGGCTGGAAGCATAATAACGGAGTTTCTTATTAAATAAAAGTTATTATTCAGCGGCTATTTTTGTTCTTCGATTTCCATACATCCACCACCACTGCGCCATATGCATCGTATATGGGTGATTATCGGTAGTGGCTGGCTATTATATATTGACTCAAAGTGCGTAAAGCAGGCTATCTTGTCTGCCCAGTCACTGATGACTTTTTGGTAATTTATTATGATTAGTGTTTTTGATTTATTTAAAATTGGTATCGGGCCATCAAGCTCGCATACCGTCGGCCCGATGGTCGCGGCCAATCTTTTTTTGACCTCACTGATAAAGCAGGCTGAGTTAACGACCATCCAGCGTATCGAGATTGAGCTTTATGGCTCGTTGGCAGCCACTGGCAAAGGCCATGCCACCGACACGGCCATACTACTTGGCTTACTCGGACATACACCCAGTACGATTGATACGCGTTTGACCAGTGATTATCTAGCGCCTATTTTTTCAGCCAAACAGTTGGCCCTCTCAGGCATGCATACGATTGACTTTGATACAGAGCACGATATTCACTGGTATGATGAGACGGTGTTGCCTTATCACCCAAACGCCTTGACCCTGCGCGCGACGCTAGCAGATGATAGCAGCTATCAGCAGACTTACTACTCAGTTGGCGGCGGTTTTGTCATCAATGAAGAGGACGCCACCAACCCAGACGAAGACCATGCCAGCCCTACGATAGCTAGTGTGCCGTACCCCTTCAATAGTGCCGCAGAGCTACTAGAGCAATGTCGTCAGCATGAGCTTAGTATCAGCGAGCTGGTGCTGGCCAACGAATGCCACTTTCGTGATAAAACAGCGGTCTTTGAATATTTGGATCAGATTTGGGCGGTGATGCAAGACTGCGTCACACAAGGCTGTGACAATGGTGGCATCTTGCCGGGTGGCCTAGATGTCAAACGCCGCGCTAAAGACTTGCACCAACAGCTAGACGCTGAAAAAGACCAGCCGATCGCCAAAACCGACAAACTCGCTGCCATGGACTGGGTCGATCTGTACGCTCTGGCAGTCAATGAAGAAAACGCCAATGGTGGCAAAGTGGTCACTGCGCCGACCAACGGTGCAGCGGGCATTATTCCAGCGGTGCTACATTATTACCGTGATTTTTTGCCCAACTATAGCCAAGACGGCGTGCGTAAGTTTTTATTAAACGCCACCGCTATCGGCAGCTTAATCAAACAAAACGCCTCCATTTCTGGCGCTGAAGTTGGCTGTCAAGGCGAGGTTGGCTCCGCTTGTGCGATGGCAGGCTCTGCTCTAGCCGAGATTATGGGTGGCTCGCCAGCCAAATGCTTAAATGCGGCCGAAATCGGCATCGAGCACAACTTAGGCTTAACCTGCGATCCTATCGGCGGGCTGGTACAGGTGCCTTGTATCGAGCGCAACGCCATGGGCGCAGTCAAAGCGATCAATGCGGCGCGTCTGGCCTGCCGCGGTAATGGCCAACATTTCGTCTCACTAGATAAGGTGATTGAAACCATGAAAGTGACTGGCGCTGACATGCTCGATAAGTATAAAGAAACCTCACGTGGGGGGCTGGCAGTGTATGCTGACAATCGTATACCGACGGCCACTCATGGCGTCAGTGTAAAGTACAGCCAGTGTTAGTCGTCATTTTATGAGGTCAGCATACTAGGGCGTGTCCTCAATTCAACCGATAGCCATCTAAATGGGTTAAAAATGGCTAAATCTGGCCAAACGGTGTCAAATAGCTGACTAATATCTCGATATTATCTGCGCTATTTTCCTTGTTTGACGGCGATTTATCTC